>NZ_JACADR010000520.1 GCF_016106005.1 Roseomonas rosulenta
CTCGCCTTCGCCAACCTGGACGACACCGGCGTTCTCGGCGACGGCGTCACCCGCGACAGCACGTTCGATCTCAGCCTGACGGGCGCGACGGCCCTGCGCTATGAGGTCTCGACCGACGGCGGCAGCAACTGGGCGACCACTGCCGCCGCCCAAGTGGGCGTGGCCGACGGCAGCTACCAGTACCGCGCGGTCGTCGCCGACGCGGCGGGCAACGAGGCCACCTCCAACGTGGTCTCGGTCACCATCGACACCACCGCGCCGTTGACTACCGTGTTCGGCATTGATATTTCGAATGATACAAACATCGATGGCGACTTCATCACGGCCGTCGCTGTACAAACCGTCACTGCGACGCTCAGTCAGAGCCTTGCTGCCGACGAGCGGCTGTTCGGCTCCGCAGACGCGGGGAACACCTGGATCGATGTGACGGGCTTCGTCGTTGCCGACAAGCTCACCTGGGCTAACGTGATTCTTGCTGGCAGTAGCAGCTTGCAGTTTCAAGTGACCGATGTCGCAGGGAACGACGGCGCCCTCGCGGTACAGGATTATCAGTTCCCGGGCCCAACCTATGCCGTGAGCCGTGATGGGCTCGACTTCGTGGATCCTGCACTCACGTACACCGGCCCGGTAGACCAGCTAGAGTACTATTGGTTTGGAACAAACCGCACGGAAGCGGTACGCGGGACCGACTTTGCCGACTTTATAGTTCTGTTCGGTGCTGATGACGCCGCTGATGGTGGAGCGGGCAACGACGTTCTAGATGGCGGTACCGGTTCTAATTTCCTAACCGGCGGGAGCGGCAGTGACACGTTCTTCGTCGATGCTCGCGGAGGCAACGTCACCTGGTCCACCGTCACCGACTTTGAAGCGGGCGAGCAAGTGGCGGTATTTGGCTGGCGTGCGGGCGTTAGTTCGGTCACTTGGCTCGATAATGCCGGGTGGGAGGGTTGGACTGGTGTCACCATGCATGCCGACATCGATGGGAACGGTGCCATTGACACATCGGTGACCTGGACTGGGCTTACTAGAGCAGACATTCCCACGCCCATCGAAAGCGCGATCGACGGTACGGGAGTACTCTGGTTCCTCTAGAGACCCCTGCGAAGCGCGCTTGATCGGGTGATGGAGGCGTGGCGGCGGCGGCGAGCGCCATCTCCGCCATGCCCGCGGCGGGCAGCACCGCCTCGCCGAGCAGCCGGTGGTCGGCCAGTCAGGGCATCAGCTCGGTGTCGAGGAACGCGGTCCAGGCACCCGGCTCCGCGCCGCTGAGGATGCCGAGCAGCGGGTCGTCGCGCGCGGTGTCCGTGAGGCGCGCGCTATCCACTGTGCGCGGGACCCAGGTGGACGCCTCGAATAACCGCGTTGCGGGGCGGTGCTGAAGGCCGTCGGGGGCGCGGGGATGCCGGCCGGTGCGGCTGCGCGGCGGGGTTCTGGTGAGGATCGGGGGGTTGGGTTCTTTCTGGTCCTT
>NZ_JACADR010000521.1 GCF_016106005.1 Roseomonas rosulenta
AGCGCCAGCGCCGCGGCGCGCGCGGCCTGCGTGGGCGCCGCGGCGGCGGCCTCGCGCAGGCCGGCGGCATGGCCCTCGGCGAAGGCCATCCGGCGCGATTCCTCGATCACCGCTGCGATCGGATCGGACTCCGGTGCGGGCTCGGCCTGCGCCGCCTCGCGCCGCGCGGCGTCGAGCGCAGCGATCAGGAAGGTGGGCGCGAAATCGGCGCGCCGGGCCTCCTGCGCCAGGGGTGCGAAGCTGTCGGGCATGTCAGTAGACCATCTCCTCCTCGCGCCCGTCCTGCATCTGGATCTGGCCCTGCGCCGCGAGGTCCTTGGCCAGCAGCACGATCGCCGCCTGCGCCTCGTCCACCTCGCGCAGCTTGACGGGGCCGAGCGCGGCCAGGTCCTCCTTCAGCATCTTCGCGGCGCGCTCGCTCATGTTCTTGATGAACAGGTCGCGCAGCGTCTCGGACGCCCCCTTCAGTGCCAGCGTCAGCTGTTCCTTCGGCACCGCGCGCATCAGCACCTGCACGCCCGCGCCGTCCATCCGCGCCAGGTCGTCGAAGGTGAACATCAGCCCGCGGATGCGCGAGGCGGCGTCGCGGTTGCGTTCCTCGAGCGCGGCGAGGATGCGCGTCTCGGACTGGCGGTCGAGGTTGTTGAAGATCTCGGCCATCATCTCGTGCGCGTCGCGCCGCTGCGCGCGCGCCAGGTTCGACATGAACTCGGCCTTCAGCGTCTTCTCGACGCCGTCCAGCGCCTCCTTCTGGACGGTCTCCATGCGCAGCATGCGCATCACGACTTCCATGGCGAAGCTCTCTGGCAGCAGGGAGAGCACGCGCGCGGCGTGGTCGGCCTTCACCTTGGTCAGGACTACGGCGACGGTCTGCGGGTATTCGTTCTTGAGGTAGTTGGCGAGCACCGCCTCGTTCACGTTGCCGAGCTTGTCCCACATGGTGCGACCGGCGGGGCCGCGGATCTCCTCCATGATCTGCGCCACGCGCTCGCGCGGCAGCGTCTTGAGCAGCATCCGCTCGGTGGTCTCCCAGGATCCCACCAGGTTGCCGGTCTGCCCGAGCCCCTCGGCGAATTCGCGGCACAGATCCTCGACCGCGGAGGCATGCACCGTGCCGAGGTTGGCCATGGCCTGCGAGATGTCGCGGATCTCGTCCTCGTGCATCTTGGCGAAGAGCCGCGCGGCGTGCTCCTCGCCGATGGCCAGCATGAAGGCGGCCGCCTTCTGCGCGCCGCTGAGCGTGCCCGCCATGGTTCAGGCCCCCTCCGGCGTCATCCAGCGGCGCACCACGCCGAGCGCTTCCTCGGGGTGGCGATCCACCAGGTCCTGCATGCGCGTGATGGAGGAGGCGCGCATCTGCCCCTCGACCATCGCGATCGAGACCATCGCATCGCCATCCGGCGCGCCGGGCAGCGCCGCCAGGTCGCCGGTCTGCCCCGGCAGCGCGGCCGCACCCG
>NZ_JACADR010000522.1 GCF_016106005.1 Roseomonas rosulenta
GGGCCCGTCGCATCCGCCATGCCGCCGCGACCGGCGCCGCTGCCGCGCCCGCCCGCCCCGCCGGTCAGGGCAGGGCGCTGAGCCGGCGTTCCAGCAGCCCGCGCCAGGGTGCATCCGGCGGCGTCTCCGCCAGAAGCGCCTGCCAGAGCGACCGCGCATTGGCCGGGCGGCCGCTCTCGGCCTCGACCAGGCCGGCCAGGAAGCGGAAGCGCGGATCGCCCGGCTGGTCCGCCAGTGCCCGCGTCAGCCACGGCGCCGCGGCGGCGGGGGCACCGCGGGCGATCTCCATCTCGGCGACGTCGCCGGCCAGGTCGGCCTCGAAGCGCGCATCCAGCGCCCGCGTCCAGGCGGCGATCGCGGCTTCCGCATTGCCACGCCCACGTTCCGCATTGCCCAGCAGGATCCAGCCCTGCCGCGCCTGGTCGCTGCGCGGGTCGAGCGCGGCCAGCCTGTCGCGCAGCGTCGCCAGGACCTGGTCATCACGCGCCGCCGCCGCCGCGCGCAGGTCGTAGGGCGCCGACGGCATCCCCGGCGACCCGCGCAGCAGGTAGATGCCGACCCCCGCCGCCGCCAGCAGCGGCAGGATCGCGACGAGCAGCGCCGGGCTGCGCGCCGTCGTCGCTTCCTCGGCCTGGTCGGCGGCGGCGATCAGGCGGCGCTGCACCTCGATGCGCGCGGCGCGATGTCCGGCCTCATCCAGACGCCCGACCTCACGCTCGCGGTCCAGCTCATCGAGCTGCGCGCGATACAGCGCGACATCGGCCTCGCGCCGGCCGCGCGCCGCGGAAGGGCGCAACACCGCCGCGCCAAGCGGCAGCAGCGCGGCAAGCGCGAGAAGCACCAGCGGAATCCAGGTGGTCATGCGCCGCCGCCACGCTCCAGGTCAGCGAGACGGCGACGTTCCGCCTCGGTCAGCGGGGCGGGATCAAGCCCTGCCACGGCCCGCCGGCGCCGCAACACGATCACCGCCAGCCCACCCCCCAGCGCGATCGCCGGCATGGCCCACAGCAAGGCCGTCACCGGATTGAAGGGCGGGCGCAACAAAACGAAGTCGCCATAGCGCGCATGGACGAAGCGCATCACCGCCGAGGGATCGTCCCCCGCCGTCACACGCTCCCGCACGATCCGCCGCAGGTCGCGCGCCAGGTCGGCATCGCTGTCCTCGATCGACTGGTTCTGACAGACCATGCAGCGCAACTCGCGCCCGATCTCCTGGGCGCGCGCCTCCAGGGCCGGGTCCGGCAGGCGATCCTCCGGCCGACTCACCGCGGCCGCTGCCGGACCGGCCAGGGCCAGCAGCAGCGGGAGGGCTGCGATGAGGCGGCGCAGGGCGCGGGGGGGGGGGGGGGGGGGGGGGGGGGGGGGGGGGGGGGGGGGGGGGGGGGGGGGGGGGGGGGGGGGGGGGGGGGGGGGGGGGGGGGGGGGGGGGGGGGGGGGGGGGGGGGGGGG
>NZ_JACADR010000523.1 GCF_016106005.1 Roseomonas rosulenta
AGCCGGTCATGGCCGCGCTGGTCGCGGCCGGCCTGGCGGCCGGGCTTGCCGTCGCGGCGATCATCGCCGGCGTCGTGGCGCGCCTCGCCGGGCTCGACCCGCGCGGCTTCGCCTGCGGCGGCGGCACGCGCAACGTCACGCTGCTTTGGGCCGCGACGGATGCCGCGCTGCCCGGCCCGGTGCTCCTTGGCTTCCAGGTCGCACTGTTCTGGGCCTTCCTAATGCCTGCGCTCGTCGCCCTGCGCCGCCAGGGGTGATTTCGCCGCGCGGCGAGATGCCGTATGCGGAACTTATGCCCCGTGTCGCCTCCCGCACCCCGCTGCGCATCGCCACCTGGAACATCAACAGCGTGCGGCTCCGCCTGCCGCTGCTGAAGGACCTGCTGGCCACGCTCGAGCCCGACGTCCTCTGCCTGCAGGAAACCAAATGCCCCGACGAGGCCTTCCCGCATGAGGGCATCGCCGCCCTCGGCTTCGAGCACCGCCTCGTCCGCGGCATGAAGGGCTATAACGGCGTCGCCATCCTCTCGCGACGGCCACTGCTGCTGCGGGAGGACGACCCGGACTGGTGCGGCAAGGGCGATTGCCGGCACCTCGGCGCGACCATCGACGCCCCGGGCGGGCCGATCGAGTTGCACAATTTCTACGTCCCCGCGGGCGGCGACGTCCCCGACCGCGCGGCGAACCCGAAATTCGGCCACAAGCTCGACTTCGTGACGGAAGCCACCGCCTGGTCCGCGGCGACCCCCGCGAAGCGGGCCATCCTGGTGGGTGATCTCAACATCGCCCCGCTCGAGCACGATGTCTGGTCGCACAAGCAGTTGCTCGACGTGGTGTCGCACACGCCGGTCGAGGTCGAGGCGCTGACCGGCTGGCAGCAGGCTGGCGGCTGGCACGACGCGCTGCGCCACTTCGTGCCGTCGGACCAGAAGCTCTACACGTGGTGGTCCTATCGCGCGCGGGACTGGCGCGCGGCGGATCGCGGCCGACGGCTCGACCATGTCTGGGTCAGCCCCGACTTGGCCGGCGGCCTCGCGCGGCATGTGATTCTCAAGGACGCACGGGACTGGGCCCAGGCCTCGGACCATGTCCCGGTGATGGTGGAGATCGCGGCATGAATGGACCCGTCATCGGCCGCCGCGCCGGGCTGCTGGCGCTGCTCGCGGCCCTGGGCGCCTGCGCCGCGCCGGAGCCGCCCGCCCCCGTGGTTCCCGCCGACCCCGATCCCGACCCCGAGACGGTCTATACCCCCGGCCCGATCCCCTGGGAGAACCTGACCGAGGAACACAAGCGCCGCGCCCGCCAGGGCCTGACGCGGCTTGGCGAGGACGTGCCCGACGACGAGACTCTCCAGGCGCGCTGGATGATCACGCCGCCGGCGCAGCAACGCTACCTGATCCGCCGCCCGCCGCCGCCGCCAGCGCCGCGCCAGGCCGCGCGCGGCC
>NZ_JACADR010000524.1 GCF_016106005.1 Roseomonas rosulenta
CTTCGCGGCGGCGGCGCGCTCGGCCTCGCGGGCGAGGCGGCGCGCCTCGCGGGCCTCGGCCACGGCGCGCTGGGCGGCCAGGCGCTCCTGGACCACGGGATCGTCCGGGCGGGGCTGGGCGCGGAAGCGCTCCATCATCGCCTTGCGGGCCTTCTCCGCAGCTTCGCGGCGGGAATTGTGGTCGTCGCGCTTCAGGCCTTGCATCGTGTCTTTCTGCTGTCCTGTTTTGTGGGACCGTCTGTTTGGCCGGGTCAGCCGAGGATGTCGAGGACGATCCGGCGGATTTCGGCGGGCGTGAGCCCACCCTGCTGGGGGGCGCCGGCGAGCGTCGCCGGGGTGGTCGGGGCCGGGCGCGGCTTGTGCCGGGCGGCCTGGTCATGGGTATGCATAATGATGTCTCGTTGATTCGTGGGCGGCGCCGCCCTTGGCGGGCGGCGCGCACCGGTCGTTGCAGTCAAGGCCCGCATGGGCGGTCGGACCGCCCGGCGCGGGCCGGGTCGCGGGGCGCTCAGGCCCGGCGGAGATTGGTGGCCGAGGTCTTGCCCTGCTGGCCCTTCTGGAGGTCGAATTCGAGCTTGTCGCCTTCCTGCGGCGTGCCGATGCCCGAACGCTCGACGTCGGAGATATGGAGGAAGACGTCCTTGGAGCCGTCCTCGGGCTGGATGAAGCCGTAGCCCTTGGTCGCGTTGAACCACTTGATGGTGCCGGTGGACATGGAGATGTTCCGTCTGAACGTGTTGCCGCCGCCGCACGAAGCCGTGCGCCGGATCAATCTTCGGTAGGGAGCGGGCGGCGGGCTCGGGGCTCGTTCGGTGACGAACAGGGAGAGCGCAGCAGGACCAAAACAAAGCTGACGACGGGTAGATAGGACATCGCGGCCGCATTTGGAAGCAATGATTTGTGACGGCTTGCCGCCTGCCGTCGGTAATGCCTGGATTCCTGCGGATCGCCGCCCGAAACTCACGCGCTGTTTCGCGTCGAGGGGCAACACATGGACAGGATGCCGCGCGCCGATGAGGGGTGCTGGACGCCGCTGCGCCTGATCGCGGCGCTCGAGTCGCGCGGCGCGGCGCCGGCCGTGCTCGCGATGCAGGGCGATGACGCCATGCCGGTGGCCGCGGCGCAGATCGCGGCCGATGCGCGCCGCCTGGCCGGCGGCCTGATCGCGGCCGGGATGGCGCCGGGCGAGGCAGTCGCGCTGCATGCGCCGAACTCGCCCGACTGGATCGTGGTGCGGCTCGCGATCGCCGCGACCGGTGCTCTGCCCATGGCGATCGACGACCTGACCGACACCGCCGCCGCCGAGGCGATCATCGCCGGCGCCGGCTGCCGCTGGGTCTTCGCCTCCGCCGCGCATGCGGCCGAGCTCGCCGCGCCCGAGGGGCTGCGCGTGGTGCTGGTGGACCGCCCGGAGGACGACGCCGGCTGGCACGCGCT
>NZ_JACADR010000525.1 GCF_016106005.1 Roseomonas rosulenta
CCGCCGGGGCGCGGGCGGTGCATGGCGCGGTGGCGGTGGCGGGGCTGCTGCTGGCGGCGGGTGGGCTGGCCGGGCTGCTGGGCGCGCCCACCACCCTGGCGCTGCCTTTCGGGCCGCCCTGGGGGCCGGCGCGCCTGGCGCTCGATCCGCTCGCGGCCTGGTTCCTGGTCCCGGTCGGGCTCTCGGCGGCCTGCGCGGCGCTGTTCGCGCTGGGCGGGGTGCATGGGCCGGTCGCACCCAGGCTGCTGGTGCCCTGGCCGCTCTTCCTGGCCGGCATGGCGCTTTGCGTGCTGGCGGCGGACGGCTTCACCCTGCTGCTGGGGTTCGAGGCAATGTCCCTCGCCTCCTGGGTGCTGGTGGCGCATGACCATGCGCAGGCGGCGAACCGACGTGCCGCGCGCATCTACCTGGGCTTCGCGGGCTTCGGCGGGCTGGCGCTGATCCTGGCGCTGGGGCTGCTGGCCGGCGGGGCGGGGGATGTCGCCTTCGCGGCGCTGCGCGATGCGCCGCCGGAGGGCTGGCGCGCCGCCGCCGTGCTGGCGCTGGTGCTGGCCGGCGCGGGGTCGAAGGCCGGCCTGGCGCCGCTGCATGTCTGGCTGCCGATCGCGCATCCGGCGGCACCGAGCCATGTCTCGGCGGCGATGTCGGGGGCGATGACCAAGGTCGCGCTCTATGTGGTGGCGCGGTTCTGCTTCGACTTGATGGGGCCGGCGCAGCCCTTCTGGCTGGGGGCGCCGCTGCTGGCGCTGGGGGCGGCCTCCGCGGTGATCGGCGCGCTGCGGGCGAATCTCGAGGATGACACCAAGACCCTGCTGGCCTGCTCCACCATCGAGAATATCGGGCTGGTGGCGATCGGGCTCGGCCTGGCGCTGGCCTTCCGGGGGGCCGACCTGCCGGCGCTGGCGGCGCTGGCGGCGGGGGCGGCGCTGCTGCACGTGCTGAACCATGCGGTGTTCAAGACGCTGCTGTTCCTGGCGGCAGGCGAGGTGCTGCACGGCGCGGCCTCGCGTGCCATCGACCGGCTGGGGGGGCTGATCAATCGGATGCCGGTCACGGCCTGGGCGGCGCTGGTGGGGGTGGGGGCGGCGGCTGCACTGCCGCCGCTGTCGGGCTTCGCCTCGGAATGGCTGTTGTTGCAGGCACTGCTGGCGGCGTGGCGGGTGGGCGACCTGGCCTTCCAGATCGGCGTGGCGGCGGTGACGGCGCTGACCGCGCTGGCGGCCGCGCTGGCGGCGGCGGCGATGGTGCGCTTCTGGGGGCTGGTCTTCCTCGGGCGGCCGCGCACGCCGCGCGCGGCGGGGGCGGAGGAGAGCCGCGGCGCTGCGCGCTGGGCATTGCTGGTGCCCGCCGGGCTCACCGTGCTGTTCGGGCTGCTGCCGGGGGTGCTGCTGGACCTGGCGGAGCCGGCGCTGCGCGTCATGGCCGGGGCCGCGGCG
>NZ_JACADR010000526.1 GCF_016106005.1 Roseomonas rosulenta
CTGGCGCCGCAGCTGCTGTCCGGGCAGCTCGCCACCGTGAGCACGCCGCGCGCGCCGCAGCGCCGCCCCTACGAGGCGCCGCGCTGGCTGCCGCCCGACCGCCCGGTGGCGCTGGGCGAGCTGGTGGACCGCGGCGAGTTGCAGGTGCAGGGCTTCGCGCCGGGGCCGATCACCGTGCCACTGCGCACCGCGCCCGACCTGGCCACCTGGCGGCGCCACGGCTTCCCGCTCTCGCTCAGCCTGCGCGCGCCGCCGGGGCCGGTGCTGGACGTGCAGACCTCGCGGCTCGATGTCTCGGTCAGCGGCACCTTCCTGCGCGCCCTTCCGCTGCGCGAACAGGAAAGCTGGCCGCTGTCCTGGCTGCTGCGCCAGGCCGGCGCCGTGCCCGGCCCGCGCGAGGCCACGGTGCCGATCCCGCCCTGGCTGGTATCCGGCCGCAACGAATTGCAGCTGCGCTTCGACATGCGCCCGCTGCACCGCGGCGACTGCGTGGCCATCCCGGCCGAGGTGCAGGCCTCGATCGACCCGGTCAGCACCATCGACATCAGCCGCGCGCATCGCTTCGCGACGATGCCGAACCTCGCCTTCCTGGCGAGCGCGGGCTTCCCCTTCACGCGCCTCGCGGACCTGTCGGAGACCGCGGTGGTGATGCCCGACCGGCCTGGCCCGGTCGAGGTCAGCGCCTTCCTCGGCATGATCGGGGGGCTTGCATTCATCGTGGGCGTGCCGGCCACGGGGCTTGCCGTGGTCCGCCCGGCCCAACTCGCCCAGGTGGCGCAGCGCGACCTGATCGTGATCGGCACGCTGGCCGGGCAGGCGGCGCTGCCGCAGCTGCTGCGCGAAATGCCGCTGCGCATCGAGGATGGCGGGCGGCTCTCCATCGCCCTGCCGCACCGGCTGGAAGGCTTCGCGCGGCTGGTCGCCGGCAGCCCCCCGCCGGCCGACCGGGCCCGCGCGGCAACCTTGCTGTCCTCGCCGGCCGAAGGGCTCGGCTTCGTCGCCGGGGCGGAATCGCCGCTGACGCCGGGGCGGTCGGTGGTGGCGGTGGCCGCGCCGACCCCGTCGGGGGTGGAGGCGATCGCCGAGATGCTGCGCGACCCGGCGCGCATTCCACGCGTACAGGGCGACCTGGTGCTGCTGTCGGGCGGCACGCTCGATGCCTTCCGAATCGCCCCGACCTACGACGTCGGAACCCTGCCCTTCTGGCTCTGGCCGAACCACTACCTGGGCGCGCGGCCGTGGCTGGTGCTGGGGCTGATGCTGGGCGGGGCGCTGCTGATCGCGCTGCCGCTGCGCGCGGCACTGCGACGGCGCGCCGTGCAGCGGCTGAGGGGACATTGACCATGAACCGCAATCCGGGCGCGCGCGCCGCCGCGCCGCGCCGCATCGCGCGCATCGGCGCGGCGCTGGTCGGCG
>NZ_JACADR010000527.1 GCF_016106005.1 Roseomonas rosulenta
ATCGGCATCGGCGCGCCCGGCGAGGCCGGCCAGCGCGGCCGCCTCCAGCGCGTCGAACCACTCGGCATCGGGCGGCGGCGCGCCGGGCGGCAGCAGCGCGGCGAGCGTGATCGGAAAGCGCCGCCCGACCTGGTCCTGGCTCGGGAGCATCACGCCGGCCACCGCATCGGGCCCGCAGGCGCCGGGCGGCAGGGCGAAGCGCCAGGCCGGCGCGCTGTCCCAGGCGCCTTCCCACTGCGCGCCGAGCTGTTCGCGCGCCGCGGCGATACCGGCCGCGAGCCAGGAATCCCACGGCGTGACGAAGCTCGATGGCAGGCCCCGGCGCACGAAATCGCCATGCGCCGGCACCTTGCCGTAGAGGCCCATCAGGGGGCGAGGGTCGGGCATCGGAACTGCGCCAGCTCGGGCAGGCCGAAGGGGTGCTGGGCGCTGCCCGCACGGAGCTCGAAATCCATGCTGCGTTCCCCCTGCACCACGCGCAGCCGCATCCTCTCCCGCGAGGGTCCGGCGGCGGCGAGCGTGGAGTTGCGGCGCATGACCAGGCGCATGGCAGACCAGGCGCCGTCATAGGCCAGCGGTCCCGCCGAGGATGGTGGGTCGAAGGACAGCGTCAGGTTGCCGCGCGCCGGCCAGGACAGCGCGATCGGCCGCGCTGAGCCGGCCTGGGCGATCTCGGTGCGCGTGCCCTCGAACTCGAGCACGGCCGAAAGCGCGCCCGGATCCATCCCGCGCGGCACGAGCTCGAACCGCAGGCCGAGCGAGGATGCCGCCGGAAAGAAGGCCGTGCGGATCGCCACCGCGCGCTGGAACTGCATCAGGTCGGCCGCGCTGATCGGCGGCGGCAGGCCATCGGTCGCCATCGGACGCCAGGGCGTCTGGGTGGTGTCGACATACTGCCGCACGTTCTGCGTGAAGAACTGGTCGAACACGCCGCCCGGGCCGAACAGGCGCATGAAGTCGTCGACCGGAAGGTCCTCGCCGTTGATGTTGAAGGGGAAGCGCTGGTCGAGCCCGCGGCAGAAGGGGGCGAGCTGCTGCGCCGCCGCGGCCGCCAGCGCCGCCTTCGCACCGCCGCCACGCGCGACGTTGGTGGCCCCCACCATGGAATTCAGCCAGCGGCTGAGCGGCAGCGGCTGGCGCGCCGCCTCTGCCTGCAGCCGCTGCCCGGGATCGAGCCCCGCGGCCTGCGCCGGCACCGTGCCGGGCGGCGCGGTGGCCAGGCGCTGCACCTGCACGAACAGGTCGTTGACGATGCGTAGCACGCCATCGATCGGGTCGCCGGCCGAGGCACGCAGCGCCTCGAAGCGCGGTTCGACGATCTCGGCCACAGGCTCGGCGCCGGTGGGTTCGGGCGGCTGGGCCGGCTGGCCGGCGGCCGGCGGCTGGCGCGGCTGCCGGC
>NZ_JACADR010000528.1 GCF_016106005.1 Roseomonas rosulenta
GGCCCACTAAACGTATGGCCCGCCCCGTCCGCAAGAGGTTTCGCGATCCTGCCTGGTCAGTCTACGCCAACGTATCCGGTCTCAGGGCGGAGCCCTGGCCAAGATGGAGATCCGCGCGTTCCGGTCCTCATAAATTCCGCGGCGTCGAGCGCCATTTTAGTGGCCAGGATTCCGGAACGCCGTTCGACTGTCAGGCCATCTCGGTTCCACCACCCGCAGACCTCGTCAGCCGCCCGCGCCGGGTGAACGCGGCCGGCCGATCTCGTGCTCTACGCCGCCTTGGCGACCTGCACCTCGAACGGCTTCCCGCTGTGCAGCACCGCGCAGACGATCCGCGCCAGCTTGGCGGCGAGCGCCACCACCACGGTGTTCATATGCGCCCTGGCCAGGAGGCTGCGCAGCCAGGCGCCGAGCGGTGTCTCGCCCTTTGACAGCATCGGCAGCGCGGCACGGGCGCCATGGATCAGCATCCTGCGCAGGTAGACGTTGCCGCGCTTGCTGATGCCGAGCAGCTTCGGTTTGCCGCCGGTGGTCGCCTGCCTCGGTACAAGGCCCAGCCAAGCTGCCAAGTCACGAGCACGCCCGAAGGTCTCCGCCTTGCTCATCGCGGCCACCAGGGCCGTCGCGTTCAGCGGCCCGATGCCGGGGATCGTTGTCAGCAGCCGCGCCGTCTCATCCGAACGAGCCTGTTCCGCAAACTCCTCATCGAAGGCCAGGATGCGGCGGTCGAGTGCCTGCCACTCGGCGCACATGTCCTCGATCAGCCGCCGGGTCCGGGGGCTCAGCGTGACCTGCTCTGCGGCCAGCAGCGTCTGGAGGTGCAGTTCCAGCTTGCGCCGTCCCTGGGCGACGGCGATCCCGCGCTCGAGCAGGAAGGCCCGCAGCTGGTTGATCAGCGCCGTCCGCTCCCCCACCAGCCTGTCGCGCGCGCGGTGGAGGCTCTGCATGTCCAGCTGCGTCTCGCTCTTCAGCTCGACGAACCGCATCGTCGGCCGCGTCGCAGCCTCGGCGATCGCCTCCGCATCCCGGTCATCATTCTTCTGGGCCTTCACATAGGGCTGGACGTATTCGGGCGACATCAGCCGGACCGTGTGGCCCTGCTCCCGCAGCGTGCGGCCGAGATGATGCGCGCCGCAGCACGCCTCCATCGCCATCACGCAACTCGGCAGTCCTGCCGCGAGCTTCACGACGCCCTGCCGCGGCAGCCGCCGGCGCAGGATCACCCGCCCGCTCCCGTCCAGCCCCACCACGCTGCAGCTGTTCTTGCCCAGGTCGATCCCAAGAACCGTGATGTGCATCGCTCCAACTCCCATCCCTCTGCTGGCCTGCCAGCCTAACGCGGCAGGAAAGAGGGGCGGGCCATCCCATAAATTCCGCC
>NZ_JACADR010000529.1 GCF_016106005.1 Roseomonas rosulenta
CCTCGCCGCGCGGCCCCGCGCGCGGTGCGCCGCCCGGCAGGCCGCCGCGGGACCTTGCCGCGGGCGCCGCCCGCTGCCTATCTCCCCGCCATGATACGTACCATCCGCGTCCTGTCGGTCCTGCTCGTCCTTCTGCTGGGCGGTCTCTGGGCGCTCGCCTGGTTCGGCCGCGCCACGGGCGAATCCGTTGCCGACGCGTTCCTGCGGCGGATCGCCTCGCTCACCGGGACGGAGATGCCCGCGCCCTCGGCCGGCGGCATCCAGCTCGCACAGGGGGTGGCGCTGGGCGGGCCCTTCACGCTGGTGGACCAGACCGGGCGCACCGTGACGGAACGCGACTTCGCCGGCCGTCCGATGCTGGTCTATTTCGGCTTCACTTATTGCCCGGATGTCTGCCCGACCGAGCTCGGCACGATCGCCGCCGCGCTCGATGCCATGGGCCCCGCCGGCGAGCGGGTCACGCCGGTCTTCATCACCATCGACCCCGAGCGCGATACGCCGGCGGCCATGGCGGACTACGTCTCCCGATTCCATCCGCGGATGGTCGGCCTGACCGGAAGCGCGGAGCAGGTGGCCCAGGCCGCCCGCGCGTATCGCGTGTACTACGCCAAGGTCAGGCCGCGTGATTCGAGCGACTACCTGATGGACCATTCCTCCTTCATATATTTCGTCGGCCCCGATGGTCGCGTGCGGAGCCTGTTTCGTCCCGAAACGACGCCTGAGGCGATAGCCGCCGCGATCACGTCGCAACTTCGCGCTTTATGAGACACGGGGTTCCGCAACCGGCACCCCCCCGGTATTGTTTGAACTGTGGGACCGCTCAAATCCGCCCAGGCGGTCGTGCGGCGGTGGAGGCTTTGGATGTCTGACGACCTCGAGGAAGGGACCGGTTCGGAAGGCGGCCGCGGCTCGGCGACCCCCGCGCCCCGCCATACGCGCCGGCTTTCCGACAAGATCCTGATCGCCTTCCACCACGCCTGCGACCAGGGCGACTTCGAGGTGGCCGAGGACCTGCTGCGCATCCTCGAGATGATGCTCACGCGCCGCCCGGCCTCGCCCGACGCCAACCGCCGCAAGAACCTCGAGAGCCTGGTCGCGGCGCATGAGCGCCTGTGGCTGCTGCGCCATCCCGAGGTGAAGGACCAGTAGCCAGGGGCGCTACGGCGCCAGCGCGGCAGCGTCGCGCAGCACAGCGTCCGCCTCGGCGGTGAAGGCGCCGTCCTTCTCGTGCAGCACCAGGGCGGGCAGCAGCCGCGCCGGTCCCCGACCGCCGCGCCGCGCACGCAGCAGCACGCGCCGTGCCGGCGCCCCCGCACGGGGCGCGACCGGCAGAAGCGTGACCGACCCGAAGCCCGCCGCGCGCAGTGCCGC
>NZ_JACADR010000053.1 GCF_016106005.1 Roseomonas rosulenta
GCTGGCCACGCTGAACCGCGCGGAGGGCAGCGGCCGCGTTGGGCCGCTGCCCTCCGGCAGGGCGGGCCAGGCCGCCGCGGGCTCGGCCACCGGCATGCCGACCGCCTGGCAGGGCTGCGCCGCGGTGTAGGGGCAGTCGAAGGGGAAGGACCCGACATACGCGGTGCCGGCCCCCGCCGGCACGGCGAAGGTGAAGGCGCGGCCGTCGCCCTGCGCGTCCCCCGCGCCGAGCGTCAGGTAATAGGCGCCCGGCGGCAGCGCCTGCAGCACCCAGCCGCGCGCGCCAGCCGCGGCGGCGCCGGTGGTGGCGCCAAAGGCGCGGGTCTGACCGTCCTCGATGCGCGTGACCTGCGCCGGGACCGAGGCCGCCGGGCCGCCGACGAAGATGCCATCGCCGGTATCGGCGCGGTGGAAGCGGGCCAGCACCAGGACGTCGCCGCCACTCGCCGCGCGCCGCAGGTCCGCGGGCGTGAGCTCGACCGGCGCTAGCACCGGCGCACAGCCGGCGAGGGCGAGGCCGGCGAGGAGGCCGACTGCCCGCATCTCAACGCCCCGCGGCGATCGCATCGCGCGCCTCCGTGACACCACGCGTAACCTCCTGCAGGAGCAGCGCCGATCCGGCGGCGCCGCAGTAGTCGGCCAGAGGCCGGCAGGCGGCCTCGCTCGCGACCGGGAGTTCCCAGGGCGGGCGGGTGGAATGGACCAGCCGCGTGTCGGGCGTGGCACCGGCGACGCTGCGGCTATACGCGGCGTCGAAGGCGGGTTCGGCCTCGCCCGGCCGCGTCGCGGTCCAGCGCGTTGCGACCTCGACGCCGTGGCTGTCGGGCGCGGTGCCGCAGTGGCGGAAGATCACGCGCGTGACGGTGGCCTGCCAGGGGCCGGGCAGGGCGGCCTGGCGGCCGGCGGCACGGCTTGGCGCGAGGGTTGTGCGCAGGTGGCGCTCCACATTGTCGGGAGCGAGCGCGGCGGCGATGCCTGCGGTGCAGGGGCTCCATTGCTCCTGAGCCAGGGCGGCGGCGCGCAGCCGTTCGGCCTCGCGGCGGGCTTCCTCGGCGGTGCGGCGGTTGCGCTGGTCCTCGGCGATGGCGCGCGCGATCAGCACGATCGGGATGGCGACGAGGATGATGCCGCCCGTGACCACGATGGCAGCGAGTGCAGCGAAGGGATCGTCGCCGGAGGTGGACATCATCCGCGCCGAGGACCAGTCCGGCGCCTCGCTGCGCGGACCGGGCGTCGGCTCGGTCGGGGCGCCCTGCGGTGGTGGTACCGAGGCAGTCGCGCTGCCCGCGGCTGCGAAGGCTGCCCAGTCGATCGCGGCGACCCAGAGCCGGGGATCGACGCGGAACTCCGGTACGCTGGGCGGCGTGAGGCCCGTCGCGGCAAGGGAGGGCGGATAAGGGCGCGCCAGCGCAGTGACCGGCGCCGCGAGCGCGCCACCCTCCGCAGCCACGAGGGCGGCAGCGGCGCCCGACTCGTCGATGGGCGCGGCCTGCACCCGGCAGGGTTGCGCGGCGGCGTCATCGCAGGCGACGCGGAAGCTGCCAATGTAGGTGACCGCAGGCGGCGCGGACGAGACGCGGAAGGTAACATCGGTCGGTACTGCCGTGCGGCTGCCGCCGGCCCCTTCGAGGCGCATGAACCAGGTTCCGGGCTGGACATGCGTATGGAGGAGCCACCCGTTCTCCCGTGCCGCGCGGGAGGGCGAAGCCGTCGCGCCGTAGCCGGCGCGGTCGCCGCCATCGAGGTGCCAGAGACGCGCTCCGCCGTATGGCGCGGGCTGCGCGGCGCCTGATGGCAGCACGCGGAACAAGACAGCAGTAGTGTGCCCAGGCCTGTTGGAGTCCGCGAGGGCCTGAACCGTCGCCGCCTCCCGCCCCGCCGTGGCGCAGCCCGCGAGCAGCGCCGTCGCCGCGAAGGCCGCCCGGCGCGAACGCGACCGGCGCAGCCTGGTTCCTGTCTGGACGTTCCTCATGCCGGTACGATGCCGAGCGGCCGATCACGGCTTCTTGATCTGCCGCAATCGCTTCGTCGTTCGCTCGCGCCGCCCGCGCGGCGCCGTGGCCGCCAGCGCCGGACCGCTCCGGCGGCGGCCTCAGGTCATCGGCACCGCGACCCAGCGCCGGAAGCCCGGCCGCTCGCCGACCTTCGCATACCAGGCCGCCAACGCGGGGAAGTGCGGCATGCCCTCCACCCGCACCTCCTCCCCGAACCAGCGCCGCGCGTAGCAGCCCAGCACGATGTCGGCGATGGTCATTGCCGCGCCGTCGATATACGGCCCGCCATGCTTGGCGATATGCGCGTTAAGGATCGCCCAGCATTCCCCCGCCGCCTTCATCGCCGCCATCACCGCGCCCATGTCGCGCTTGTCCGCGGGGGTGCGCACCAGGCCCCAGAACAGGTTGCGCTCGGCCGGGCCCAGCGTGGAGAGCTGCCAGTCCATCCAGCGGTCCGCGGAGGCGCGCGCCGCCGGATCGGCCGGATACAGTGCGCTGCCGTGCTTCATCGCGAGATACCGCAGGATCGAATTCGATTCCCATAGGACGAAGTCGCCATCCTCGATGGTCGGCACGCGCCCGTTCGGGTTCATGGCGCGATAGGTCGGCGTGTTCACCACGCCATGCTCCATGCCGGCATCGGATCGCTCATAGGGGATGCCGAGCTCGTCGAGCATCCACAGCACCTTCTTCACGTTGACCGAGTTCACCCGGCCCCAGAGCTTCAGCATCTCCGTCCTCCCCCGTCGCGCGACTTCAGGGCGCCTGCTGTACTGCGCGCCTTCAGGGCGCTTGCCGTATTGCCCGCCTTCAGCGCGACGCCACCTTCCCCTCGATCGCATCCCAGATCGCCTTCTCGAGATGCACGCCGTCGAAGCGAGCGATTTCCTGCAGACCGGTCGGCGAGGTCACGTTGATCTCGGTAAGGAAGCCGCCGATCACGTCGATGCCCACGAAGATCATGCCGCGCTTCTTCAACTCGGGGCCGATGGCGGCGCAGATTTCCTTCTCGCGATCCGTCAGCGTGGTGGGTTCGGGGCGGCCGCCGACATGCATGTTGGACCGCGCCTCGCCGGCCGCCGGCACGCGGTTGATCGCACCCATCGCCACGCCATCCACCAGGATGATGCGCTTGTCGCCTTCGCGCACGGCGGGGACGTATTTCTGGATCACCAGGGGCTCGCGGGAGCGTTCGGTGAACATCTCCACCAGCGCGTTCATGTTCGGGTCCTCGGGGCGCAGGTGGAAGACGCCCGCGCCGCCATTGCCGAACAGCGGCTTGATGATGATGTCGCCGTGCTCGGCGCGGAATGCCGCGATGCGCCGCCGGTCCGCGGTCACCATCGTGACCGGCATGAGGTCCGGGAAATGCGTGACGAACAGCTTCTCCGGCGCGTTGCGCACGGAAGCCGGGTCGTTCACCACCAGGGTCTTCGGGTGGATGTGCTCGAGGATATGGGTGGCGGTGATGTAGCCCATGTCGAAGGGCGGGTCCTGGCGCATCAGCACCACGTCGGCGCCCGATCCGAGGTCGAGCTCCTCCTCCGCGCCGAAGGTGAAATGGTTGCCGATCTCGCGGCGCACCTGCACCGGCTTCGCCCAGGCGGTGACGCGCCCGCCGCGCAACGCCAGGTCACGCACGTGGTAGTGCCACAGCGCATGGCCGCGCGCCTGCGCCTCCAGCATCAGGGCGAAGGTGCTGTCGGCGTCGATGTTGATGGTCTCGATCGGGTCCATCTGGACCGCGACGCGGAGGCTGCGTGGCATGGGCGCATTCCTGAACTGGTCCGGGACGGACCGCTTGCACACGGGTCCGGGACGGACCGCTTGCCGCCGTCGTGCCATTGCGCGCGCGAATGCGCCAGGGGTGCAGGCTCGCGATGTGTGACGCAACTCAAGGTTGTTTTAAGTTAACGAGATACGATTTCCGGTTAGCATCTGCTCCGGTCGTGTCATAAGTTTTCGCATCCTTAAGGTCCCACGGGGCCGATGATGCGGCAGGACGCCGCGCCCCTCGCGACCATCCGAGATGCGCCATGTCCATGATCCTGCACGAAGACCCCTTGATGCTCCTGCTGAATGACCCGGCGCTGCTCGCCGGGCTGCTCGCGGGCGAGGATCCCGACCTCGCCCCGGCGGTGCCCGGCCCGCCCGCCGCGCTGCCGACTGCCGCGCCGCTTGCTGCCGGGCTGCCTGCCGCCACGCTATCTGACGCCATGCTGGCCTCCGCCACGCCGGCTGCCGCCACGCCACTAGACGCCACGCCGCCTGACGCTACGCCGCCTGCCGCCGCGTCGGGTGAAGCGCCGCCCCTCGCAATGGTCGGGGAGGACGCCTTCCCGACCCTCGCGGAGCTCGATGCGCTGCTGGCCGACAGCTACCTGCCGGACGCCGGCATCGACCGCGCGACGCGCGCCGAACTGGCCGGGGTCTTCGGCCTCGATCCCGCGCTGATCGACGACGAGAACGCCTTCATGGCCGCCCTCGCCGGGCTGGAGCCGCCGCCTGAGGACGACCTGCCCGAACCGGTCAGCGTCGAGCCGCCCTGGGACCTGGCCTGGGTCGAGTCGGTGCTGGAGGATTGGGCGCTGGGCTGACCGGCGCCGGCCGCGCCGCCGTCTCGAAGCGATAGGGCGCGGCCCCCTCCACCGCCGGGTCCAGCACCAGGCGGTGCTCGAGCGGTGGGAAGGCGCGCGAGCGGCATTCCGCGCGGTCGCACAGCCGGCAGGACAGGCCGATCCCGACCGCGGCAGTCTCAAGGTCGAGCCCATCGGCATAGACCAGATCCGGCGCGCGGGAGATGTCGCAGCCCATCGCCACCACATGCACCGGCGGCGGTTCGCCCCAATGCGCGGCGGGGCTGTTCACGCTGCGCGCGACGGTGAGGAAGGTCGCGCCGTCGGGCAGGCGCGCCACCTGCACGCGGATGCGCCCGGGTGTCGCGAAGGCCTCGTGCACCACCCAGCGCGGGCAGGACCCGCCGAAGCGCGCGAAGGGGAAGCCCGCCGCGGAGAAGCGCTTGCCCACATTGCCCGCCGGGTCGACGCGCAGGAAGAAGAAGGGCACGCCGCGCGCGCCCTCGCGCTGCAGGGTGGACAGGCGCTGCGCCGCCTGCTCGAAGGAGACGCCGAAGCGCGCGGCCAGCGCCTCGATGTCGTGGCGCAGTTCGCGCGCGGCCGCCAGGTAGGGCGCATAGGGCATCAGCAGCGCGGCCGCGGCGTAATTCAGAAGGCCGATGCGCATCATGGCCGCGGCCTCGGGCGTGGTGGGCTCGGCGCCGGCCAATGCCGCATCCACCGCCTTGCGGGCCTCGATCAGCATCAGCGTGAAGGCCATCTGGAAGCCGCGGGATTCGCGCGGCAGGGATTCCGAGAGATACAGCACGCGCGCTGCGGCATCGTGCCGGCGCATCGCCCCTTCCAGCGGGCCGACCTGCACCGCCAGGCCATGCACGCGGCGCAGCCGTTCGGCGATGGCGTGGTTCATCTCGGCCGGGCGCGCGGCCAGGTCGCGCCCGATCTCCTCGGCGGCCGCCTCGAGTGCGGGGAAGTGGTTGGCGCGGTCGTGGAAGAAGTCGCGTGTCTCCTCGTTGGGCAGCAGGATGCGCCGGCCGGTGGGCAGCGCCAGGCCTGAGGAATCCTCGCGCGCGACGCGCCAGGCGCGATACAGCGCGAGCATTGCGCGCGATGCATTGGGCGCCGAGGCGGCGAGCGTCGTGACCTCGGCTTCCGGCACTTCATCGAGGCCGAGCATCGGGTCCGACAGCACCTCGCGCAGGCCGGATTCCAGCTGGCGCTCGGCGCTGCCCGACAGCGCCGCGAGCTCCACGCCCAGCACTTCCGTCAGCTTGATCAGCAGCGATGCGGTGACGGCGCGCTGGTCGTGCTCGATCAGGTTCAGGTAGCTGGCGGAGATGCCGAGCCGCACCGCCAGCGCCTGCTGCGTGAGGCCGCGTTCCGATCGCAGGCGACGTACCGTTCGGCCGATCAGCGGGCGGGCCATGGATTTACACCCTTCACAGAATCGGCCGTCCGGCGGTGCGAAACGCAACCATCTTGCGGCGCTCCACCCAGATTCGCTGGTGCGCGACGGCGATGCAATGTGAATTATTCACGGGCGCCGGACGGACCGGCCTGGAGTTGAGATCACCACCATGCGCCCGCTCACCACGCCCTGCTTCGCCCCCGATGGCTCCGCCGGCGGACTGCCTCCGCAGGACCCGCACCGCTTCGCTGGCATCCGCCGCGACTATACCGAGGCCGATGTCGCTCGGCTGGCGGGGTCCTTCCGCGTGCGCCACACGCTCGCCGAGAACGGTGCGCGCCGCCTTTGGCAGCTGCTGCGCGAGGAGCCCTTCGTGAACACGCTGGGCGCGCTCACCGGCATGCAGGCGCTGCAGCAGGTCAAGGCCGGGCTGAAGGCGATCTACCTCTCGGGCTGGCAGGTCGCCGCCGATGCGAACAGCGCTGGCCAGATGTACCCGGACCAGTCGCTCTACCCGGTCGATTCCGTGCCGAAGGTGGTCAGCCGCATCAATGCGTCGCTGCGCCGCGCCGACCAGATCGCGACCATGGAACGCCTCGACGGCAAGGCCGACGACCGCACCCACTACATGGCGCCGATCGTCGCCGATGCCGAGGCCGGCTTCGGCGGTGCGCTCAACGCCTATGAGCTCATGCGCGCCATGATCGAGGCCGGCGCGGCGGGGGTGCATTTCGAGGACCAGCTGGCGTCGGAGAAGAAGTGCGGCCATCTCGGCGGCAAGGTGCTGGTGCCGATCAGCCAGCACATCCGCACGCTGAACGCCGCGCGGCTCGCCGCCGATGTCGAGGGCGTGCCGACGGTGCTGCTCTGCCGCACCGACGCCGAATCCGCGCAGCTGCTCACGGCCGATGTGGACGAGCGCGACCGTCCCTTCATCGGCAATGAGCGCACACCGGAGGGCTTCTTCCGCATCCGCCCGGGTATGGGCAAGCAGTATGCGATCGCGCGCTCGCTCGCCTATGCGCCCTATGCCGACCTGCTGTGGTGGGAGACCTCCGAACCCGACCTGCAGGATGCGCGCGACTTCGCCGAGGCCATCCACCGCGAATTTCCCGGCAAGATGCTCGCCTACAACTGCTCGCCCTCCTTCAACTGGCAGCGGAAGATGGGCGTCGAGGCGGCCGCGCAGTTCCAGCGAGAGATCGGCGCCATGGGCTACAAGTTCCAGTTCGTCACGCTGGCCGGGTTCCACTCCCTGAACCTGTCCATGTTCAGGCTGGCCCGCGGCTACGCCGAGCGCGGCATGGGCGCCTATTCCGAACTCCAGCAGGCCGAATTCGCCGAGGAGCAGAACGGCTTCACCGCCGTGCGCCACCAGCGCGAGGTCGGCGTCTCCTACTTCGACGCGGTGGCGATGGCGGCCTCGGGCGGCCGGTCCTCCACCACGGCGATGGAACACTCCACCGAGACCGCGCAGTTCGTCCCTGCGCATTGACCCGAGAGGAAACGAGACCATGAGCAACGACCGCCACGACGACGGCCTGGTGCATTCCCATCGCTGGGCCAGCGAGCCGATGCGCCGCCCGCAGCCCCGCGTCGTCATCGCCCCGCGCGACGACCACGACGACGGCCTGGTGCACACCCATGGCTGGGCCTGCGGGGAGCGCGGCCGGCCGGCGCATTGAGGGCAAGCGCGGGCATCATCCCGGCCTTCCCGCGCGTCGCATGAGGGCATGCCGCCGTCCGGTTCGCCGGGCGGCGGCATGTCGGTTCATGGGCTTCCTGCTTGCGACCTGACCTGCCGCAGCGCAGGCTGCAGCCTTCCCGGCGGCCTTCGAGGAGGATGCCGTGGCCGACGAGTCCGATGACCTGGGCGACGCGAACAGCCGGCTCGAGAACCAGCGCTTTCGTGCGCTGATGGAGCGCAGCAAGGGATCGAACCCGGAATACGCCTATGCCCCGCGCTGGGTGCCGACGGGCAACTGGCGGATGGATCTCGGCGACGTGATCCTGCACGTGGTTGGCTACGGGATCATCGGTGCGGTCCTGGTCATGCACCTGCTCGGCTATTATTGACGCCTCGCCTGACCGGGTGCTGCGCGCGCTCTGCGCTGGATCAAGGACGCGCGGCCGCGGCACGTCAGAATTCGGCCTTCGCATCGTGGCGCCGTCTCGGCCCGTGACAGACGCAAGGACCATCATATGCCAGGCCAGCGGTATTCCATCCTCTCCATCCTGCTGCACTGGACCATGGCGCTCGCGATCGCGCTGGCCTGGGGCGGCGCGCAGCTGGCCGAGGCGCTCGGGCGCGGTCCGACGAAGAGCCTCGTCGTCGGCTCCCATGCGCTGCTGGGGCTCGCGGTGCTGGCGCTGCTGCTGCCGCGCCTCCTGGCCCGGTGGCTCGGCACCGTGCCGGGGCCGGCGCCGGGCGCGCCGGCCTGGGAACAGCGGCTCGCGACGGCGGCGCATCTGCTGCTCTATGCGCTGATGCTGGCGCTGCCGCTCTCGGGGCTGCTGACGGCGCTGACGGGGCGCGCGCCCTTCGACCTCGCGGGCCTGGCGACCCTGCCGAATAGCCTGGCCGGCACCGGGCTGCGGGGATTGGTGAAGGAGGCGCATGAGGTCCTCGCGAACCTGATGCTCGGCGCCATCGCGCTGCATGTCGGGGCGGTCGCCTGGCACGCGATCGTGCGGCGGGACGGTGTCGCGGCGCGCATGATGCCGGGGGCGTCGCCCTCCGCTTGACTTTACATGAGCTGAACCGAATATATGGCGCTGGAACGACCGGTGCCCGCGGCATCCCGCCGCAGGGCCCGGATCGCGACCCAGGCTGCCGCACGCCATGACCCTGCCAGTGATCTCCGCCACCCGCGCCGCCGAGATGATCCGCGCCGGCGAGGCGCTGCTGGTCGATGTGCGCGAGGCCGATGAACGCGCCCTGGCGCATGTGCCGGGTTCCGCCCACCTGCCGCTGTCGCGGCTCGAGGAAGCCGAGTTCGCCGTGCGCGCCGGCACGCCCGTGATCTTCCACTGTGCTTCCGGCGCGCGCACGGCGCAGAACGCGGCCAGGCTCGGCGCGCGGGCCGGTGATGGCGGCGCCTTCATCGTCGAGGGCGGCATCGCCGCGCTGCGCGGCGCCGGCCTGCCGCTCGCCGAGGACCGCAGCGCCCCGCTGCCGCTGATGCGCCAGGTGCAGATCGCCGCCGGGTCTCTGGTGCTGGCGGGCGTGCTGCTGGGTGCGCTGGTCGCGCCGGTCTTCTACGGGCTGGCCGGCTTCGTCGGCGCCGGCCTGGTCTTCGCCGGCGTCTCGGGCTTCTGCGGCATGGCGAACATCCTGGGGTTGATGCCCTGGAACAGGCGCGTCGCATGAGGCGGTGACTCGCCATCCGGTATTCATGATTCCTTAACAATCCCGTCACCGCATCGTGAGGGAAGGCAGCGGCCTGACGGCCTATCCGGCGATCAAGGGTCAATTCGCCGGAGAACCTCATGTCGGGCACGCAGCTCAGCGCCACCACCGCCTTCACGCTTGCGCACACCGCCGCCAATGGCTCGTCCGCGCTCGACGCCGAGGTCGCCGCCTATGACGCCGGGACCGGGCTGATCTTCGTCATCGGCGCGGATGGCGTCGATGCGGTAGATGCGGCGACCGGCATCATCCTGGGCAGCCTGGACACCAGCCTGCTCGGCAATGTGAACAGCGTCGCGGTGAAGGACGGCGTGGTCGCGCTGGCGATCGAATCCGAGCCGAAGACCGATCCGGGCAAGGTGGTGGTGGCCGATCTGGCCCGTGTGGGCGATACGGTCACGCTCATCCCGCGCGACTTCGGCGGGCTCGGCTTCGTCACGGTGGGTGCGCAGCCCGACCAGATCGGCTTCACCCCCGACGGCACCAGGCTGCTGACGGCGAACGAGGGCGAGCCGAACTCCTACGGGCAACCGACGAGCGTCGATCCGGTCGGCTCGGTCAGCATCATCGACGTGGCGACGGGCGCGGTCAGCACCGCGGACTTCACGTCCTTCAATGGCCAGATCGACGCGCTGCGCGCCGCGGGCGTGCGCATCTTCGGGCCCGGCGCCACGGTCGCGCAGGATCTCGAGCCGGAATACGTCGCGGTCGACCCGAACGATCCGACCAAGGCCTACGTGACACTGCAGGAGGCGAACGCCATCGCGGTGCTCGACCTCACCACCGCGACCTTCACCAAGATCATCCCGCTCGGCTTCAAGGATCATGGGCTGGCGGTGAACGCCATCTCGGGCAACGACAACGACAACGTCTTCGCCCCCGTGACCTTCAACAACCTGTCCGGGATGTACCAGCCCGACGGCATCGCCGCGGTCGATTTCGGCGGCACCACCTACCTGATCACGGCGAACGAGGGCGATGCGCGCACCGACTGGCCGGGCCTGAACGAGGAATCGCGGATCTCCGCGCTCAGGCTCGACCCGACCGCCTTTCCTGACGACCCGGCCGATGCCGATACCACGCCCGAGATCGTCGAGAGCCTGGGCCGGCTCACCGTGACCAACCGGCTCGGCGACACTGACGGCGACGGCGACTTCGACCAGCTCTACGTGTTCGGCGGCCGGTCCTTCAGCGTCTGGAATACTGACGGCACGCTGGTCTTCGACAGCGGCAACCTGCTCGACGAGATCATCGCGACCCGCTTCCCCGGCAGCTACGACGAGAACCGCGACGACAACAAGGGCGTGGAGCCCGAGAGCATCACCATCGGCAAGGTCGGCGATGACACCTTCATCTTCGTGTCGCTGGAGCGCGCCGACGGCGTCGCCGCCTTCCGCATGGATGCCCCGGACGACTTCACCTTCGCCGGCTTCTTCACCACGCCGGGCGACGATGCGCCCGAGGTGATCACCTTCGTGCCCGCCGAGGACGCCCCGGGTGGTGCGGCCCTGCTGGTGGTGCCGAACGAGGACAGCGCCACCACCACCGCCTACGAGCTTGAGGCCACCTTCACCCTGCAGCTCCTGCATGCCTCGGACTTCGAGGGTGGTGTCGAGGCGACGCAGCGGGCGAAGAACTTCGCGGCCATCGTCGATGTCCTGGAGGACGAGTTCGCCAACAGCATCACGCTCTCCTCCGGCGACAACTTCATCCCCGGGGCCTTCACGGCGGCCGGCACCGATCCCTCGGTCCGCGACGAGATCGCCTCCTTCTACGAGCAGCTCTTTGGCCTCTCGGCCGGCAGCCTGACCGGCATCCGCAACGGCACGCTGCCCTTCAACGCGGCCGATATGGCCATCCTGAACGCGATCGGCGTGCAGGCGAGCGTGCTCGGCAATCACGACTTCGACCTTGGGCCGTCGGCCCTGGCCTCGGCCTTCGACTTCACCGCCACCCTGCCGGGCCTGCCGGGACAGCCCGGCCTGGGCAGCATCAGCAACATCGGCGCGCAGTTCCCCTACCTCTCGGCGAACCTCAACTTCGCCGCCGAGCGCGCGCTGTCGGGGCTCTACACGCCGGACCTGCGGGACGCGTCGAGCTACGCCACCACCGCCGCCGACCTTGCGAGCGGCGCGGCGATCCGCGCCGAGGCCACCGGCCGCGAGCTGTCGCGCTGGACCACCATCCAGGAGGGCGGCGAGACCATCGGCGTCCTCGGCGTGACGACCCAGCTCCTTGCCTCGATCTCGACGGTGGGCAACGTAACCGTCGCCGACCCCTCGGGCGACGGCGGCGCGGACAACATGGCGGAGCTCGCGGCCATCATCCAGCCGCTGGTCGACCAGATGACCGCGCAGGGCATCAACAAGATCGTCCTGCTGAGCCACCTGCAGCAGTTCGGCAACGAGCTCGCCCTCGCGCCGCTGCTGCGCGACGTCGACATCCTCATCGGCGGCGGGAGCAACACGCTGCTCGCCGACGCGACGGACCCGCTGGCGCCCGGCGACACCGCGGACGGCACCTACCCTGTCGCGATCACCAACGCGGGCGGGACCACGACCCTGGTCGTGAACACGGACGGCAACTACAACTACGTCGGCCGCCTGGTTGTGACCTTCGATGCCGCCGGCAACGTGATCCCGGGCAGCGCCGCCCCTGCGGTCTCCGGCGCGTTCGTGACGACGGACGCGGGCGTCGACGCGGTCGCCGGCGACGGCGACGGCACGCTCTCGCAGGCGGAGCGGGATGCGATCTTCGCCGACGGCACCCGCGGCGGCGAGGTCAAGCAGATCACCGACGCCATCGCCGACGTGATCGACCTCAAGGACGGCAACGTCCTCGGCTACACCGAGGTGTTCCTGGAAGGTCGACGCAACGAGGTCCGCACCGAGGAGACCAACCTCGGCAGCCTCACCGCCGACGCCAACCTGGCCGCGGCACGCGAGTACCAGGCGGCGCATGGCGGCGCCGAGCCGCTGCCCGTCCTGGTCAGCATCAAGAACGGCGGCGGCATCCGCGCGGAAATCGGCGCCGTGCTCGGCCAGCCGATCCCGGCCGAGCTGCCGCCGCAGCCCGACGGCGCGATCAGCCAGCTCGACATCGAGAACAGCCTGCGCTTCAACAACCAGCTCTCGCTCATCACGCTCGACGCGGCCAACCTGGTCACGCTGGTCGAGAACGCGCTGCGCAGCGTCGCCCCGGGCGCGACGCCGGGCAGCTTCCCGCAGATCGCGGGGCTGCGCTTCTCCTTCGACGCCACCCGCCCGGCCGGTGACCGCGTGGTCAGCCTCGCGGTTCTGGATGCGGATGGCGAGATCGCCGACATCCTGGTCCGCGACGGCCAGCTGGAAGGCGACCCGACGCGCGACTTCCGCATCGTGACGCTGAACTTCCTGGCTGCTGGTGGGGACAACTACCTCGGCACCGCCGACGCCGTCGTCGGCAACGAGGTTACGGTGCAGGACCGCGTCGACATGGTGGACCCGCTCGCTGCCGCGAGCGGTGGCGCCACCTTCGCCGCCGACTACACCGAGCAGGATGCGCTGGCCGAGTACCTGCTCGACATCCACGGCACGCCGGACCGTGCCTTCGACGTCGCGGACACGACCCCGGCGGGGGATACGCGCATCCAGAACCTGGCGGCGCGCGGCGACACCGTGCTGAAGGGTATCGTGCTGGACGGAGCCGGCCTGGTCGAGGGCACCGGCGGCGACGACGTGCTGGACGGTCGCGTCGGCGCCGACACGCTGCTGGGCGGCACGGGCAATGACAGCCTGCGCGGCGGCTTCGGCGACGATTCGATCGCCGGGGGCAATGGCGCCGACACGATCGATGCCGGGCCCGGCAACAACCGCGTCGATGCGGGCGAGGGCAACGACAGCGTGGTGGCCTCGTCCGGCCGGGACACCATCCTGGGCGGCGCCGGGGCGGACACGATCCGCGGCGGCTTCAACGACGACGTGCTGGCCGGCGACGACGGCAACGACCTGGTGCTGGGCGAGGGCGGTCTCGACCTGATCACCGGCGGCAAGGGGGATGATACGCTCGATGGCGGGCTGCGCGACGACACCATCGATGGCGGCGAGGGCAACGACCTCGTGCTGGGCGGAGTCGGCCGCGACAGCCTGTCCGGCGGCGCGGGCAACGACACGGTCGAGGGCGGGCTCGGCATCGACACGATCGAGGGAGGCGCGGGCGACGACCTGCTGATCGGCGGCAGCGGCCTCGACCGCTTCATCTTCGGTACCGGCAGCGGGCACGACACCATCCTGGGCTACCAGCCGGGCGAGCGGCTGGTGCTCGAGGACGGTCTCGGGCTGACCAGCCGCAGCGCGTTCGACGCCGACCTGGATGGCGCGGACGACCTGCTGCTGACCTTCAGCGACGGCGGATCGGTGACGCTGATCGACGTGACGCGCCTGACGGTCTTCGCGGTCGAGTTCGCCTGACGCGGTGCGGGCGCGGGGCCCTCAGGCCGGCTCCGCGCCGCACCACAGACCGATCAGCGCGGCGATCACCGCCACGCCGCGGCGGTAGTCGGTCACATCCACCCATTCGTCGCGGCCGCCGTTCTGCGTCAGGTCGCCGCACAGCGGCCCGAGCCCGACGCAGGGAATGCCCGACTGCACCATCGGGTTGCGGATGTCGGAGGAGGTGTGCAGCGGGTTGATCTCCGGCGCGGTGCCGGTGCCCAGGCGCACCGCCTCGCTGGTCGCATGCCACAGCGCGTGGTCCTGGCCGACCTCGGCGCCCGTGACGCCGGAGACGAAGGTGATCGCCGGCGGATGCGCTGCCAGCGTTGGATCGCCGGCGGCGGCCTCGCGCAGCGCCGCCTCCACCTCGGCCTGCACATCGCCGAGCCTCTCGCCGGGCGGGAAGGCGAGCGCGCAGGAGAGCTGCACCGCCGGCGGCACGCGCGAGGCGCGCCCATCCCCCAGTGCGCGGATATCGCCGATCAGCAGGTTGGTGGACCGCCCGATCGCGGCATCCAGAACCGGGTGGTGCACCCGCGCGCCGCGCCGCGCATCCAGCGCGCGAAGTGCGGCGATCACCGGCGGCACCAGGTCGACGGGGTTCACTGCCAGATGCGCGAAGGCCGTATGCCCTGGCTCCTGCGTGGGTGGCTGTGTGCCGCGCAGCACCACGCGGAACACCAGTTGGCCGGGGGCGAGCGCCTTCACCTCCCGCATGCCGATGCCCGATTCCGCCGGGTGCAGGTAGACCGCGGCATCGGCCGCCACGCCGCCATGCAGCAGCGCATGCACGCCGCGCGCATGGCGCTTCGACGGCGTGCTGGCCAGGATCACGTCACCCTTCGGCCGCAGCCCAGCCGCGCGCAGCACGCGCACGGCCTCGACCATGGTGGCCACACCAGCCAGGTCGTCGGCCACGCCCCAGCCATGGATGCGTCCGTTCGAGACCGCGCCGGCGAAGGGGTCATGCGTCCAGCCATGCCGGGGCTGAAAGGCCTCGCCATCGGGGTGGGCGAAGAAGATCACGCTGCGCCCGCCGCCGCTGCCGGGCAGGCGCGCCAGCACGGCGACGCGTTCCTCCGTCGCCATGGCGGATTGGTCGGCGAATTCCTCGCGCAGCTGCACCTCGGCGGGGCGGTAGCGGCGGCGTTCGACCGTGCAGCCCGCAGCCTCGGCGGCCTCGGCGACGCGCGCCTGCACGGCATCCTCGCCGGCGCGCTGCAGCCCGATCAACTCGCGCAGGAAGGCGACGGAAGCCTCGCCGCCTGCTTCGGCGGCGGCGGCGACACGGGCGGCGACATCAGAGGCTGACATGCGATCGATCCGGCAGGTTGCGCGCGATGGTTCGGCGGGCGCGGCGTTGCGTCAAGCGCTGCGGCCGCGCCATGCTCCGCCCCATCGCGCGGGGGGCGTCACGGCATGCGGCTGATCATCGGGGGCAAGTGGTCCTCCACCTGGACCATGCGGGGCTGGCTCGCCTGCCGGCTCTCGGGCCTGCCCTTCGAGGCCGAGACGCTGTTCCTCTCCCGCCCCGAGAGCAAGGCGCGGCTGGCGGAGGTCTCGCCCACCGGGCTGATCCCCGTGCTGGTCGACGACGGCTTCGTGGTGACGGACACGCTGGCGATCGCGGAATACCTGTGGGAACGCGCGCCGGGCTGCGACATCTGGCCGGGCGAATTGCGCGCGCGCACCGCGGCGCGGATGTCGGCCGCCGAGATGCACGCGCATTTCGCGGAACTCCGCGCGGCGATGCCGATGAACCTCGTCAAGCGCTGGCCGATCGCGAACGGGATCCCGTCCAACGCCAAGCTGCTCGGCCGGCCGGGGGTGGAGGCGCAGGTGGCGCGGGTGCAACAATCCTGGCGCGACACGCGCGCGGCCTGGGGTGCGGGCGGGCCGTATCTGTTCGGCACGCGCTTCTGCTTCGCGGACGCGATGTGGGCGCCGATGGCCTCGCGCTTCCGCACCTATTCCGTGGCGCTGGCGCCGGATGCGCAGGCCTATGCGGATGCGGTGCTGGCGCATCCGCTGGTGGCGGAGTGGATCGCCGGCGCCGAGGCGCAGGCGCGCGAGATCGGCTGGGAGGCCTGCAGCGCCTGGCCGTGAGGAGTCCTGGTTTCGCGCGCAGCCGCCACGCCAACCCTGCGCGCAGGCCGGTCAGCCCGGCGGGCCGCCGGCATCACACGCCGAGCACCGCCGCGGCCTCGCCCACCGCGGCTTCCAGCGCGCCCTCCGCGAAGGGCGAGACCAGCCCCGCCGAGGCCACCAGCCCCTGGAAGGGCATCGACCCACCGCGCCCGCACAGCGCGACATAGGCGTCGAGGGCCCCTGCCGCATCGCGCCGCGACCACACCCAGAACTGCAGTGCGACGCACAGCGCCAGCGTGTAGTCGATGTAGTAGAAGGGCGAGTTGTAGATGTGCTGCTTCGCCTGCCAGCGCCCGCCCTTGGCGGGGTAGGCGAGGTCGCCGTAGTCCGACCACGGCATGTAGACACGTTCGAGCCGCTGCCACATCGCGTGGCGCTCCGCCGGCGTCGCGTCGGGGTTGGCGTAGACCTCGTGCTGGAAGTGATCGACGCAGACGCCATAGGGCAGGAAGGACAGCGCGCCGACCAGGTGCATCGCGCGGAAGCGGTCCGCCGCCGCATCGCCCACCAGCAGGCCCATCTGCGGATGCGTCAGGTACTCGAGGCCCATGGAGTGGATCTCTGCCGCCTCCATGGTCGGCCAGAGGTAGTCCACGCCGGGCTGGTGGCGGCTTTCCCAGCACTGGAAGGCGTGGCCCATCTCATGCGTGAAGACGCCGATGTCGTTGTGGGTGCCGTTGAAGTTGGCGAAGATGAAGGGCACGCCGACGGAAGGAAACGACGTGCAGAAGCCGCCGCCGGCCTTCCCTGGGCGGTTCTTCAGGTCGAGGAATCCGCCCTCCCGCATCATGGCGTAGAAGTCGGCCAGGCGCGGATCCATGCGGTCGAACATCGTCTGCGCCGCCAGCACCAGCGTGTCGTGGTCGCCGACCGGCCTGGGGTTGCCGGCGGGGTCGATCAGCGCCTCGTCCCAATAGCGCAGCCGGTCCCAGCCATGGGTGGCGCGGCGCGCCTCCAGGATGCGCGCGACCAGCGGCGTGACGTGGCGCGCGACGGCGTCGCGATACCGCGCGACATCCGCCGGGCCGTAGTCGAGCCGCCGCATGCGGCGATAGGCCAGTGGCGTGAAGGTGGCGTCGCCCAGCTTGCGGGCCATGCCGGTGCGCAGCCTCACGAGCTGGTCGTAGATCTCGTCGAGCGCTTCGCCGTTGCGCGCGAAGAAGTCCCAGCGCGCCGCCTCGGCCTCGTGGCGCGTCGCGCGGTCGGGGTCCTCGGCGAAGGGGGCGAGGCCGGCAAGGTTCACCTCCTGCCCCTTCACCGAGACCTTCGCCCCGGCGAGCAGCGCGGTATAGCGTGCGGAGAGGCGGCTTTCCTCCTCGGTCTCCGCGGCGATTGCGGGATCGAAGGCGGTGATGTCGGTCTCCCACAGCGCCACCGCGTGCGCGCCGGCTGCCGCCTCCAGGCCGGCACGATTGCCGTCGCCCAGAAGGCGGCGCTTCAGCGCGGTCTCGTGCGTCGCGGCTACGGGGGCCAGCGCATCGGCGTATTCGCGCGCCGCCACCGCGTCCTTGTCGGTCGTGTCCTGCGCGAAGCGCAGGTGCACCAGGGAGGACCAGGTGTCGTAGTCGCGCCGGGCGGAATCCCACATGGCCAGCGCGCCGGTGCGGTCCCCGGCATCGAGCCGCGCGTCGATCGCGGCATGTGTCGCGGCCAGGCTCTCGCGGTCGGGGCGCGGGGCGGTGATGTCGGCGAAGCGGAGGGTCATGGCGGGGTCCGTCGGCGGTTGCGCCCAGGTGGCGGGAAGCGGTGATTGGCGTCAAGCAGGACCGCGGTCCAGGATGCGGGCCCTTTGCGGAGCCCGCCATGCCACGCCTGATGTCCACCCTCGCCATCGCCGGCCTGCTGCGCGAGGCCGCGCCGGCGATCGAGGCGGCGCTCGGCGCGCAGCTGCAGGTGGAGCTCGCACCTACGCGCGCGCTGGAATCCCGCATCGCCGCCGGCGAGCGTGCCGATGCCGCGGTGCTGACCGCGGAGGCGATCGCCGCGCTGTCCGGCCAGGGCGTGCTCGACGGCGCCACGGCGCGCCCGCTCGCGCATTCGCGCGTCGGCCTGGCGGTCAAGGCCGGTGCGCCGCATCCCGACATCTCGGGCGTACCCGCGCTGCGCCGGCTGCTCCTGGACGTGCCCTCGCTCTGCTACTCGCGCGCCGGTGCCTCGGGCATCTTCTTCGCGGCGCTGATCGAACGCCTCGGCATCGCGGCGGAGGTCAATGCCAAGGCCATCGTGATCCCGCAGGGCTTCACCGCGGAGAAGCTCGTCACCGGCGAGGCCGCCATCGCATTCCAGCAGGTCAGCGAGCTGATGGAGGTGCCGGGCATCGAGGTGGTTGGCCCGTTGCCCGATGGCGCTCAGACCATCGCAGTGTTCTCTGGCGCGGCCTTCGCCGGGGCACCCGATGGCGCGCGTGTGCTCGCGGCGGTGGCCGCTGCCTGCACGCCGGCGGCGCTGGTGGCGAAGGGGCTGGATGTACCCGGGTGAAGGAAGGTCGGGGGGAGAATACCTCCCCCCAATCCGCCACCGGTTTCTGGCCCTTGCGCCCTACCTGGCGCGTGCGAGCACGCCGCGCCAGCGTTCCGTCTCGGCGCGGATATGGCTGCGGAACTCGAGCGGCGTGCTGCCGATCGGCGGGCCGCCCATCTCGCCGATGCGTCGCGCGATGGTGGCATCCGCCAGCGCGGCCGTGGCGGCGCGGTGATAGGCGCCGATCGCCTCCTCCGGTACGCCGGCGGGCGTGAGCAGCCCGTACCAGCCGCCCGCCGAGAAATCCGCGAAGCCCTGTTCCGCCATGGTCGGCACTTCCGGCAGCAGCGGCGCGCGCGCCGTGCTGGTGACCGCCAGCGCGCGCAGCGTGCCGCCGGCGATCTGCGGCGCGACCAGCACCAGGTTCTCGATGGTGAAGGCGAATTCGCCGGCGATCAGTGCGGTGATGGCGGGCGCGCTGCCCGGATAGTTCACCGGCGCCGCGGGGAAGCCGGCGGCCTGGCGGAAGGCCTCCTGCGCCAGAAGTTGGGGGGAACCGACGCCGGGGGTGGGGTAGAGCACCTCCCGCCCCTCGGCCTTCACGGCCGCGACCAGCGAGGCCACGTCGCGATGCGGCGATTGCGCGCGCACCACCAGCACCAGCGGCGTCGCGTTCAGCAGCGTGACCGGCACCAGGTCCGTCGCCGGGTCGTAGCCGAGCTGCGCCTCGGTGATGGGCGAGACCGCCAGCGGCCCGCTGCTGCCCACCAGCAGCAGATGCGCATCGCCACGCGCGCGCGCCACCATCGCGGTGCCGACATTGCCGCCCGCGCCGGGCCTGTTCTCCACCACCACGGGCTGACCGAGGCGCTGCGACATCGGTTCCGCCAGCAGCCGCGCGAGCTGGTCCACGATGCCGGCCGGGGCGAAGGGCACCACCATGCGCACCGGGCGCTGTGGCGCCCAGGCCTGCGCCCGCGCGACACCCGGCGCGGCGAGCGCGGCGCTGAGCAGGACCCGCCGCGCGATCATGCCGGCGCCAGGGTGAAGGTCAGCACCGTGTCCTTCACCACGATCCCCCCCCGGTTGCCCGGCGTGATGTCGCCGTAGCGCTGCGCATAGGCCGGCGGCAGCTCGCGCGCCTCGCGCGGGGCCAGCCACAGGCGCAGCAGGTGGCGCCGGCGTTCCGGTTCGGGCCAGTCCTCGAAGTCGGTGCGGCTGTGCAGGCAGGTGTGGTTGTGCACGAACTGCATGTCGCCGGGGCGGAACTCCATCTCGAGCGACATCTCGGCGGCGAGTTCGTCCAGCCGGTCGATCGCCGCATGCTCGGTCGGCGTCAGCCGCCGCGCCTGCGGGAAGTTCTGCTGCGCCGAGCGGATGTACTGCCCCGAATAGATCGTGCTGAGCTCGCCCTGGTGCCAGTTGAAGACCGGGATCTCGAACCAGGGCAGCATGCCAGGCGGGATCTCGCCGCGCCGGTCGGTCGGCATCGGGTTGAACAGCGCGCGCCACAGCGCGGGGCTTTCCGCCATCATGCGGTCGTGGATGGCCACCGAGGAGACCACGCGCGACCCGCCGCCCGCCTTCGCGGTCTTCAGGCAGAGCAGCCCGACGATGTCGCAGCTGTCGGTGTGGAACTCGAGCTCCCTGTTGGTCTGGTAGTAGCGCACCTTCGGATCGGCGATATCGAGGCCGAGGTCCTTCACGTGCCCGAGCAGGTGCCCCTTGGCGTTCTGCGACCGGAAGCTGCCCAGATGCGCCCCGATGCCGAGGTAGCCGATGGCGCTCTGCTCGATCGGGCGAGTGGCCACGTCGAAGCCGCGGATCAGCACGAAGCCGCGGCCGCGCTGCAGGTCGCCCAGGATGCGCGTAAGGCGGGGCGCGAGCGTGGGCAGGCGGAAGGTCTCGGGCGTGATGTCGCCCATGGCGCGCCCGGCTGCGACATGCGCGGCGATGGCGGCATCGATCTCGGCGAGCTCGGCCGGGGAGAGCGTCTCGATCCAGTCGGTGCGCCGCGCCATCTCGGCGCCGGTCCAGGCTGCCTGGCCGCCGATCGGCGCTGGTGTGAGGTCCATGGCGTCCTCCGTATGCTTGTTTTCCGGGGAGGCTATGGCGCCGCAGCGGCCGCTGTCCATCCCGCACCGCGCTGCCGGCGCATCGCGCGCTGCAGCAGCCACAGCGCGATCGCAAGGTTCACCAGGTTCCACGCGATACCGTTCCACATCGCCGCGCGATAGGACCCGGTGGCGTCGAAGATGGCGCCCGCCATCCAACCGCCCAGCGCCATGCCGACCAGCGTGGAGGAGAGCGCGATGCCCACGCGCGTGCCCGCCTGCGCCGGCGGGAAATACTCGCGCACGATCATCGCGTAGGAGGGGACGATGCCGCCCTGGAACAGGCCGAATACCGCGCTGACGGCAAACAGCGCGACCATCCCGTCGGCCGGCAGGAACAGGAACAGCGCCACGCCCTGCAAGGCCGATCCAAGTGCGAGGGTGCGCAGCCCGCCGATGCGGTCCATCACCGCGCCGAACGCCAGCCGCGAGACGATGCCGGCCGCGAGCATGACCGAGAGCATCTCCGCCCCCCGCTGCGCGCCGTAGCCGAGGTCCACGCAATAGGCGACGATATGCACCTGCGGCATGGCCATGGCGACGCAGCAGGCGATGCCCGCCGCGCCCAGGATCGCCTGCAGCACATTCGGGTGCAGGCCGAGCGGCATTACGGCCGGCGCACCCGCGGCGCGCGGCGGCGGCGCGGGCGGCATCGGCGCGCGCGCACGCAACGCCAGGGCCAGCGGCAGCATGGTCACGATGCACACCGCGCCCATCGCCAGGTGCGCGTGGCGCCAGCCGATCGTGTCCACGCCCCATTGCAGCAGCGGTGGCCAGACCGTGCCCGCCATGTAGTTGCCCGAGGCCGCCAGCGCGACCGCGATGCCCCGCCGGCGCGAGAACCACAGCGAGGCGTCGGCGATCAGCGGCCCGAACACCGCCGCCGCGCCGAAGCAGCCCATGAGCAGGCCATAGGCCAGGCCGAAAACGAATATGGATGGCGCCATCGCCGCCGCCACGCCGCCCGCGGCCAGCGAGACCGCTGCCACCGCCACGGGCACCATGGTACCGAAGCGGTCCGACAGCCGCCCCATCAGCACGCCGCCGAAGACGAAGCCGACCATGGTCATGGTGTAGGGCAGCGAGGCATCGGCCCGCGCCGTGCCGAATTCCGCCTGTACCGCCGGCAGCATCACCACCACCGACCACATCGGCGCGCTGCCGATGAGGCACAGCAGCACGATGGCCAGCAGGCGCAGCCAGGCGCGGCGTGAATCGATGTCGTCGGCCGCCCCGGCGGCCTGCGCGTGCTGCATGGCGCGTCTCTCCCGTCGGGGGATGGTGGCATGGGCCGCGCGCTGCGGCCATGCGGCAGGGTGCGCGGCTGCCTTTCGCGTCGCGCGAGGCGCGCGGGGGTGCGTGTCGCGCGAGGCGCGCGGGGGTGCGTGTCGCGCGAGGCGCGCGGGGGAACGGGAGACCACACGCCTCAACGCCAGTCACGGCTACACCC
>NZ_JACADR010000530.1 GCF_016106005.1 Roseomonas rosulenta
CGGCGCGCGGCAGTCGCTGGAGACCCCGCGCGGCCAGGCCGGGCGCGGCTTCTGGCAGGCCGCCTTCCCGACCCATCCGGCCGGGCGCCCGGCCACAGGCACGGCGGAAACCCTGGCCGCGGTGACCGTCGATGGCATGCGCGCCGGGCTCGCCGCCCAGCTGCGCCGTGATGGCGTTCTGGTCGCGGCCTCAGGCGCCATCAGCCCGGCGCAGCTGCGCTCCCTGCTGCCCGAGCTGCTCGGCGCCCTGCCCGCCGGCGCGCCCGAGGCGCCGCCCGCCCTGCCGGCCTTCACCGAATTCGGCCGCCAGGTTCTGCCGGTGCCCAGCCCGCAATCGCAGATCATCCTGGGTCAGCCGGGCATTACCCCGAACGACCCGGACTGGGAGGCGGCGCAGATCGTGCTGCGCATCCTGGGCGGGGGCGGCTTCTCCTCCCGCCTCATGGAGGCGGTGCGGGTGCAGCGCGGGCTGACCTACGGCATTGGCGTCGGGCTCGACAGCCTGTTCGGCGGGGGCGTCATCACCTGCGGCTTCGCCACCGAGAATGCCCGCGTGGCCGAGGCGCTGGAGGTCACGAAATCCGTCTGGTCCGACCTTGCGGCCCGCGGCCCGACCGAGGCGGAGCTCGAGGAAGCGGTGGCGTTCCTCACCGGCTCCCTGCCGCTGCAGTTCACCGACAGCCGGCGCATCGCCGCCACGCTGCTGGCCATGCGGCGCAACGGGCGCGCGATCGACTGGCTGGACGGGCGCAACGACCGGCTGCGCGCCATCACGCAGGGCAAGGCGAAGCAGGTCGCGGCAAGCCTCCTGAAACCCGAGGCGATCGCCGTCACCATCGCGGGGCAGCCCCAGGGGATTTAAGCCTGGATGTAGCGAGAGGGCGCTGCCCTCTCGCGCTCTCCCGCCAGGGGGCGACGGCCCCCTAGACCGCGGGCATCAGCTCGCGCCGGCCATCCCGGAGATGCCCTGCAGCACGATCCCCTCGGTGAGGATCTGCGGCAGCACGCGCGGCGCGGCACCGCCCGCGGGGTAGAACAGGTAGAGCGGCACGCCGTCGCGCTGGTGCGCGCGCAGCAGCGCCGTGATGGCAGGGTCGCCGCGCGTCCAGTCGCCCGTGAGATAGGCCACGTTGCGCTGGGCGAAGGCGCGCTGCACGCCCTCGGTCGCCAGCGCCATGCGTTCGTTCACCTTGCAGGTGATGCACCAGGCGGCGGTCAGGTTCACGAAGACCGGGCGGCCCTCGGCACGCAGGGCGGCGACGCGGGCCTCGGACCAGGCCTCGTGCGCGGCCACGGCGCTGCGCGCGGCGGCGGGCGTCGCACCCTGCACCAGCGGCAGCAGCGCCAGCGCG
>NZ_JACADR010000531.1 GCF_016106005.1 Roseomonas rosulenta
CGGCCGGAACAGCGCGGCCCACGCGACCAGCAGCGCCAGGGCAAGGGCGGCGGCTACCAGGGCGACCGCGGCCCGCGCCGCCCGCGCGAGGACCGCCCCGCCCTGCCCGCCATGCCCCGCCCGGACAGCCCCTTCGCGGTGCTGGCCAGCCTGCTCAAGAAGAACTGACGCGCCCCGTGGCGGAGGCGGAGCGCGACGCCCAGCGCCTCGACCTCTGGCTGTGGTGCGCGCGCACCCGCAAGACCCGTGCCGACTGCGCCCGCCTGGTCGAGGCCGGCGCGGTGCGCATCAACCGCCAGCCGACCGACAAGGCGCATGCCCGGGTGCGGCCCGGCGACGTGCTGACCATCGCCCAGGGCCAGGGGGAGCGCGGCCGGATCGTGGTTTGGCGCGTTCTGGCGCTGGCCGCCCGCCGCGGCCCGCCGGCGGAGGCGCGCGCCCTGTATGAGGACATATCCGACTGCATGGCTCGGGAATGACGCATGCGCACGGGCCGGGTTGCGGCCGGCGCGCGGCTTGGCCATCTTCGCCCCGCCGCAACGCGCTGTCAGGGGCCTGCCCACCGTGACCTATGTCGTCACCGAGAACTGCATCAAGTGCAAGTACATGGACTGCGTGGAGGTCTGTCCGGTGGACTGCTTCTACGTGGGCGAGAACATGCTGGTGATCCACCCGGACGAGTGCATCGACTGCGGCGTGTGTGAGCCGGAATGCCCGGCCGAGGCCATCGTGCCCGACAGCGACGACAAGGGCACTGCCTGGCTCGAACTGAACCGCACCTATGCCGCGCAATGGCCCAATATCACCCGCAAGGGCGAGGCGCCGGCCGATGCGGATGAATGGAAGGACAAGCCCGGCAAGAAGGAGCTGTTCAGCCCCAATCCCGGCTGACGCCGCCTTCACCTTCGCCCCATGGGGTGACGGGGGGCTATTTTTCTGCTATTGTTTCAAGCAGATGGACGGGGTTGTGCCGACCGGCCGGCCCGGGCCTCAGGTGTTGCGTGGCGATGGCCCGTGCGCTCCGGCTGCTTGGCCGCCGAGCGCCCCGCGGGACAGCGCGGCGGAAATGGGAGCATACCGGACATGAAGGCTTCGGCCCGCGCCAAGGCGCAGAGCAAGTCCCGCGCGACCGCGAAGGCCAAGGCCGCCGCCAAGCCGAAGGCGGCGGCGAAGCCGAAGGCTGTCGCGAAATCCGCCAAGGCGCCGACCCGTACGGCGGCCAAACCCAAGGCGGCGACGAAGCCCAAGGCCGCCGCGCCGAAGGCGGCCGCCAAGCCGAAGGCGGCAGCGAGGCCGGCGGTGGCCGCCAAGGTCAAGCCCGCGGCGAAGGTCGCGGCGAAGCCCG
>NZ_JACADR010000532.1 GCF_016106005.1 Roseomonas rosulenta
GCCGCGCCGGCCCGACCCGCCGCCGCAGCCCCCGCCCCAGCAGCCGCCCCCGGAGCCGCCGCGCAACACCGACCTTGACCGTGCCGACCGGCAGGGAGCGCGGCGCGGGCGGACACAGGTGATCCTGGCCTGGGATGACCGCAACGACCTCGACCTCGCGGTGATCTGCCCAGGCGGGCAGCGGATCGATTTCCGCAACCGCCAGGCCTGTGGCGGCGCGCTCGACATCGACCGCAACGCCGCCGGCGGGCCCACCACGCGCACGCCGGTCGAGAACATCGTCTTCGACCGCGACCCGGCGCCGGGCACCTACCGCATCGTGGTGGACTACTTCGAGCGTGCCGACGGGCCGACCACGCCCTATCGCGTGACGGTGCGCCGCGAGGGGCGGCCCGACCAGGTCTTCACCGGCACCGCGCGCCAGGGCGTGCGCGACCAGGTGGTCGGGGAGTTCACGGTGCCATGAGTGGGAAGAGTCTTTCTTGCCCTCAGGCGCCGGGCGCCCGCATCCGCGGGCTGGGCTTCCGCGCCGTGCATTGTGACGCCCGGCGCGGCAGGCGGGTTGGGCGCGGTCGCGCTGTGCGCTCCCGGCCCGATGCAGGGCATCGGGCCGCAGTGCGGAGGTGCGCGCCGTGATCCGCCTGGTCGCCACGCGCCCGCAGGACTTGCGGCCGCTGCTGCCGATGCCGCCCGATCAGGCCTTCGCCGTGCTGCAGGCCGAGGCGGGGCGGCTCTCGCCTGCCCATGCCGCGCTGTTCGCGCAGCCGGTCGCGGAGGAGGGCGGCATCGCCTGGGGTGCGTCCGGCGCGCGCATGGCGCGCTACGCCGATATCGACGCGGCCTCGCGTGCCGCGCTCACCGCAGAGGCCGGGCGCATCCTGTCGGACCTGCGCCGCGAGGCCGAGCGCCAGGCGGCCTCCGGCGGTGGACCGCTGGTCGCGCTGTGGCCGGCGATCGCCGAGATTCCGTCCTTCGACCTAGTCTTCGCCGTGGATGGCCGGCCGGTGCTGGCCGGCTGGGGACATGTGGGCGGCGCAGCGCCCGGCCCGCTCGGCCTGCTGGCGCGCTTCGACGATGGCCGCCACTGGCAGCCGCCGCCGCGCCGGCCCTGGGGGGTGTGGATCGCAACCCTCGCCGCGCTGGCGCTGCTGGCGCTGCTCGCCGGGCTGCTCGGCCCGCTGCTGGCCTGGCGCTTCTTCACCCCGCCGCAGCCGCAATGCGTCGCCGCGCCGGGCGACCTCGAAGCTCTTGCGCGCCTGGTCGAGGCCGAGCGTGGCGAGCGCGACCTGCGGACAGAGCTCGCGCGGCTCGAGGAAGAGCTGGGCCGCCGGCGCCT
>NZ_JACADR010000533.1 GCF_016106005.1 Roseomonas rosulenta
CATCGGCGCCTCGGCGAGGACCTCGCGCGCTGCGAGCGGCTCGAGCAGGCGGTGGCCCGCGAGCAGGTCGAGACGCGCCCGCGCTTCACCACCGTGAACGCGTGCGAGACCCTGTTCGGCCGCGGCGCCTGCGAGGGCGAGACGCTCGCCGCCGTCCCGCCCAGCTGGCGCCCTGCCCTGGCCGGCTGGGCCCGCGTGCCGGGGCAGATGACCGCCGTGCAGCCGGTCATCCGCGACCGCGACGGCACCGCCTGGGCCTTGCCCGAACCCGCGCCCGTCGCCGGCAGCACCTTGGCCCAGCAGTCCCAGCCGCGCGCGGTCGCGACCCTCGACTACACCGCGACGGCGCGCGCGCCGCTGGCGGTCTCGCTGGCCTATTACCGCCTGGCGCCGGTCTATCCCGACCAGGCGCTGTGCACGGCGGAATGGCAGGCTTGCGAAGGCTTCGACCTGCCCCTGCCGACCCGCTTCGCAACCGAGGACTCCTGCCGCGCGACCTGGAGCCAGTGCAGCGAGGTCGAGATCCCGCCCGCCGCCCTGCTGGCCGCGGCGGCAGTCGCGGCGCAGCCGGGTGCGGCCACGCCGCGCAGCAGCTGGGGCGGCTACAATTCCTTCTGGGTGCAGCGCTACGGCAGCGGCATCGGCCCGCGCTACCAGGGCTGGACCTGGAGCGCCGACCGCCAGCCAACGGCCTCCTACCGCCCGGCGGTCGGCACCGGGCCGCTGCGCGCCTGGGACAGCGGCAGCCGCACGCTGGGCCAGGCGAATCGTATGGGCACCTATGCGGGGCCCAACGCGTCCCGCCTGACCGGGTCCACGGTGTCGCGGCCGACCTCCACCATCACGCGCGCGGGCTTCGGTTCGACCGGCCGCGCCTATTCCTCGGGGGGCTGAGCCGATGTCCGCCGCCCGCCCGCAGGCCACGATGCGCCGCCAGGACCGCTCGCCGGCGCCGCCCGAGACGCTGCTGACCGACGCGCAGCGCCGCCTCATGCTCGCGATGCTGGTGGCCGGGGTGGCCTACCTGCTGGTCGGGCTGCTGGTGCCGCCGCGCGGCGTGCTGTTCTGGGCGATGTTCCTCCTCGCGCCGCCCGTGCTGGGCGGCGTGGCGGCGCTGTTCGGCAGCGCGCGCGGGATCGATGCTTGGCTGCTGAGCGGCGGCCGGCCGAAGCAGGCCTGGCAGCCGGGCATCGCCGCTTCCCTTCCCGAACCCGCGCGCCAGGCGTTGCAGGTGGCGCTCGTGCCGGCGCTGCTGGCCGAACTCGCGCGCGCCGGCGCGGGCATGCCCGCGGCCGAGAAGGCAGCGGCGGGCCGGCTGCTCGAGGCCGCG
>NZ_JACADR010000534.1 GCF_016106005.1 Roseomonas rosulenta
CCGGCGCTGGCCGGCGTGGCGCTCGCGACGCTGGCCTTCAAGCCGCAGCTCGGCCTGCTGGTGATCCCGGCGCTGGTCGCCGCGCGCCGCTGGCGGGTGCTGTCGGTCGCGACCGCGGCGGGGCTGGCCTGGGCGGTGGCCGCCTGGCTGGCCTTCGGCGCGGATGCCTGGCTCGCCTTCTTCGAACGGCTGTCCGATGCCGGGGCGGCGATGGCCGGCGGATCGGTCGCGATCTGGAAGCTGCAGAGCGTGCAGGCCATGGCCGGCAGCCTCGGCGCCGGCCCGCGGCTGGCGCAGGGGCTGCAACTGGCGGTCACGGCGGGAGTGCTGGTGGTGCTGGTGGTCGTGCTGCGCGGCCGGCCGGGCGGCCTCGCGGAGGTCGCGCTGCTGGCCGCGGCCACGCCGCTCGCCGCCCCCTTCGTGCTGTCCTACGACATGGTGCTGTTGCTGCTGCCGATGGCCTGGGTCATCCGCCAGGCGCGGCAGGGCGGCTTCTTGCCGTGGGAGAAGGCCGGCCTGGTCGCGGCCTACCTGCTGCCCGGGGTATCGATCGCCGTGGGGCTCGCGGGCGGCATCGGCATCGGCCCCGTCGCGCCGGCCATCATGCTCGTGCTCGTGCTGCGGCGCCTGCGCGCGCCAGGCGGCGCAACGGCCTGACGCAGGCTTCGGCCCCGGCGGGCGGCCGGGCCGTCCACCGCGCGTCCGCTCAGCGCCCCGTGCGCGCCGCCACCAGCACGAAGGCGCCGGCGCAGAGCAACACCACAAGGGCCCCGCTGACGATCAGCATCACCGATTGCTGCATCACCGCCACCGCCGGCACCGACAGCCCGAGCACAGCGCCCACCGCCACGATCCGCCACGATCCCGCATGCACGCCGGCCACGAAGGTGCCCAGGCCCAGCAGCAGCAGCAGGCCGATCTCGGTCGCGTTGTCGTTCACCACGCCGCGCACCGAGGGCGCGAAGAGCAGCATCATCGCGATCAGGAAGGCCGCCCAGTGCAGGGCCTGCGTCCAGATCAGCCGGGTCCGCCCGCCGCTGCTGGCCGAGCCGGACCAGCCGGCCACGACGCACAGCAGCCCGAAGATCGGCGTCAGGATCTTCCAGTAGAGCAGGTTCGGCTGCTCCGTCCCGCCGACCCAGGCCACGCCGAAGAAGCCGGCGACCAGCATGGCGATGTAGGGCGCCTCGGACAGCAGGATGCGGCCCCAGGAACGGCCTGGCGCGACGGCCGGCGCAGGCGGCGGCGCTGCGGGGGCGTCGTCCAGCTCGCGCGCCAGCTCCATGGCGCGCGCATTGGGCGGCGCTGCGCGCTGCTGGGGCGCGCC
>NZ_JACADR010000535.1 GCF_016106005.1 Roseomonas rosulenta
CCGGCACTGCCGCGCCCGGTGCCGCGCGCCACGGTCCAGGCGCAACGCTGAGGCTGCCGCCGCAGGCTTGCGCTCGAGGCGCGCGGGGCCCTGCCGAAGGCGGCGGGACCCCGGCCCACCACCGCCCCGCTGCCGACGGTGCCGCCTGCCAGCCCGCGCGGCATGAGGATTGCTGATCCCCGAGCCTGGGCCATGCCACGGTTTGGCGCCTGCAGCCCGCCGCCCCGGATTGCCCAGCGCGCGGGCAGGCGTCGCGCCACCGGCCATCGGAAAGGGCACTTCATGTTGCGTCGCCGCCTGCTTCTCGCCACCCCCGCGATCTTCGCAGCACCCTCGGCGCTGCACGCGCAAGGCGCCTGGCCGAACCGCCCGGTGCGGATCATCAACCCCTATGCGCCGGGCGGTACCTCCGACATCGTCATGCGCTTCCTGGCGGCGGGGATGGAGCGCGCCTTCGGCCAGCCCTTTATCGTCGAGAACCGCCCCGGCGCCGGCGGGGCGGTCGGCACCGCGCAGGTCGCCGCCGCGGCGCCGGATGGGTATACGCTGCTCGTGACGAATACCGGGCCGCTTGCGGTTTCGGTCAGCATGACACCGCCGCCGGCCTACAATCCGGAACGCTCCTTCGCCTACGTAACCATGTTCGGCGGTGCGCCGATCCTGTGCGCCGTGAAGGGCGACGGGCCGATCCGCACCATGGCCGACTACAAGGCCGCCGCCGCCGCGCGGCGGGAGGCGATGTCCTTCGGGTCCTCCGGCGTGGGGTCGGTCGGGCACCTCGCGGGCATGCTCTGGGCGCAGGAGGCGGGGGTCGAACTGCTGCACGTGCCCTTCCGCGGCGCGGCGGATGCCGAGCAGGCGATCATCGGCGGCAACACCACCTCGCTGTGGAACACGGTGGGTGCGCATACCGGCGGCGTGCAGGGCAACAGCATCCGCGGCCTGGCGGTCACGAGCGAACAGCGCGTGGCTTCGGTGCCGAATGTGCCGTCCATCGTGGAGGCTGGCTTCCCTGGCTCGGTGGCGTCCAACTGGTTCCTGCTGGCGGGTCCGGCGGGCCTGTCGGGCGAGATCGTCGGCCGGCTGCGCACGCACCTGGCCGCCGCCATGGCCGAGCCTGCCGCGCGCGAGCGCTGGGCTGCGATCGGCATGGTCTCGCTCGGCGACCCGACGCCCGCCGAAATTTCCGACTTCGTTGCGCGCGAAGCCGTCCGCTGGGCGCCTGTGGTGCGCGCCTCCGGCGCCAGCTGAAGCGGGCGAAGCTCGGGCGGGGGGGGCGCTGGCGCGCGCGATCGTCGCCCCGCCAGCGCCCCGCCCG
>NZ_JACADR010000536.1 GCF_016106005.1 Roseomonas rosulenta
GTCGTTGGCGGGCTCGGCCGCGGGGCGCGGCGGGGCGGCGGCGAAGGGCCCGCGGATCACGTTGGGGCCGAGCGGCGCCTCGCTGGGCTTGGGCGCGCGCGGGCTGCGCGGCGCCAGGTTCTCCGGCAGGCGGATCACCTCCAGCGCGCGGGCGCGGTGGGCGCGCCGTCGCAGGAAGCCGCGTTCCTCCAGTGCCGTGATCAGCCGGTGGATGCCCGATTTCGACTTGAGGTTGAGTGCCGCCTTCATTTCCTCGAAGGAGGGCGAGAAGCCGGTGTCGCGCAGGTGGCGGTCGATGAACATCAGCAATTCATGCTGCTTGCGCGTGAGCATCCAGGCTCTCTCCCCACGGTACCGGGCGCGACTCGGGCGGAACAAACCGGCAACCTGGGGGCTGTTCTAGAAAGGTTCCGGAGTCACAGTCAATGGGATTCGCCTGTGGATGAATCATGCGCCGGACGCGCTTCTCCTGCCGCGCCGTCCTGCGAGGATGGCGCGCCATGGACCTCTCCCTGCTGCTCGCCGCCCATCGCCTGCCGGACCTCGTGCCGCGCGCCGTCGCCTCGGTGCTGGCGCGCGCCGTGGGCGCGGCGGTCGAGGTGGTGGTCGCCTCCGATGACGGCACCGACTATGCCCCGCTGCTGCCGCCCGACCCGCGCCTGCGCTTCACCGCTGTCGGCCCCGTCGCGACCGGCGCCCATGCCGCACGCAACCGCGCGCTGGAGGTCGCGAGCGGCGCACATGTGATGATCCTCGATGGCGACGACGAACTGGAAGGCCCCCCGGATGCCATCGCGCAGGCGCTGGCCCAGGCGCGCGCGGGCGGTGCCGTGGTGGTGCCTTCCATCGTGCGCGACCCGGATGGCCGGGCGCTGCGGCGCATCCCGCCGGCGCGCGCCGCGCGCTTCGGCTTCGCCGGATGGCGCGACGCCTTCGCCTCCCTGCACCTGCTGGCGCGGCGCGACCTGGTGCAGCCCTTCGCCCCCTTCCGGCTGATCGACGACGTGGTCTTCGACCTGCGCGCGCTCGCCGCGGCGGGGGGCGAGGCGCCGGTCGCGCGGGCGCTGGCCTATCGCTACCAGCTGCGCGCCGGCCAGGCGACCGACGTGCCCTGGACGCGCTTCGATGCCGAATATGCCCGCGCGCTCGCGGCCATCGCGCAGGACGGCTTCGGCTTCGGCGGGCATGCGGGGGCGGCGGCGCGCGTGCTGCGGCGCTGGCGCGCGATGAACCGGGCGGTCGGCACCAGCCCGGCGCTGGGCGACTATCACCGGAGATCGGGAGAGCTCACGTCCGGACTCCGATCACGGCTATCCTT
>NZ_JACADR010000537.1 GCF_016106005.1 Roseomonas rosulenta
GTCCCGATCTTTGCCGGAGCCGCCGCCGGAGGGACCGCGACGCGCGCCACGCGCGCGCAGTGCGGTGATGGGCACGCGCCGCCCGGTGCGCGGCCGCGACGCCCCGCGCGGGCGCGAATGAAGCGCCCCTGCCTTCCTGACGACCCAGACGTTCGGATCGCGGTCCTGCCGCGATCCGGGAGCGCACGGCGCGACCGCGCCCAGACCATCCTCGCCGTCAGGTGCGTCCGTGCAGGGCGCGCAAGCCAAGCCGGCACATGCCGGCGCCCGGCGCCCGGCGCCCGAGGGCAAAAGAAATCGGATCGCGGCCCTGCCGCGATCCGGGAGCGCACGGCGCGACCGCGCCCAGACCCCCAGCCGCCGCCAGCGCGCCAGCGCAGGGCGCGAAGGCAAGCCGGCCGGACGGCCGGCGCCCGCCGCTTGAGGGCATAGAAACATGCGCATCATCGCCGGGCGGCATCGCGGCCGCACGCTGGTCGCGCCGCCCGGGGACGCCACGCGCCCCACCGCCGAACGCGTCCGCCAGGCGCTGTTCGACATGCTGTGGCACGCGCCCTGGGGCGGGCGCACCACCATCCAGGACCAGCTGGTGCTCGATGCCTTCGCCGGCACCGGCGCGCTGGGGCTCGAGGCGCTGTCGCGCGGTGCGGACCACTGCACCTTCATCGAGACCGGCAAGGCGGCGCTGGCCGCGCTGCGCGCCAACATCGCCGCCTGCAAGGAGGAGGCCCGCAGCGCCGTGCTCGCCGCCGACGCCACGCGCCCGCCGCGGGCGCGGGTGGCCTGCGGGCTGGTCTTCCTCGACCCGCCCTATGGGCAGGGGCTGGTGGAGCGCGCCCTGGCCGCGCTGTCGGCGGCCGGCTGGATCGCGCCGGGCGCGCTGGTGGTGGCCGAGGCGGCGCAGGAGGATGCGCTCGACCTGCCCGGCTACGCGACGGTCGCGACGCGCAGCCACGGCGCGGCGACGCTGCATGTGCTGCGCGCGCCGGGCGAGGGCTGCTGAGGCGGACCTACCGCCGCCCGAACATCCGCTCCAGTGCCGCCGCGTCCAGCCGCAGGACGGTGGGCCGGCCATGGCTGCAGGTGGCGGCGCGCGGCGTGGCTTCCATGGCGCGCAGCAGCGCGTCCATCTCGGCCGGCAGCAGGCGGCGCCCGGCGCGCACGCTGCCATGGCAGGCGAGGCGCGCCACCGCGGCATCGAGCCGCCGTTGCAGCGAGGCCGCCTCGCCCAGCTCGGCCAGCTCCTCCGCCAGGTCG
>NZ_JACADR010000538.1 GCF_016106005.1 Roseomonas rosulenta
CGCGCCGTGACCTTCGCGCGCACCCTGATGGTCTATGTCGCGCGGCGCTTCGCCGCGATGACGGTGGCGATGCTGGCGGCGCTGGCGGGGCTGGTCGCACTGTTCGACCTGATCGAATTGCTGCGCCGCGCGGCCACGCGCCAGGACGCGACCTTCGCCCTGGTGACCCAGATCGCCGCCCTACGCCTGCCCTTCGTCGCCATGCAGATCCTGCCCTTCGCGATCCTGCTTGGGGGCATCATCGCCTTCTGGCGGCTGACGCGATCCTCGGAGCTGGTGGTGGCGCGCGCGGCGGGGGTCTCCGCCTGGGGCTTCCTGGCCGGGCCGGTGGCGGTGGCGGTGTTGCTCGGTGCGCTGGCGACGGCCGCGGTATCGCCGCTCTCCTCCGCCATGCTGGCACGGGCCGAACGGCTCGACGCGCAGTTCCTGCGCAACACCAGCGGCATCTCGGCGCTGGCCGGCGGGCGGCTGTGGCTGCGCCAGGCCGACCCAGGGCTCGACCCGCGCGGGGTCGCGATCCTGTCGGGCCGCCCGGTCGCGGCGCGCGAGCTGAACCCCGGCGAGGCCTTCCGCCTTGCCGATGTCAGCCTGTGGCGCCTGTCGGCCGACGACCGGCCCCTGTCGCGCGTGGAGGCACCCTCGGCCGTGCTGGCGCCGGGGCGCTGGATCATCGCCGATGCCGTGGCCTTCGGCGCCGACCGCACGCCCGCCCCGGCGCAGCGCGTCGAGCTGCCCACCGACCTCACGCCTGCGCGCATCCAGGATTCCTTCGCGAGCCCGGACACGCTGTCCTTCTGGGCCTTGCCGGACTTCATTCAGGTGCTGGAACAGGCGGGATTCTCGGCGGTGCGGCACCGGCTGCACTTCCAGTCGCTGCTCGCGCTGCCGCTGCTCGCGGCCGCGATGGCGCTGCTGGCGGCGGGGTTCTCGATGCGCTCCTCGCGCCGGGGCGGTGTCGCGCAGATGATCGGCGGGGGCGTGGCCGCTGGCTTTGCGCTGTTCGTCATCGACAAGATCACCGGCGAATTCGGCCAGGCCGGCACGCTGCCGGTCGTTTTCGCGGCCTGGGCGCCGGCGGGTGCGGGCTTCCTGCTCGCCACCGCGCTGCTGCTGCATCTGGAGGATGGCTGACCGTGAGGGCCGCGATGTTCCGCAAGGGCGCACTCGCCATCCTTCTCGCCGCCGGCGGTGCGCCCGCGCTGGCGCAGCAGTCCGCGCTGCCGCCCATCGTCGCGCCGCAGGACGTCGCCACCTCGCTGCCCGGCCAGCCCGCCCCGGCCGCTGCCGCCGCGCAGCCGGCCCGCGACCA
>NZ_JACADR010000539.1 GCF_016106005.1 Roseomonas rosulenta
GCCGCTCGCGGGCCTGCGCGCGGCCATGGAGGCGCGCGTCACCGCCGCCATCCCGGGCGCGGCCGGGGCGGTCGCGGCGGCGCTTCTGACCGGCGGGCAATCCGCCATCCCGCGCGCCGACCTCGCGGCCATGCGCGATTCCGGGCTCGCGCACCTGCTCTCGGTCTCAGGGCTGCACATCGCGATCGTGATGGGCGTGACCTTCTGGGTGGTGCGCTTCCTCATCGCCTGCTGGCGCTCGCTGGCGCTGCGGGTGGATGGCAAGGTCTGGGCGGGGCTCGCCGCCCTCGGCGCCGGGGGCTTCTACATGCTGCTGACGGGATCGCAGGTGCCCATGCAGCGGTCCTTCGCCATGGCCGCGCTGGTCACGCTGGCGCTGCTGTCGGGGCGGCATGCCATCACCATGCGCGGCCTCGCGCTGGCGGCGGCGGCGGTGATGCTGCTCTCGCCCGATGCGCTGCTCGGCCCGTCCTTCCAGATGTCCTTCGCCGCGGTGCTGGCCCTGGTGGCGGGATGGGAGGCGCTGCGCGGCCCCGTACAGCGGCTTCAGGGCGATGGCGTCTGGTGGCGGCGCGGCGCGGTCTTCGCGGTGGGGCTGGTCGGCACCTCGGTGCTGGCGGGCTTCGCCACCGCGCCCTTCGGCCTCGCGCATTTCGGGCGGCTGCAATGGTACGGCGTGGCGGCGAATGCGGTGGCGGTGCCGCTGACCTCGGTGCTGGTCATGCCCGCGGCGATGCTGGCGGCGCTGCTGATGCCGCTCGGCCTCGACGGCCCGGCGCTGGCGGTGATGGGCTGGGGCTGCGAGGCGGTGCTGGTGGTGGCGCGCGAGGTCGCGTCCTGGCCCGGTGCCGCCACCGGCGCGCGGCCCATCCCGCCCTGGGGCCTGGCCTGCTTCGGCTTCGGGATGCTGTGGCTGTGCCTGTGGCGGCTGCCCTGGCGCTGGGCGGGCGTGCCGCTGATGGCGCTGGGCCTCGCCAGCCCCGCGCTGCATCGCCCGCCCGACCTGCTGGTCTCGGGCGATGCGCGGCTGATCGGCTTCGCCGCCGAGGGCGCGGTGTGGCTGCAACGGCAGTCGGGTGCCTCGAACCTGGTGCGCGATTCCTGGCTGCGCGCGCATGGCACGACCGATGCGCGGCCCCTCCCGCGGGAGGGCGAAGCCGCGGGCGGCGCGATCGCCTGCCGTCCTGGCGCCTGCACGCTGCGTGCGGTGCCCGACGGCACCGCCGCGATGCTGTTGCGCGGCGAGGCGCCGGACCAGGCCTGCGGCCGCGCCGCGGTCATCGTCTCGGCCGAGCCGGTGCGCGG
>NZ_JACADR010000054.1 GCF_016106005.1 Roseomonas rosulenta
ATGGTGTTGTCCGCCGCCGAGCGCGGGCGGCGGCTCTGGGCGCTCGGCGCGCTGGTGCGGCGCGAGGCCGAGACGCTGGCGCGCCTCGAATCCGCGCAATCCGGCAAGCCGCTGCGCGATGCCCGCGCCGAGGCCGCGCGCGTGGCCGAAATGGCCGAATACTGGGCCGGCTGGTGCGACAAGATCGAAGGCCGCACCGTTCCCGTGCCCTCCGGCCATACCGTCATCATCCGCCGCGAGCCCTACGGCGTGGTGCTGGCCGTTACCCCCTGGAACGCGCCGCTCTTCACCGCGGGGTGGAACGTGTTTCCCGCGCTCGCGGCGGGCAATGCGGTGGTGCTGAAGCCATCGGAGTTCACGCCGCTGACCTCGGTCGCGCTCGGCCGCCTGTGCATCGAGGCCGGGCTTCCGCGCGGCCTGGTGCAGGTGGTCTGCGGGCCGGGGCAGGGGAGTGGCACGGCGCTGCTGGCCGCGCCCGCGGTGGCGCGCGTGACCTTCGTGGGCGGCCCGGCCTCCGGTGCCGCGGTGGCGGCGGCCTGCGCCGCGCGCACCATTCCCTGCGTGCTGGAACTGGGCGGCAAGTCGGCCAACATCGTGTTCGAGGACGCCGACTTCCCCGCCGCCGTGCAGGGCGCGCAGCAGGCGATCTTCGCCGGTGCGGGGCAATCCTGCGTGGCGGGGTCGCGGCTGCTGGTGCAGCGCCGGCTGCACGACCGCTTCGTCGCCGCCCTCGCAGAAGCGGCGTCGCGCATCCGCATGGGCGACCCGCTCGATGCCGCGACCGAGATGGGTCCGGTCGCGACGGCGCGGCAATTCGCCCATGTGCGCGCGCTGGTCGCCGCGGCGGAGGGCGCGCAGGTGATCGCCCCGGCGGTGCCTGACGCCCTGCCGACCGGCGGCTTCTGGGTGGCGCCGACGCTGCTCGCCGGGCTGCCGAACGACTCGCGCCCGGCGCAGGAGGAGATCTTCGGCCCCGTCGTCGCCGCCATCCCCTTCGAGGACGAGGCGGAGGCGATCGCGCTCGCCAACGCCACGCGCTTCGGCCTGGCGGGCGCGGTCTGGACGCGCGACCTGGGGCGCGCGCATCGCGTCGCCGCCGGCGTGCGCGCGGGCACCTTCTGGGTGAATGGCTACCGCACCATCCATGTCTCGGTGCCTTTCGGCGGCTTCGGCGCCTCGGGCTACGGGCGGTCCTCCGGGGCCGAGGTGCTGGCGGAGCTCACCCAGTCGAAGGCCGTCTGGATCGAGACGGCCGAGGCCCCTGCGCCCGGATTCGGGCACCGCCCGGCCGGGTATTGATGCGGGCGATCCTGCGGCCGCACCGCCTGCATCGGCGGCCGCTGGATCGCCTGCCTGCCGCCCGCTAAGGTCCGGCAGGCTTCACCCGAGCAAGAGAGACACCCCGCATGTTCCGACGCGACCTGCTGGCCGGTGCTGCGGCCGGCGCCACCGCCGCCGCGCTGCCGCGCTTCGCCATCGCCCAGCCGGCCGCGGCGCGCACGCTGCGCTACGTGCCGCACGCCAACCTGCCCAATATCGACCCCTTCACCAACACCGCCTTCGTCGCGCGCGACCATGCCTTCCTGGTCTATGACCAGCTCTACGGCATGGACGAGCAGTTCCGCCCGCAGCCGCAGATGGTGCAGGGCCATGTCGTCGAGAATGACGGCCTGCTCTGGCGCTTCACCCTGCGCGAGGGGCTGAAGTTCCACGACGGCACGCCGGTGCGCGGGCGCGACTGCGTCGCCTCGATCCGGCGCTGGGGCCGGCGCGACGCCTTCGGCCAGGAGCTGATGGCGCGCGTGGCCGACATGACCGAGGAGAGCGACCGCGTCTTCACGATCCGCCTGTCGCGCCCCTTCCCCAAGATGATCGAGGCCTTCTCCAAGGTCACGACATCCTGTCTGTTCATCATGCCCGAGCGACTGGGCAACGTGGACCCCTTCACCAACATCACCGAGGCGGTGGGCAGCGGGCCGTTCCGATTCGTGCAGAACGAGTGGGTGCCCGGCTCCTCGCTGGCCTATGTGCGCAACCCGGACTACGTGCCGGTGCCGAACGGCACGCCGTCGATGACGGCGGGGCCCAAGGTCGCGCATTTCGACCGGGTGGAATGGAAGATAATCCCCGATGCCTCGACCGCCGCGGCGGCGCTGCAATCGGGCGAGATCGACTGGTGGGAGCAGCCGACCGCCGACCTGTTCCCGCTGGTGGCGCGCAACCGCAATGTTGCCGTCGATGTCATCAACGGCACCGGGCTGATCGGAATCTTCCGCCCCAACCACCTGAGCGCGCCCTTCAACAACCCGGCCGTGCGCCGCGCGGTCATCACCGCCATCAGCCAGATCGACTTCATGACCGCGGTGATCGGCGACGCGACCGTGCAGGGCTATCCGACCCTGAAGCGCGAGGGGATCGGCTTCTTCGCGCCGGATTCGCCCTCCGCCTCGACGGTGGGGCTCGACCGGCTGCGCAAGTCGATCGACGCCGCGCGCGCCGAACTCCAGGCCGCCGGCGCGATGGGCGCGCGGATGGTGCTGCTGAACGCGACCGACCTCGCCTCGATCAACGCCGCCACGCTGGTGGGTGCGGACCTGTTCCGCCGCATGGGCTTCAACGTGGACCTGGTCAGCACCGACTGGGGCACGCTGGTGGCGCGCCGCGCGAGCAAGAATCCGCTCGACCAGGGCGGCTGGTCCGGCTTCTTCACCTTCTGGAGCGGCGTCGACCACTGGAACCCGGCGAGCCACGCCTCGATCCGCGGCCATGGCGACAATGCCTGGCCGGGCTGGCCGACCATCCCGGCCATGGAGGCGCAGCGCACCGCCTGGTTCGATGCGCCCGACGAGGCGGCAGCGAAGGCCGCGACGACCGAGATGCAGCGCATCGCCTTCGATGAGGTGCCCTACGTGCCGACCGGGATGTACTACCAGCCCACGGCGTACCGGCGGAACCTGACGGGCATGCTGAAGGGCCAGCCACCGCTGTTCTGGAACGTGCGCCGCGCCTGACGAGTCGTCACCGGAATGCGCCGCAGGGCGCGTTCCGGCGTGCGGCACCGGCCCGCTCCGCCACCCGGCCACCCAGTCCAGGTTACTGGCGTATGTGGCCGGGTGGGGGATCGGGGCGGTGCCGGTCCCAAACCAGGCGGCGCCCCTTGCGCGCCGCCGGGCGATCTGGTGGAGACTGCGCGCCATGCGCAGCCCAATCCTGCAGCGACGCCGCCTCCTCGCCGCCGCCGCCCTGACCCTCGCGAGCCCCGCTCTCGGCCAGGGCACCGCCGCCGCGTCGCGCGTGCTGAAGTTCATCCCGCAATCCGACCTCGCGGTGCTCGACCCGATCGTCACCACCGCCAACGCCACGCGGCACCACGGCTTCGCGGTGTGGGACACGCTCTATGGCTTCAACCAGGACTATCGGCCCGAGCCGCAGATGGCCGAGGGCCACGATGTCGCCAATGATGGCCGGCGCATCACCATCCGCCTGCGGGAGGGCCTGAAGTTCCACGACGGCGAGCCGGTGCGCGCCGCCGATTGCGTCGCCTCGATCCGGCGCTGGGCGGCGCGCGATCCGCTGGGCCAGGTGCTGCTCGCCCGCACCGAGGAAATCGCGGCACCCGACGATCGCACCATCCTGCTGCGCCTGTCGCGTCCCTTCCCGCAGGTCTTCACGGCCCTGGCCAAGCCCTCGGCGCCGGTCTGCTTCATCATGCCCGAGCGCCTCGCGGCCACTGACCCGGCGCGCCCGGTGGCCGAGCTCATCGGCTCCGGCCCCTTCCGCTTCGTCGAGCGCGTCCCTGGCAGCCGCGTGGTGTACGAACGCTTTGCCGATTACGTGCCGCGCCCCGAGGGCATCCCGACCTGGACCGCTGGGCCGAAGCGCGTGCATTTCGACCGTGTCGAATGGCATGTCATGCCCGATGCCGCGACCGCCGCGGCGGCGCTGCAGGCCGGCGAGGCCGATTGGTGGGAGAACCCGCTGGGCGACCTGCAGCCGAGCCTGCGGCGCAACCGCTCCATCGTCATGGAAGTGCCCGACCCGATCGGCTTCATCGGCATGGTGCGCTTCAACGCGCTGCACCCGCCCTTCGACCGGCCCGCCATCCGCCGGATCCTGCTGGGCGCGGTAGACCAGGATGCCTTCATGTCCGCCGTGGTGGGCGCGGACCGGTCGCTGTGGCGCGACGAGATCGGCACCTTCCCGCCGGGCACGCCGCTCGCGAATGATGCGGGGATGGACGTGCTGACCTCGGCGCGCGACCCCGACCGGGTGAAGCGCGAATTGTCGGAGGCGGGCTATGCCGGGGAGAAGGTGGTGCTGCTCGCCGCCAATGATTTCCCCACCTTGTCCGCACTCGCCAATGTCGGCGCCGAGACGCTGAGGCGCGTGGGCATGGATGTCGAGGTCGTCTCGGGCGAATGGGCGGCGCTGATGCAGCGCCGCGCGCGGCGCGACGCGCCCGATCGCGGCGGCTGGAGCATGTTCTTCACCTTCTGGACCGGGCTCGACATGATGAACCCCGGGGTGAACCAGGCGCTGCGCGGCACCGGGGATCGCGCCTGGTTCGGCTGGCCGACCATGCCCCGCATGGAGGAACTGCGCGACCAGTGGTTCGATGCGCCGAACCTGGAGGCGGAGCAGCGCCTCGCGCGCGAGATCCAGGCCGAGGCGCTGCGCGAGGCGCCCTACCTGCCGCTCGGCCAGTACTTCCAGGCCACCGCCTATCGCCGTGGCCTGTCGGGGATGCTCAAGGGCCTGCCGGTGTTCTGGAACATCCAGCGGGGTTGAGTTCCTTTTTTGCCCTCGGGCGCCGGGCGCCGGCACCGGCGGGCTTGGCTTACGCGCCGTGTCCCGGTGCGCCTTGCGCCGCTGATGGTCCGGGCGCGGTCGCGCTGTGTGCTCCCGGATCGTGCATGCTTACGATCCGCAAGCTGAGGCCCGGCGGGCGCTTGCATCCGGCTTGCCGTTCGCGGCGCCGGCTGGTCTGATGCGGCGGACAAGGCTCGGGAGACTGACATGAACCGTCGTGACCTGCTGAAGGCCTCCGCCGCTGCGGGGGCCGCCGCGGCATTGCCGCGCACCGCGACCGCGCAGCCCGCGCCGGCCCGCGTGCTGAAGATGGTGCCGCAGGCGAACCTCACGAGCCTCGACCCGATCTGGACCACGGCGAACATCACCCGCAACCACGGGCACATGATCTACGACAGCCTCTATGGGCTGGACGCGAACTTCGCCCCGCAGCCGCAGATGGCCGAGGGCCATGTCCTGGAGGATGGCGGCAAGGTCGTCACCATCACGCTGCGCCCGGGGCTGAAGTTCCACGACGGCGAGCCGGTGCGCGCGCAGGACGTGGTGCCCTCCATCACCCGCTGGATGAAGCGCAACCCCTTCGGCCAGAAGCTCGAGACCGTGGTCGACGCGGTCGAAGTGGTGGACGACCGGCGCCTGCGCTTCAAGCTGAAGCGGCCCTTCCCGCTGCTGTTCAAGGCGCTGGGCCAGGTCTCCAACAGCCCCGCCTTCATCATGCCCGAGCGCCTGGCGCGCACCGACCCCTTCCAGCAGGTGCGCGAGGCAATCGGCTCCGGCCCCTTCAAGTTCAAGGCCGATGAATACAATTCCGGCTCCCTCGTGGTGTACGAGCGCTTCGCCGACTACGTGCCGAGCCCCGTGGGCACGCCGAGCCTGACCGCCGGGCCCAAGGTCGCGCATTTCGACCGCGTCGAGTGGAACATCATCGTCGATGCCGCCACCGCCGCCGCGGCGCTGCAGACCGGCGAGATCGACTGGTACGAGCAGCCCCCGCCCGAGATCCAGCAACTGCTGCGCCGCAACCGTACCATCGCGATCGAGGCGATCGACCCGCTGCCGCTCACCGGCATCCTGCGCTTCAACCACCTGCACGCGCCGTTCAACGACAAGCGCATGCGCCAGGCGATCCTGCCTGCGGTGAACCAGGAAGACTTCATGCAGGCGGTGGTCGGCACCGATGCGTCGCTCTACCGCACCGGCGTGGGGCTGTTCACGCCTGGCACGCCGCTCGCGAACGATGCGGCGCTTGGCGCGCTGGCGGGCCCACGCAGCGTGGACCGCGCGAAGGCGCTGATGCGCGAGGCCGGCTACACCAACCAGCCCATGCGCCTGATCGGGCCGACCGACATCCTGGCCCCCTCCGCCATGACGCAGGTGGGGGCGGACCTGGTGCGCCGGCTCGGCTTCAACGCCGACATCGTGCTGACCGACTGGGGCACGACGGTGCAGCGGCGGACCTCGCGCGAGCCGGTGGAGCGCGGCGGCTGGTCCATGCTGTTCACGTCGTTCTCCTCGGTCGATTTCGTCGACCCGGCGGCGCATTTCCCGCTGCGCGGCAATGGCACCAATGCCTGGTTCGGCTGGCCGAGCATCCCGCGGCTCGAGGAACTGCGCGACGCCTGGTTCGAAGCGCCCGACCTGCCGACCGAGCAGCGCCTGGCACGCGAGATGCAAACCGTCGCGATGGATGAGTTGCCCTACGTGCCGGTCGGCTCCTACCTGTCGATGACGGCGATCAAGCGCAACCTGACGGGCCGCGTGCCCGGGCTTGCGCTGTTCTGGAACCTTCGGCGCACGTGAGCGGGAGAGGTAGCATGGAACGCAGGACTTTCCTCGGCGCTGGCGCGGGCATTGCCGCCGCCGGCGTCTCGGCCCCCGCGCTGTCACAGGGGGCTGCGGCGCGCACCATCCGCGTGATTCCGCAGGCGAACCTGACCAGCCTCGATCCCGTCTGGACCACGGCGGTGGTCACCCGCAACAACGCCTTCCTGATCTACGACCAGATCTGCGCGACCGACGCGGCGGGCAATGTGAAGCCGCAGATGGCGTCGGGATGGGACGTCAGCCAGGACCAGCTCACCTGGACCTTCACGCTGCGCCCGGGGCTGGTGTTCCACGACGGCGAGCGCGTGCTGGCGAAGGATTGCGTCGCCTCGATCGAGCGCTGGCGCCGGCGCGATCCCTTCATGCAGGTGCTCAGCGCCAACGTCGCCGCGGTGGAGGCGGTGGACGACAACCGCTTCCGCTTCCGCCTGCATCGCCCCACGCCGCTGCTGCTGATGGCGCTCGGCCAGACGCAGTTCCCCTGCTTCGTTATGCCCGAGCGCATCGCGCGCACGGATGCCTTCACGCAGATCCGCGACACCATCGGCTCCGGCCCCTTCCGCTTCCTGGCCGATGAATGGAACCCGGGCCAGCGCGCCGCCTGGGCGAAGAACGAGCGCTACGTGCCGCGCGACGAGCCGGTCGATGGCCTGGCCGGCGGGCGCGTGCCGCGCATCGACCGCGTGGAATGGACGATCATCACCGACCCTGCCACCAGCGCGAATGCCATCGCGCAGGGCGAGCAGGACTACTGGGAGTACCCGCTGCACGACCTGCTGCCGATGCTCCGGCGCAACCGCAACGTGGTGGTCGAGCAGCGGCTGACGGAGGGCACCTACGGCATCGCCCGCTTCAACACGCTGCAGCCGCCCTTCAACAACCCCGCCATCCGCCGCGCGGTGGCGATGGCGGTGGACCAGCGCGACTACCTGCGCGCGGTCGCCGGCGACGACCCGGCCGGCTGGGGGGCCTGCGAGGGCGTCTTTACCTGCGACACGCCGCTCGCGAACGAGGTCGGCTCCGACCTGCTGAAGGTGCGCAACATCGAGCGCGCCCGCGCGGCACTCCGCGAGGCCGGCTACAATGGCGAGAAGGTGGTGCTGATCGCGCCGGGCGACTATCCGCAGATCAACGCGCTGTCGATGATGACCGCCGACATCATCCGCCGTCTGGGCATGAACCTTGAACTGATTGCGGCCGACTGGGGCACGCTGGTGCAGCGGCGCACCAGCAAGGAACCGGTGGAACGTGGCGGCTGGAGCATCATCCATACCACCTCCTTGGGCGGGTCGCTCGCGCTGCCGGTCTTCCACCTGTTCCTGCGCGCCAATGGCGACCAGGCCTGGTTCGGCTGGCCCAACGTGCCCGAGGTCGAGCGCCTGCGCGCCGAATGGGTGGAGAAGGGCGGCGACCCGGCGGAAGGCCGGCGGATCGCCGAGGCGCTCAACCGCGAGGCGATGCAGGCCATGTACTACATCCCGCTCGGCTACTACTGGCAGCCCTCGGCCTGGCGGCGCAACGTCACCGGCGCCTTCCGCGCGCCGGCGACGGTGTTCTGGAACATGGGAAAAAGCTGAGGGCGACCCGCCCGGCGTGGCACGGCGTGTGCTGCGTCGGTGCGGGCGCGTCTGCGCTGGCACGGCCACCGGCGGTTTCGCCGGCAGGGGGTGCTGGCCGCTCGCTTATGTTTGATGCAATGTGACCGCGAACCGGGCAGGCAAGGCTCCGCCCGTTCGAGACAGGGAGACGGTGATGGATCGCAGGACCTTCCTCAAGGCGACTGCCGGTGTTGCGGCGGTCGGCGGCACAGCGGGGGTGTCGGCCCCGGCGCTGTCGCAGGGCGCCAATGCGCGCACGCTGCGCTTCGTGCCGCAGGCGAACCTCGCGAACTTCGACCCGATCTGGGGCACGCAGTACGTGGTGCGCAACGCCGCCGTGCTGGTGTGGGACACGCTCTACGGCTTCGACGACAAGCTGCAGCCGCAGCGCCAGATGGTCGAGGGCGAGGAGATCTCGTCCGACGGCAAGACCTGGACCTTCAAGCTGCGCGAGGGCCTGCGCTTCCACGACGGCGAGCCGGTGCGCGCGCGCGACGTGGTCGCCTCCATCACCCGCTGGATGCCGCGCGACCCGATGGGCCAGCTGCTGCGCGCCATCAACGTGGAACTGAGCGCGGTCGACGACCGCACCTTCCGCTGGGTGCTGTCCGCGCCCTTCCCCAAGATGGCGATGGCGCTGGGCAAGAACGCCACGCCCATGTGCTTCATCATGCCCGAGCGCATCGCGCGCACCGACAGCTTCACGCAGATCAGCGAATATGTCGGCTCCGGCCCGATGCGCTTCGTGCGCGACGAATGGGTGCCCGGTGCGAAGGCGGTGTTCCAGAAGTTCGACCAGTACGTGCCGCGCAACGAGCCGGCGTCCTGGCTGGCCGGCGGCAAGCGCATGATGGTCGACCGCGTCGAATGGGTGGTGATGCCCGACCCGGCCACCGCCTCGGCCGCGCTGCAGAACGGCGAGATCGACTGGTGGGAGAACCCGATCACCGACCTGGTGCCGGTGCTGCGCCGCAACCGCAACATCATGGTCGACATCGCCGACCCGCTGGGCAACATCGGTTCCTTCCGCATGAACCACCTGCACCCGCCCTTCAACAACGTGAAGGTGCGCCAGGCGGTGATGACCGCGCTCAGCCAGGACGACTACATGGGTGCGGTGGTCGGCAACGATCCGGCGCTGCGCAAGACGCTGGGCGGCTTCTTCACGCCGGACACGCCGCTCTACACCGAGGAGGGCGGCGAGATGCTGAAGATGGCCAACCTCGAGCGCGGCCGCCAGTTGCTGCGCGAATCCGGCTACAACAACGAGCCGGTGATCTGCGTGGTGGCGCAGGACCAGCCGATCACGAAGGCGCAGGGCGACGTCACCGCCGACCTGCTGAAGCGCCTCGGCATGAACGTGGATTTCGTCGCGACCGACTGGGGCACCGTCGGCCAGCGCCGCGCCATGAAGAACCCGCCGAACCAGGGCGGCTGGAGCATGTTCCACACCTGGCACGCGGGTGCGGACGCCATCAACCCGGTGGTCTACAACGCGGTGCGCGCGAACGGGGATGGCGCCTGGTTCGGCTGGCCGAACGTTCCGGCGGTCGAGGCCGAGGTGCCGAACTGGCTCGCCGCGACCAACCTCGCCGAGGAGCGTGCGGCGATCGGCCGGCTCAACCGTGCCGCCGTCGAGAATGTGGTCTATTGCCCGACCGGCTTCTTCCTTGGCTACCAGGCCTGGCGGCGCAATGTCTCGGGCATCGTGAAGGGGCCGATCCCCTTCGCCTGGGGCGTGTCCAAGTCCTGAAGCACTGACAGGTAACCCGCGATCATGTTCGCCTATATCGTCCGACGCGTGCTCGCCACCATCCCCGTGATGGCGGTCGTTGCGCTGTTCGTCTTCAGCCTTCTCTACATCGCGCCGGGCGACCCGGCGGCGGTGATCGCGGGTGACCAGGCCACCCCGGAGGATGTCGAGCGCATCCGCGCCAGCCTCGGCCTCGATCGCCCCTATTTGGTGCGGTTCGGGGCCTGGGTCTTCGACATCCTGCGCGGCGACCTAGGCGTGTCGATCTTCACCAACCTGCCGGTGTCGCTGATGATTAAGCAGCGGCTGGAGCCGACCCTGTCGCTGATGGTGGTCACCCTCATCCTCGCGGTGTCGATCGCGGTGCCGATGGGCGTGATCGCGGCGGCGCGCGTTGGCACCTTTGTCGACAAGTTCGTCATGGGCTTCGCGGTGCTGGGCTTCTCGGTGCCGGTCTTCGTGGTCGGCTATCTGCTCGCCTATGTCTTCGCGCTCGAACTCGAATGGCTGCCGGTGCAGGGCTACACGGCCTTCAGCCAGGGCTTCGTGCCGTGGATCGAGAACCTGATCCTGCCGGCCATCGCGCTGGGGTCGGTCTATATCGCGCTGATCGCGCGCATCACCCGGGCCTCCATGCTGGAAGTGCTGCAGCAGGACTACATCCGTACCGCGCGGGCCAAGGGGGCGGGGCTGCGTTCGATCCTGTTCCTGCATGCGCTCAAGAACGCGGCAGTCCCGATCGTCACCGTCATCGGCATCGGCATCGCGCTGCTGATCGGCGGCGCGGTGGTGACCGAGAGCGTCTTCGCCATCCCGGGCCTGGGACGGCTCACCGTCGATGCCATCCTGCGGCGCGACTACCCGGTCATCCAGGGCGTGGTGCTGCTGTTCTCCTTCACCTACGTGCTGGTCAACCTGTTCATCGACATCCTCTACACCCTGTTCGATCCGAGGATCCGCTACTGATGGCCTCCGCATCCGTCATCGACCCGCAGGGCATCACCGCGGCGAATGTCGCCGTGGCCGCGCCGATGGGCGACATCATGCCGCCGGTGAAGGCGCGCCGCGGCTTCTGGGGCTTCCTCTACCGCAACCCCTCCATTGCGATCGGCGGCACCATCGTGCTGCTGATGGTGCTGATGGCGATCTTCGCGCCGCTGCTGACCTATGCGGACCCGACGGCGCTCGCCCCCGCGCGGCGCACGCGCGAACCCTCCGCGATGTACTGGTTCGGCACCGACATGCTGGGGCGCGACGTCTATTCGCGCGTGATCTACGGCGCGCGGGTGTCGCTGATCGTGGGCTTCTCGGTCGCCGTGCTCGCCTCGGTGATCGGGCTGACCATCGGCCTCGTTTCGGGCTTCGTGCGCTGGGCGGACAGCCTCGTCATGCGCGTGATGGACGGCATGATGTCGATCCCGCCGATCCTGCTCGCGATCGCGCTGATGGCGCTCACGCGCGGGTCGGTTCAGAACGTGATCATCGCCATCACCATAGCCGAGGTGCCGCGCGTCTCGCGCCTGGTGCGCGGCGTGGTGCTGTCGCTGCGCGAACAGCCCTATGTCGATGCCGCGGTGGCGGCGGGCACGCGCACGCCGGTGATCATCTGGCGGCACATCCTGCCCAACACCATCGCGCCCATGACGGTGCAGGCGACCTTCATCTGCGCGTCCGCGATGATCGTCGAATCCATCCTGTCCTTCATCGGTGCGGGCACGCCGCCCATCATCCCCTCCTGGGGGAACATCATGGCCGAGGGCCGGGCGCTGTGGCAGGTGAAGCCCTACATCGTGTTCTTCCCCGCCCTGTTCCTGTCGGTGACCGTGTTGGCGGTGAACCTGCTCGGCGACGGGCTGCGCGACACGCTCGACCCGCGCATGGCCAAGAGGATCTGACCGCCATGGCGTTGCTCGAAGTCGAGAACCTGCAGACGCACTTCCGTTCGCCCGACGGCATCAACCGCGCGGTGGATGGGGTGAACTTCCACGTCAATGCCGGCGAGACCGTCGCGATCGTGGGCGAATCCGGCTGCGGGAAGTCCGTCACCGCCATGTCGATCCTGCGGCTGATCCCCGAGCCGCCGGGCAAGATCGCGGGCGCCATCCGTTTCAACGGCCGTGACCTGCTGAAGCTGTCTGACCGCGAGATGCGCGACATCCGCGGCAACGAGATCAGCATGATCTTCCAGGAGCCGATGACCTCGCTGAACCCGGTGCTCACCGTGGGCCGGCAGATCGGCGAGACGCTGCGCCTGCACCAGGGCCTCTCGGCCCAGGCCGCCGAGGCACGGGCGGTCGAGATGCTGAAGCTGGTCGGCATCCCCGAACCCCAGCGGCGGGTGCGCGAATACCCGCACCAGCTCTCGGGCGGCATGCGCCAGCGCGTGATGATCGCGATCGCGCTCGCCTGCAATCCGAAGCTGCTGATCGCCGACGAACCCACAACTGCGCTCGATGTCACCATCCAGGCCCAGATCCTGGACCTGATGCGCGATCTCAAGCGCACGGTGGGGGCGGCCATCGTCATCATCACGCATGACCTCGGCGTGGTGGCGGAAGTGGCCGAGCGCGTCATCGTCATGTACGCCGGGCGCAAGGTCGAGGAAGCGGCCGTCGGGCCGCTGTTCCGCAGCCCGCGCCACCCCTACACGCAGGGGCTGCTCGGTTCGATGCCCAAGCTTGGCTCCTCGCTGACCGGCACCGAGACGCGGCTGCAGGAGATCCCGGGCCTGGTGCCGAGCCTGAAACGGAAGCTCGATGGCTGCGTCTTCGCCTCGCGCTGCCCGCATGCGACCGATCTCTGCACCAAGGTCGCCCCCGCCCTGGAAGAGAAGGCGCCTGGCCACATCGCGGCCTGCCACTACGCCATCAAGGACGCCGTTGCCGCATGAGCACCCCGATCCTCGAGGTCAACGACCTCAAGAAGCACTTCCCGATCCGCGGCGGCTTCTTCGGCGGCGTCACCGGCCAGGTCTATGCGGTGGACGGCGTGTCCTTCTCCATCGCGAAGGGTGAGACACTGTCGCTGGTGGGCGAATCCGGCTGCGGCAAGTCCACCGTCGGCAAGGCGATCCTGCAGCTGTTCCCGATCACCGCGGGCCAGGTCATCCTGGACGGCAAGCGCATCGACGACATGGCGCCGGGCACGCTGCGCCCGATGCGCCGGCGCATGCAGGTGGTCTTCCAGGACCCCTTCAGCAGCCTCAATCCGCGCATGCGCGTGCGCGACATCCTGGCCGAGCCGATCCGCAACTTCGGCTTGGCCAAGGACTCCGCGGACATCGACCGCAAGGTGGGCGAACTGATGGACCGCGTGCGCCTGCCGCGCGACGCGGTGAACCGCTGGCCGCACGAATTCTCGGGCGGGCAGCGCCAGCGCATCTGCATCGCCCGCGCGCTGGCTGCCGACCCGGACCTGATCATCTGCGACGAGGCGGTCTCCGCGCTCGACGTCTCGGTCAAGGCGCAGATCGTGAACCTGCTGCAGGACCTGCAGAAGGAACTGGGCCTGGCGATGCTGTTCATCAGCCACGACCTCGCGATCGTCGAGCACATGACCCACCGCGTGGCCGTGATGTACCTCGGCAAGATCGTGGAGGTCGCGCCGAAGCGCGAGCTTTTCGCCGCGCCGAAGCACCCCTACACGGAGGCGCTGCTCTCCGCCGTGCCGGTCCCCGAGCCCGGCGCACAGCGCGAGCGCATCATCCTGACCGGCGACGTTCCCTCGCCGATCAAGCCGCCCAAGGGTTGCCGCTTCCACACGCGCTGCCCCTATGCCTTCGACCGCTGCAAGCAGGACGAACCCCAGCTGCGCCAGACCGAGCCCGGCCACTGGGCGGCCTGCCACCTACATGACCGCCCGGCGGCGGAAAATCCTCTGGCCGGGGCGCGCGGTGCGGCCGTGATCGCCCACCACTGACCGGCGCAAGGCCAGTGGCGACCGCCGGGCAGGATGGCGGGGAGGGGGACGGCGCGCCGCCATCGGATGCGCGCGCGGCGACGGACCGGTCCGGGATGCGCGGGCCGGTCGGCTTCTTCGCCGTGCTGCTCTTCTGGCCGGCGCTGTTCCTCACGCTGCTGCCGCTGCCCCTCTATGCCGTGGGGGCCGTGCTGCGGCTGATCGGGGCGCCGTCCTCGCAAGCGGCGCAATGGGAACTCGGTGCAGGCTATGCGCTGATCCTGACGATGCTGGCGGCACCGGCGGCGGTCGTCCTTGGGGTCATCGCGCTCGCAACGAAGCCTGCCCCGCGCCGCCAAGGCCCACCCTCCCGCGACGCCGCTTGACGAAGCCCCGGCGGCAAGGCGAGGCTTGCGCACCGACGCCGCGGCGCCATCTGCCCGGCCATCAACCGCAGTTCTTGGGGAGACACACGATGCCGCAGGTCACGCTGACCGTGAACGGCCAGACCCACACGGCAGAGGTCGAGGGCCGTACGCTGCTCGTCGAGCTCCTGCGCGAGAAGCTGCGCCTGACCGGCACGCATGTCGGCTGCGACACCAGCCAATGCGGCGCCTGTGTGGTGCACATCAACGGCGAGAGCGTGAAGTCCTGCACCACCCTCGCCGTCATGGCGAATGGCGCCAGCGTCACGACGATCGAGGGCCTCGCCGCCGCCGACGGCACCCTGCACCCCATGCAGGAGGCCTTCCGCGAATACCACGCGCTGCAGTGCGGCTTCTGCACGCCGGGCATGGTCATGTCCGCCATCGACCTCGTGAACAAGCACCCCGAGGGCCTGACGGAACAGCAGATCCGCGAGGGCCTGGAAGGCAACCTCTGCCGCTGCACCGGCTACCACAACATCGTGCGCGCGATCGCCGCCGCGGCCGATGTGATGCACGGCAAGCGCAGCGAGATCGCGCGCGCGGCGGAGTAACGCCGCGCCCCCAAGGGCGCCACGCCTGGGTGGCGCGCCCCCGGGCGCGACGCGCCCCAAGAACCGTCCCGGCAAATCCCGGGCGAAAGAACAGTGGGAGCGAAGCAGATGAACGTGGTTGCACCCTTCGAAGGCATCGGCGCCAGCGTGCGCCGGAAGGAGGATTTCCGCTTCCTCCGGGGCCGCGGCGCCTATACCGACGACTTCAATCGCCAGGGCCAGCTGCATGCCTGGATCCTGCGCAGCCCGCATGCGCATGCGCGGCTGAAGTCGGTCGATACGGCCGCGGCGGCGGCCATGCCCGGCGTGGTCGCGGTCTTCACCGGCGCCGACATGGCCAAGGACGGCCTCGGCGGCCTGCCCTGCGGCTGGCAGATCCACAACAAGGACGGCTCGCCGATGGCCGAGCCGCCGCATCCGGTGCTCGCGGTGGACAAGGTGCGCCATGTCGGCGACCCGATCGCGGTTGCCGTCGCCGCCACGCGCGAACAGGCGCGCGATGCGGCCGAGGCCATCGTGGTCGACTACGACCTGCTGCCGGCGGCCGCCACCATGGAGGCCGCGCTGAAGCCCGGTGCCGCGGCGATCCATGACGGGGTTGCGGGGAACCTCTGCTACGACTGGCACATCGGCGACAAGGCGGTGCTGGACGCGGCCTTCGCCAAGGCGGCCAAGGTCGTCTCGCTCGACATCGTGAACAACCGCCTGATCCCGAACGCGATGGAACCCCGCGCGGCGCTGGGCGAATACGACCCGACCACCGGCGACTACACGCTGCACACCACCAGCCAGAACCCGCATGTGATCCGGCTGCTGATGGGTGCCAACGTGCTGCACATCCCCGAGAGCAAGCTGCGCGTGGTGGCCCCGGATGTCGGCGGCGGCTTCGGATCCAAGATCTACCATTATGCCGAGGAAGCCATCGTCACCTGGTCGGCCGGCAAGCTTGGCCGCCCGGTGAAGTGGACCGCCGACCGGTCAGAATCCTTCATGTCCGACGCGCATGGGCGCGACCATGTGTCGAACGCGCAGCTCGCACTCGATGCCGACGGCAAGATCCTCGGCCTCAAGGTGCACACCTACGCGAACATGGGCGCCTACCTGTCCACCTTCGCGCCCTGCGTGCCGACCTACCTGTATGCCACGCTGCTCGCGGGCACCTACACCACGCCGGTGATCTACTGCGAGGTGAAGGCGGTCTTCACCAACACGGTCCCGGTCGATGCCTATCGCGGCGCCGGCCGGCCGGAAGCGACCTTCCTGCTCGAACGCCTGATGGACGTGGCGGCCGCCGAGACCGGCATCGACCGCGTGGAGCTGCGCCGGCGCAACTTCATCCAGCCCGACCAGTTCCCCTACCAGACGCCGGTGGCGCTGCAGTACGACAGCGGCAACTACCAGGCGACGCTCGACCAGGCGCTGGTCACCGCCGACTGGGCCGGCTTCGAGGCCCGCCGCAAGGAAGCCGCCGGGCGCGGCAAGCTGCGCGGCATCGGCGTGTCGACCTACCTCGAAGCCTGCGGCATCGCGCCCTCGGCTGTGGTGGGCAGCCTCGGGGCGCGCGCGGGCCTCTACGAGGTGGGCACCATCCGGGTGCACCCGACCGGCTCGGTCACCGTGCTGACCGGCGCGCACAGCCACGGCCAGGGCCACGAGACCACCTTCGCCCAGCTGGTCGCCGACAAGCTCGGCGTGCCGGTGGCGCAGGTCGACATCGTGCATGGGGACACCGCCAAGGTGCCCTTCGGCATGGGCACCTATGGTTCGCGCTCGCTCGCCGTCGGCGGGTCCGCCATGATGAAAGCGATGGACAAGATCATCGCCAAGGGCAAGCGGATCGCCGCCCACCTGATGGAAGCCGATGTCGACGACATCGAGTTCGACCGCGGCACCTTCCGCGTCGCCGGCACCGACAAGACCAAGGCGCTGGTCGATATCAGCGTCGCCGCCTACGTGCCGCACAACTACCCGATCGAGGAACTGGAACCCGGCCTCGAGGAAACCGCCTTCTACGACCCCAAGAACTTCACCTATCCCGGCGGCTGCCACATCGCCGAGGTCGAGATCGACCCCGACACCGGCAAGGTCTCGATGGTGAACTTCACGGCCGTGGACGATGTGGGGCGCGTGATCAACCCGATGATCGTCGAGGGCCAGGTCCAGGGCGGCATCGCCCAGGGCATCGGCCAGGCGCTGCTCGAGACCTGCGTCTACGACAAGGACGGCCAGCTGCTCAGCGGGTCCATGATGGACTACACCATGCCCCGCGCGGACGACCTGGCACCGGTCTCGGTCGCCACGCACACCACCCTTTGCACGCACAACCCGCTCGGCGTGAAGGGCTGCGGGGAGGTGGGGGCGATCGGCTCGCCGCCGGCCGTCATCAACGCCGTGGTGGACGCGCTGCGCGATTACGGCGTGCGGACACTGGACATGCCCGCGACACCCTCCAAGATCTGGCAGATCATCAACAGCGGCCGCCGGCTGGCGGCGGAATAGTACCAACCGGCAGGGCCGGCCGCGTCGGGGCGCCACAACCCCGCCCGGCCCGCGACGCAAGGAGCGACGACGATGTATGATTTCGCCTACCACAAGCCGGGCTCCGTCGCGGATGCGGTGAAGCTGCTGGCCGATCCCGATGCCAAGGCCATCTCGGGCGGGCATACGCTGCTGCCCGCACTCAAGCACCGGCTCAACAAGCCCTCCGCCTTGGTGGACCTGTCCGGCATCGCTGAACTGAAGGGGATCAAGCGCGTCGGCAATGCCATCGTGATCGGCGCGCTCACCCGCCACGTCGAGGTCGCGACCAGCGCCGAGGTGAAGGCTGCCATCCCCGCGCTCGCCTACATGGCCTCCCATATCGGCGACGTGCAGGTGCGCAACCGCGGCACCATCGGCGGGTCGGTGTCGAACAACGACCCCGCGGCGGACTACCCGGCCGCCGTGCTGGGGCTCGGCGCGATCGTGCACACCAGCAGCCGCAAGATCGCGGCCGACGACTTCTTCCTCGGCATGTTCACCACGGCGCTGGAGCCGGGCGAGATCCTGACCGCGATCGAATTCCCCATCGTGGACAAGGCCGGCTACGCCAAGATGAAGAACCCGGCCAGCCGCTACGTCATGGCCGGCGTCTTCGTCTCGAAGGCCGGCGCTGCCGTGCGCGTCGCGGTGAACGGTGCGGGCCCCTGCGTGTTCCGCCAGTCGGCGATGGAAGCGGCACTCGCCGCCAACTGGTCGCCCGATGCGGTGGCCGGCATCAAGCAGGCGCCGGACGACCTCAACGCCGACATCCATGGCAGCGCCGAATACCGCGCGCACCTGGTCAGCGTGATGGCGAAGCGCGCGGTGATCGCCGCGGGCTGACCCGGCGCCGCAGCAGCTTGAAGGGCCGGGCACACCACGCCCGGCCCTTTTGCGTTCCAGGCCCGCGCGCGGCATGCTCCGCCCACCAGCCGGGAGTCGCGCGCCATGGAGATCGACAACCCCGAAGTCATTGCCGAGGCCCGCGCGGTCTTCGACCGCTACGAGGCCGCGATCGCCGGCAACGACACGGATGTGCTCGACGCCTCCTTCTGGCCGGACCCGCGCACGGTGCGCTTCGGCGTAACCGAGATCCTGTACGGCATCGACGCCATCCGCGCCTTCCGCGCAACCGTGAAGTCCTATGCCGCGCGCGTCACGCGCAAGGTGCACATCACCGCCTTCGGCCGCGACTTCGCCTGCACCCACCTGGAATACGAACGCGTGGGCACCGGCCTGATCGGCCGCGAGACCAAGATCATGGTGCGCCTGCCCGAGCACGGCTGGCGCGTCGTCTCCGCGCATGTCTCGCTGCTCGCGGGGCATGATCCGGGCCGTAGCCAGAAGGGCTGATCGCCATGGGCCAGACCGTCGAATGCTTCTACACGCTCTCGAGCCCCTGGATGTATTTCGCAGGGCCGCAGCTCACCGACATCGTGCGGCGGCACAACGCGACGCTCGTGCTGCGCCCCTATGATTTCCGCCTGGTCATCAAGCACACGGGCGGCATCCCGCTGCGCACCCGCCCGGAGCCGCGGCAGGACTACCACGCGCTCGAGCTCGACCGCTGGTCGCGCCATCTGAAGTTGCCGATCAAGCTGAAGCCGAAGCACTACCCGCCGACCGACCAGCGCCAGGCCGGGCGGATGGTCATGGCCGCGCAGGCGCGCGGGATGGACGCGCAGGCGCTCTCCCACGCCATCCTGCGCGCGCTCTGGGTCGAGGAACGCGACATCGCCGACCCGCGCGTGCGCATCGCCATCGCCGAGGAGGAGGGCCTGCCCGGCGAGGCCCTGCACCGCGAGGAGGAAAGCCAGTCGGTCATGGCCGAATGGGACCGCAACAACCAGGAGGCCGTGGCGCGCGGCGTCTTCGGCGCGCCGACCTTCTTCTGCGGTGACCTGTGGCTCTGGGGCCAGGACCGGCTGTTCTTCCTCGACCAGCATCTGTCGGGCGCGCAGGTGCAGTCCGGGCCGTCGAAGGTGATCGGCAAGACGCGCGCCTCATGAGCCGGCATGTCGCCATCATCGGCGCCGGGATCGTCGGCGCCTGCTCGGCGCTGGAGGCGCTGCGCGAAGGCCACTGCGTCACGCTGATCGACCCGGCCGACCCGGGCGGCGAACAGGCGGCGTCCTACGGCAATGGCTGCTGGCTCAGCCCCATGTCGGTCATCCCGCCGGCGGTGCCGGGGCTTTGGAAGAAGATCCCGAAATTCCTGGCCGACCCGCTGGGGCCGCTCGCGATCCGCTGGTCCTACCTGCCGCGCGTCGCCCCCTGGCTGATCCAGTATCTGCGCGCCGGCTGGACCTGGGAGAGGGTGGAGGAAGCCGCGCGCGCGCTGCGCCCGTTGGTGGTCGATGCGCCTGCGCTGCATGCGGCGCTCGCGCAGGAAGCGGGTGTGGGCCACCTGATCGAGCGGCGGGGGCTCATCTACATCTACCCCTCCCGCGCCGATTTCGCGGCGGAGGCCAAGGCCTGGGAGATCCGCCATAAGGTCGGCGTGCGGTGGCTCGAACTCGACGCCGACGAGCTGCGCCAGCGCGAACCCGCGCTCGACCGCCGCTACGGCTTCGGCGTCATGGTCGAGGAAGGCGGGCACTGCACCGACCCCGGCGCCTATGTCGCCGGGCTCGTGGCGCATGCGGTCGAGCAGGGGGCGAGGCTGCACCGCGCCGCCGCGAAGGGCCTGCGCATCGAGGGCGGTCGCCTGAAGGCCGTGCTGACCGACCAGGGCGAGGTCGCGGCCGATGCCGTCGTGATCGCCGCCGGCGCGCATGCGAAGCCGCTCGCCGCCGCCGCCGGTGACCGCGTGCCGCTCGAGACAGAGCGCGGCTACCACGCGCAACTCGAGGACCCCGAGGTCGCGCCCCGCCACGGGCTCATGCCCTCCGACGGCAAGATGTCGATCATGCGCACGGCGGGCGGGCTGCGCTGCGCGGGCCAGGTCGAGATCGCGGGGCTGGAGGCCGCGCCCAACTGGAAGCGCGCCGAGATCCTGCGTGACCACCTGCTCTCCTGCTTCCCCGGCCTGCCGCGGGACCTGCCGGCCAGCCGGGTGAAGGTGTGGATGGGCCACCGGCCGTCCATGCCGGACGGCAAGCCCTGCCTTGGCCCCTCCAGTGCCACGCCGGACGTGATCCATGCCTTCGGCCACGGCCATACTGGCCTCGTGGCGGGGGCGCGGACCGGGCGGGTGGTGGCGGCGCTGCTGGCGGGCCGGGCCCCGGAGATCCCGATCGCACCTTTCGACCCGCGCCGATTCGCCTGAGGCGCGAGAGCGGGTTTTTCGCTCGCTTTCCGTGATGCGCGGTGCCATCCTGACACGTAGCGGCCCTGCATCCCGCCGGGACGCTTCTAGTTTGTGGACCTGCAGGAACGTGTCGGAATTCGAAAATCAGGGTGGCGCCGGGCCGATCGAGGCCGAGGTGAAATGGTACAATGGCCGCAAGGGCTTCGGCTTCGTGCTCGGGCCCGACGGCACCGACGTCTTCTTCCATGCCTCGGCGCTGACCGAGGCCGGGATCGAGCCGCCGGACACCGGTGACAAGCTGGTCTGCGAGATCGGCACGGACCGCCAGGGCCGGCGTCTCGTGACCCGCATCGTCGAGCTGAAGCGTGGCGAGGGCGGTGGCGCCGGTGCGCGCCCGCCCCGGCGTGACTTCGGCGGCGGTGGCGGCTTCGGCGATCGGCCGCCGCGGCGCGACTTCGGTGGCGGCGGTGGCTTCGGCGACCGTCCCCCTCGGCGCGACTTCGGTGGCGGCGGTGGCTTCGGCGACCGTCCGCCCCGGCGCGACTTCGGTGGTGGCGGCGGTGGCGGCTTCGGTGACCGTCCACCGCGGCGCGACTTCGGTGGTGGCGGCTTCGGCGGTGGCGGCGGCGGCTTCGGGGATCGTCCCCCGCGCGCCTTCGGCGACCGTCCGCCGCGCCGCGACTTCGGTGGCCGGGACGAGGGCGGGCCGACCTACGACGTGAACGGCACGGTGAAGTGGTTCGACCAGGTCCGCGGCTTCGGCTTCGTGACGCCGGAGGATGGCGGCCAGGACGTGTTCCTGCATTCCTCGGTCCTGCAGCGCGCGGGCAAGCAGGATGTGCAGCAGGGCGAGAAGGTCTCGCTCGAGGTTCGCGATGGCCAGCGCGGCCGCCAGGCCGTGAACATGAAGGACTGATCCGAAAGGATCATTCCGGAGAACCCCGCGGTCGCAAGGCCGCGGGGTTTTTCTTTGCGTGGCGCGTGGGTTGCCTGCGCATCACGGCCGCCACGACGCCGAGCGGCCGCGGCCCAACATCGATGCAACCTGCGGATCGCGCGCCTGCGCGACCGCGCCCAGACCCTCAGCCGCACCTGGCGGGCCGGTGCATGGCGCGAAGGCAAGCCGCGCGGACGCGCGGCGCCCGCCGTCTGAGGGCAGATCGAAGCGCGGATCGCGGCCTTGCCGCGATCCGGGAGCGCAAAGCGCGACCGCGCCCAGGGCCTGGGGCGCGCTTGGCAGGCCGGGGCTTGGCAC
>NZ_JACADR010000540.1 GCF_016106005.1 Roseomonas rosulenta
GCCGCGCGCAGCCGCTTCGCCTGGGAGGGCGAGGCGGCGCGGCTGGTCGCGTTGCATCGGGAACTGGCCGCGCGGCCGACGGCAGCGGTGGCGACGCGCTGAACCAGCGCGGAGGGGCGTCGCGATCTCGCGGCGGACGCGCTCCGCGCCGCGCCCGTCGCGCAGCCGCGCGGTTTGACCATCGGCGCGCGGCGACCGACCCTGCGCCCATGCGGGACGGAATCGCCTGGTCGAACGACCTTCTCACCCTGGCCGCGCGATTCGGATCGCGCGTGGCGGTCACCGATGGGGCGGCGCGGATGAGCTTCGCGGAGCTCTCCGCGCGGGCGCACGCACTGGCGCACCGCCTTCGCGTGCCGCCGGGCGCGCCGGTCGGCACGCTGGTGCCCAACGGCGTCGATGCGCCCTGGGTGAGTGCGGGTGTCACGCTTTCGGGCGCGGCGGAGGTGCCGGTCAACGCCCATTCCACCGATGCGGAGATCGCCTGGTTCGCGGAACTGGCGGGCTTTCGCCGTGTGCTCGCGCCACGCGCGCAGGCCGCGCGGCTCGCCGCGCTCGGGCTCGACCCCTGGCCGATCGAGGACATCGCGCCCGACCCCGCGCCCACAGCCCTGCCGCCGGTCCCCGCCGAGGCCTGGGGGCGCATCCTGTTCACCTCAGGCACCACCGGGCGGCCCAAGGCGATCGTGCACACCCATGGCGGGCGCTGGACAGCTCACCTGCTGCAGCGCGCCGTGGTGCCCTTCACGCCAGGCGCGGGCGACCGCGTGCTGCTGATGACGCCTTATGTGCACGGCGCCTCGCTGATCGCCGCCGCCTGGCTCGAACAGGGCGCCGAGGTTGTGCTGCAGGACGGCGTGCGCGCCGAGGCGGTGGAACCCATCCTGGCGGCCGGCTGCCCGGCGATCTTCGCGCCGCCAACGGTGCTGGCGAAGATCCTGTCGCTGTTCCCCGGCCGGCGGTTCGAGGGCGTGCGCGTGATCTTCACCGGAACCTCGACCCTGTCGCGGGAATTGTGGCGCCGCGCGGCCGAGGCCTTCGGCCCGGTGGTGCGCATCACCTACGGCATGAGCGAATGCTTCAACCCGATCACCGTGCTCGAGCCGCCGGAGGTCGCGGAGGCGATGGCCGAGCCGGAGGCCGGGCTGGGCGCCTGCCTCGGCTGGCCGGCGCCGGGCGTCGAGATCGCGATCCGCGCCGAGGACGGCGCGGCGCTGCCGGCCGGCGAGGCGGGCGAGATCCATCTGCGCGCGCGCCACATGAACGCCGGCACCACTACCCAGATCCGAAGAGCACGCGACTT
>NZ_JACADR010000541.1 GCF_016106005.1 Roseomonas rosulenta
GATGGCGCTGGTCCGGCGGCAGGGGCGCGATCATCATGCGGGACCTGGATGCGAAAGGGGCGCCGCCCGCCTGCGCGGACGGCGCCCCGACGCCGGGATCGGCGCTGTCGTCAGCTCGCCGGGGTGTCGGTGGCGGGCGCAGGTGCCGCGGCAGCGGCGGCGGCGCGCTTGGCGGCGCGGGTCGCGGCGGCCTTCTTCGCGGCCTCGGAGCGGGCGGAGGACTTCACCGCGGGCTTCTTGGCAGCAGCGGCCTTCTTGGGCGCGGCCTTCTTGGCGGCCGGCTTCTTGGCAGCGGCCTTCTTGGGCGCGGCCTTCTTGGCAGCCGGCTTCTTCTTGGCGGCGGCCTTCTTCGGAGCGGCCTTCTTGGCGGCGGCCTTCTTGGGCGCGGCCTTCTTGGCAGCCGGCTTCTTCTTGGCGGCGGCCTTCTTCGGCGCGGCCTTCTTGGCAGCCGGCTTCTTCTTGGCGGCGGCCTTCTTGGCGGCGGGCTTCTTGGCCGCGGCCTTCTTCGCGGCGGGCTTCTTCGCCGCCGGCTTCTTCTTGGCGGGCGCCTTCTTCTTCGCGGCGGCCATCGCCATCGCCTGGGCGCGCGGCTCCGCGGCCTCGGCGTCGGTGGTCTCGATGATGTCGGTCATGTCGTGTGGTGTCTCCGTGCGTTCCGGTGAAGGGGAGGTGACGCGCATCGGCGCGCAGCCCCCGGGGGGTACAGCAGGTGGGAGCGGGCGGTTGCGATGCGCGCGGATCCCGTCGCGCGCCGTCGTGTCCGTGCAGCGAGCCCCATGGTGCAGGCGCCGGTGCGACGTGCGGCGATGTTCCGCCGCGCGATGCCCCCGGTCTCTCTGCCGCCGCGGCGGGGCGCAGGTGCTGCGCTGCCTGGCGGTGTCTGAAGGGCGACGCTGTGTGCCGACCTTCCTGCGAGCCTGCGGTCCATGGACCGTCCTTCCCTGCTGCGGCGTTTCAGCCCTGCGATGCGTCGCCTGGTCTGTATGCAGTGCGCCGCGACGGTGACGATGCGGTGCGTGGTGCAGAACCGATCCGACGAATCGCGCAAGATGATTCGCGCGCACATCACGCTATCTGCACGCGCAATATGTGTGTCAACAAAATCCGCACATGCACGCGCGCAAAATGCGCGACGTCGTCAATCGCGATCGATCTGTGTTGCGTGCGCGTCGCGCTTTTCGCGTCGCGCGGTGCAGCGGTGTCGTGCCGCGCATCGCGCGGTGGCGGCGCGGCGCGCCTGCGCGCGCAGCGAGATCGTGCGGCCGCGCCGCGAGGAGCCGACGCCGCGCGCATCGCCGGTGC
>NZ_JACADR010000542.1 GCF_016106005.1 Roseomonas rosulenta
GCTGGCCGCGCGGCGCATCGGCGCGCGCCGCGGCCAGCACCGCCCCATTCGCCAGCACGGCGGCGGAACAGCGCGCGAGCGCGCCCTCGATCGCCAGGATCCTCATGCCTGCGGCTTTACGGCACTTCGCCGGGCGGCGGAATGGATGCTTCCGTCGCCGCGCCATCGCCGCCAGGATGCCGCGCCGGGCCGCAGAGCCCGCAGGGAAGGAAACGCCATGACCATCGCCCGCCGCGCCCTCGGCGCCGCCGCCCTTGCCGCCCCCGCCCTGCTCGCCGCGCGCGGCGCGGCCGCGCAGGCTTGGCCGACCCGTGCCGTGCGCATCGTGGTGCCCTATACGCCAGGCGGCGTGTCGGACATCACGGCGCGGCTGATCGCCGAACCCCTCGCCGCCACCTGGGGCCAGCCCGTGCCGGTCGAGAACCGCGCCGGCGCGGATGGCGTGATCGGCACCGAGGTGGTCGCGCGCGCGGCCCCCGATGGCTACACGCTCGGCCTGGTCTCGGTCGGGCATCCGGTCAATGCCGCCTTCTACCGCCTGCCCTTCGACACCATGCGGGACTTCACCTTCGTCACGCAGACCACCGCCACGCCGCTGGTGCTCTGCGCGCCGCGCGCCTTCGCGCCGAACACGCCGGCCGAGCTAGTGGACTACGCGAAGCGCAACCCGGGCGTGACCTTCGCGGGCACCGGCGGCGTGGTGCGCCTCGCCCCCGTGCTGTTCGCGCAGCGCACCGGCATCCAGCTGGAATACGTGCCCTATCGCGGCAGCACCCAGGCGCATCCGGACCTGATGGCGAACCGCGTGAACATCATGTTCGACACCGTGCCGGCCGCGCTGCCGCACATCCAGTCCGGCGCGCTGAAGGCCCTGGCCACCACCGGCGCGCGGCGCAGCCCGCAGCTGCCCGAAGTGCCGACCATGGCCGAGGCGCTGCTGCCGGGCTTCGAGGCGGCGACCTGGGGCATGATCATCGCGCCCGCCAACCTGCCGCCGGCGGTGCTGGCGAAGCTCAACACCGACATCCGCGCCGCGCTGCGCAACCAGACCGTGATCGACCGGCACACCACGCTCGGGGCGGAGATCGTGTCGAACGACCCCGACACCATGCGCGCCTTCGTGCAGGCCGAGATGGAGAAATGGGTGGCGGCGGCGCGCGCGGCGGGGATCCTGCCGCAGTAGAGCCACGCCTCGGCGCCCCTCCTGCCCGCCGGTGCGGCAGGGCCTCGCGCGCCGGCGGCGCGCATGCCCGACGCAGGTGGGGCGAGCGACCATCGGCCCGGCGCCGCGCGCGCG
>NZ_JACADR010000543.1 GCF_016106005.1 Roseomonas rosulenta
CGGAAGCCGCGCAGCTCGCGGTTGGTCGCGAGCGCCACCGCCAGCGGCGCCGGCGCGACGCTGCCCGACGGCGCGGCAGCCAGCAGGATACCGATCTCGGGCAGCACGCGCCCGGTGCCGAACAGGTTGTTCATGGTGAAGGCGCACGCGACGGCATTGCCCTGCGGGTCGAGCGTAACGAGGCCCGCCTGCGCCCCCACAGGCGCACCGCCGGTCGCCGGCAGCGAACCGCCCAGTGCCGCCTGGAAGGCCGCGGCCGTGCCGGCGCCGCCATCGGCCGAGGCCGGCAGGAAATGCACCGCGTCATTGCCCGCGGCGATGCGCACCGGCTGCGTCGCCTCGGCGCGCCCGGCGCGCAGGTCCGCCTCGGTCAGACCGCCGCCGGCGAGCAGGGAGGCTTCCGCCGCACGCTGCGACAGCGGTCCCTGGTATAATTCGCCGACGCCGCCGGTGCGCAGCTGCGCCAGCGTCGCACCGAGGTCGAGCTGCGTCATGCGCTCCCCCGCGCGCAGCGGCCCGCCGCCGGGGCTGCCGAAGACGCGCCGGGCATTGGGGTCGTTGAGCAGAGGCGCGGCCACGATGGCGAGGTCGTCCGCGAAGACGCGGCTGATCTCGGTGCCGAAGCGCGCCAGGTCCTCGGCCGGGCGGACCAGCTGCTCGAAGGGCAGCCGGGCACCGCGCGTGTGCAGCAGGAACAGCCCGCGCGCCATCATCGGCACGGCGGCGGGGCGGTCGGTGCCGGGCGGCAATTCGGTGCGCGCCCCGGCGGGGAAGAGCACGGCCTCGACCTCGCGCCGGCCGGCCGAATAGACCAGGCAGGCGCCGCCGCCGCCGAGCCCGGCGCGCGAGGGCAGCGTGACCGAGAGCGCGAAGGCCCCCGCCACCGCGGCATCCACCGCCGACCCGCCGGCCGAGAGGATCTCCCGCGCCACGATTGCGGCGCGGGGTTCCTCCGCCGCCGCGCCGCCCAGGAAGCCGGTCACGTTGCCCGGCGTGCCGAGCGGTGCGGCCGGCGTGCGGCCGAAGCTCGGCATCATGGAGCTCATGGTCGAGCAGCCGGGCAGCAGCGCCGCCAGCAGCAGCGCGAGGCGCCGCCCGGCGCGCCGCGGCCGCGCGCCAGCGTCCTCGGAAGCGATGCAGCGGCGATGTGTCCTGGTCGTCATGGCCCGCGTCCCGGCCTCCCCTGCTGCGCAGCCCGCGCATCGCGCCGGGTTGCGGCGCGGCGGATGAGGGGTGCGGCCCCGGCCCTCCGGATCGGAGGAGCACACGCCCGAGCCCCAGTCACGGCATCACC
>NZ_JACADR010000544.1 GCF_016106005.1 Roseomonas rosulenta
GGAGTAGGGCGCGCGCAAGCGCGCGGCTGCGTAGCGCGCGGGTCACGACCAGCCCAGGCGCAGCGCGCGCGGGAGGCAGCGGAGCCCCGCCGCGCGGCGATGCAGGGTGCGGAGGCGGCGCAGCATGTCGGCGGCCTCCCGCCCGCTGGCGGCAAGCAGCGCATCCGCGCCCGGCAGCGGCGTACGGAAGCGCAGGTTTTCGGACAAATCCGGGTCGGCCACCTTGGCGGGCGGGCCGGGCAGGGCCTGCAGCAGTCGCAGCCGGCGCACGAGCGCGATGAAGCCGAGGCCGAGGATGCGCACGGCGCGGCGGCAGGCGCGGAAGATCAGCGGGGCGATCTGGCGCAGTGGGTGGTTGGGACTGAGGTCCTTGATGGCGTTCAGCAGCTTTTCCCACAGGCCGGCACGGGTGAGGCGGCGGAAATAGCGCGAGACGGTGTCCGGGCGGCCGAAGCGTTCGGGCAGGGCGCACCAGGGGCCGGTGCCGGAAGCCACGTGGAATATGGCGTCCATGCGGGTGCGGAGGTCGCCGATCTGGCGGCCGGCGGGGGAGCGCGGGAGGATGTAGGGGAGGAGGGCGTGGAATTGGAGGTCGGTGAGGGGGGTGGGGTGGGGCATGGGGGGGGGAGGGTGGCATAAGCAGTCGAAATAGGCAAATTTTCCTTTTCTCGCGATATCGATACTGTGCCGACCAGCACCGCCGCCAACCCGCTTGGCGCTCGACGCCGGCTCAGTGTATTAACGGCAACGATATCGGTTGGCACGAAGCCGACGAACAGACCCATGAGGCCGTGCTGCGAACTAGTTAGTCGGTTTCGCGTACCCCGACTGTCAAGTCAGGATGCCGACAAACGCGGTGGTCCTTCATCGCGCGCTGACATCCTATCACACGCGCATTTCCCTTCGGTATTTAGTCGCGCGCTTCGCTTGTGTGATACTCATTCAGTCGTGCGGCGCCGATTCGCACGTGGGCAATGTTGAAGGCGGAACACCACATTGAAACTTGTCGAAAAATTTGACGAATTCCTGAAGAATACGGTGAATCTCAATAAGAGTAGGATCGACCTTCTTGATTCGAGCGTCGAGGCCCTGAAGGGCTTTGTGCGAGGTAGCGACTGGAAGCCCAGGATTCGCGGCTTCGAGGGGCAAGGCTCATGGGAGATCCCTGCGAAACGCCTTGCTGAGCGACAGATGGGCTGATTCGCTGAGCCTGGTGATGGCAGTTGTGAGGCGGAGATGGGTCAGCGTCGGATCGGACAGGCGAGCTTGGCGGAGGCGCTTCT
>NZ_JACADR010000545.1 GCF_016106005.1 Roseomonas rosulenta
CGCGCCGCCTCGTTCTGCGCGGCGAGGATGGCGAGGCGCGGCGCGCTCACGCGCCGGCCTTCGCGACCCAGCCCCGCGCTGCCGCGCGGTGTTCCAGCAGCGGCATGCCCGCGCGCACCCGCGCCGTCACGGCGCTGTCGATGCGTGCCGTGGCCCAGCCCATGCCGTCGCTGCACTTCGCGACCACATGGCCCCAGGGATCGGCCACCAGGGAATGGCCATAGACGCTGCGCGTCGCGCCGCGTTCCTCGTAGGTGCCGTAGGAGGCCGCGGCGACGATCCAGCACTGCGTGTCGATGGCGCGCGCGCGCAGCAGCGCCTCCCAATGGTCCTTGCCGGTCTGCAGCGTGAAGTTGGAGGGCACAAGGATGGCCTCGGCGCCACGCCGCCGCAGTTCGACGTAGAGTTCCGGGAAGCGCATGTCGTAGCAGATGGTGCAGCCGAAGCGGATGCCCCCGGCCTCGAACAGCGCGAGGTCGGTGCCGCCGCCATACAGCGCGCTCTCGCGATACCCCGTACCGTCGGGCGCGGTGATGTCGAACAGGTGGATCTTGCGGTAGCGCGCGATCTCGGTCCCGTCGGGATCGAAGACCAGCGTCGTGTTGAACAGCTTCTCGCCGCCATCCTCGATGATGGAGCCGCCATGGACCGTGATGCCGTGGCGGCGCGCCAGGCCGCGCAGCATCTCGTAGGCCTGGCCGCCCTCGGCGCCCGGGGCGGGCAGCACCTCGGCCGCGGCACGCCGGCTCTCGCGCCCGCCGCCGAGGTTGGTCCAGGTCTCGGGCAGGGAGACCAGGGCGGGGCGGTCGGCCGCGACCGCCGCCTCGATCAGGCGCTGCGCCTGCGCCAGGTTCGCGGCCTTGTCGCTGCCCTGGTTCATCTGGATGACGGAGAGATGCATTTTTTCGCCCTCAAACGGCGGGCGGCGGGCATCCGCCCGCCTTGCCTTCGCGCCTCGCACTGTCGCACCGGCGCCGGTGTGCGGTCTGGGCGCGGTCGCGCCGTGCGCTCCCGGATCGCGCGTCGCGCGATCCGAATGCCCTATGGTCCGATGGGGAGCCGGGCCATCCCCCCCGGTCCCGGACCGGCGGCGCCTGGCGTCCACCCGGCTTGCGCTCGCGCTTCGCATTGGCGCACCCGGGCCGAACCGAGGCTTCGGGCCGCAGGGAGCACTGCTTCTGGTCGGCCTGTCGGCGCGGCATGTCGTGCCGCGTCATGCCGTCGGCGTGCCCGTCACGCGCCGCGATCCGCCTTGGGCCAGTCGAGCCGCGGCTCGGCCCG
>NZ_JACADR010000546.1 GCF_016106005.1 Roseomonas rosulenta
GGAAGCGGCACAGCGTGGTCTCGTCCGGCGTGCCGTCGTCCAGGCCGAAGCCGCAGAACCGCCGGAACGACAGCCGATCCGCCAGCGCCTCCTCGAGGCCGGGATCGGAGAGCTGGTACCACTGCGCCAGCAGCAGCGCGCGGAACAGCGCCAGCGGCGGGTAGCCGGGCCGGCCGGTGGGTGCGCGCAGCGGCGCCAGCAGGCGCTCCATCGGCGCCCAGTCGATCAGGCCGACAATGCAGTCCAGACGACGATTGGAACCCGCCCCTACCGGCAGAAGCGCCTCCGCCAAGCTCGCCTGTCCGATCCGACGCTGACCCATCTCCGCCTCACAACTGCCATCACCAGGCTCAGCGAATCAGCCCATCTGTCGCTCAGCAAGGCGTTTCGCAGGGATCTCCAAATTCGCAGGGATCTCCAAAGCGGCGTCCCCGTGAGGGGCGCCGGGTGTCCAGCGGCCTGCTTCCACCGTCGTCCGCGTCAGGACAAACCCTGCGGCGGTGATGGGGCTGATTGGACCGATTAGGCCTCCATCGCTGCTGCGGGGGTACCGTGATGGAAGTCAGTCTCGCTGACCCACATGCGATGCAGGACGCCGGCAAGCTTGCGGGCGAGAGCGACCTTCGCACGCTTCGCGCCTCGACGCTGCGCCAGGCGCACGCCCCAGGCTTTCAGCGCCGACCATCTTGCCACACGCGTCAGGAGCACGTGCGCTGCCTCGAACAGCGCCACCCGGGCGGTGGCGTCCCCGACCTTGGTGATCGCCCCTGCACGATCGGCTTCTCCGGACTGGTATCGCCTGGGGTCAGCCCGAGGAAGGCGCCAACCGAACGCGATGAACGAAACCGGGTGGGATCGTCTATGCTGAGAAAGGTCAGCGCCACGACCGCGCCGACGCCGGGCACCGTCATCAGGCGACGGCAAACCGCGACGCCGCGCGCGGCGTCACGGACCTGCCGGTCGAGCACGGCGAGCTGCTGGCGCAGCGCCTCACGCCCCTGCAGCGGGGGCTCAACGATGCCGGGTAGGGTCGGATGGCCATCGACCAGTGCCCGGACCGCGTCAGCCCAGCTCCCGCGGAGACCTCTGCGAAACGCCTTGCTGATGGCGGTGAGTGCTGATTCTCTCGTGCCGTTGGGGTCGTGTCCCCGTCCGTGTTGTAGGAGGCGGCCACCGCGGTGAACCTGGGTAGGGTTGAGTTGCGAGCTGCAACCCCTGCCCTGGAACCCCACGATGACCGAGCAAGAGACTGCCCTTCGCG
>NZ_JACADR010000547.1 GCF_016106005.1 Roseomonas rosulenta
GCCCTCGCCGCGGCGGCGCCATCGCCACCACGCGCCACGCCGCCCCCCACCCTGCCGCCGGCGCAGCGCGCCCTGGCGCAGGAGGTCGCCGCGACGACCCGGGCCGACGCCAACCGTCGGCGCGTCGCGCAGGACGCCAGGGCTGCGGCCGTTGCGCGGGTGGCGGAGGGCCATGCGTTCCTGCTGGCGAACAAGGACGCCCTGTCGAAGAGCGACACGGCGCGGCTGCTCCGCGTGCAGGAGATGGAATTGCGCCGCCTGGTCCTGCTCGGGGTGGCGGGCTGACCGTCGGGACCGCGCGGCGCGGCGTCAGAAGCTGATGCCGAGCCCGAAGGAGGCGCCGGTGATGTTCCGGTCGGCATAGAGGTAGTTCAGGGTGAACTGGACGCGCGAGACCTCAAGGCCCATGGCTCCGAATTGCAGGCGCCCGACATCGAATTCGATCCCGCCGCCGATCGTGGTCGACCAGGCGAAGCCCGTGGCTTGCCGCTGGTCCCCGAAATAGTAGGACGCGGCGCCGGTCACCACCCAGCGCAGGGGCCGGCGAAACACTTCGATCCCGGTCGGCCAGCGATACTGGCTCCAGACGCTGAGGGTCGACGAGGTCGAGGTGCCGCGCGACGCCGGCAGCGAATTCCCGAAGGTCTGCAGCCGCAGCTGGGTGTAGCGGGCCTGCACGTCGATCTGCCGTGCGGCGCTGTAGTTGAAGTAGGTCAGCATCAGCGCCCCGCCGAGGCCCCAGACATTGGCCTGCACCTCCGACAGCGCGGTCGGATCGCTCCTGTCCCTGCGCCGGGCGAGAAAGGTGGTGGCGAGCGAGGTGTCCGAGGCGGCATAGCCGCCCGCGAGGTTTAGGATCGGCGTCACGTAGAGGCTGTCGGCGAGGTAGAAGTCCCAGCCGATGCCGACGGTGGTGGTGAAGTTGTTCCAACGCACGGAGACGTCGCGCGTTGCCTCGCCCTGCAGCACCGCGCGCGGATCGTAGCGTGTGTAGGACGCGTAGATCTCGAGCCAAAGCGGGAAGGTCTCGTCCACCTCGAAGCCGAAGCCGAACTGGCTGAGGGTCAGCGTCGGATCGCCCCCCTCAGGGCCGACCGTGTTGCGGTTCACCTGCAGCGTACTGGCTGACGCGGAGGGGATAGCCCCGTAGCCCATCAGCCCGAGCACGCCGCCGTCGCGCGGCTCGAGCGTCGCGCGCAGCTGCGCCAGCCGGTCCGCGCCGGCATCGCGGACCGCCACGCCGGCGGCCGGCGCG
>NZ_JACADR010000548.1 GCF_016106005.1 Roseomonas rosulenta
CCCGGCGGCGGCCTGAACCATGCTGCCCCGGCGGCGGCCCGCCCCCCGCCGCGCGGGGCGCCCCCGAGGCTTGACCCGCCGGGGCGGGATTTGCCACGCTCCGCTTCGTGGGAATCCTGGTCAGCGTCCGCGCCGGCGATGACGACACGCTCTGGGCCGTGGTTGCCACGGTCGGGCGGAAAAGCCGCGTCGCGGAGGTCTTCCGCTCCCGCGCCCAGGCCCTCGACGACCGTGCCTGGCGCGACCAGCAGGTGAAGGCCTATGCCGACTGGCTGGTGCGGGCGAAGAAGCCGGTGCCGCATTACTCGGTGACGCCGATCCGCCGCTCCGACCTGCCGCGCAAATGGACGCCACTGCCCGCGCTGGGCTTCCTGCGCGGGCAGATGGTGTGAGGGAGCCTTCGCGAATGCGCCGTCCGGCGCATTCCGCAGCCCGGCACCTCGCCACCAGGCGAACCTGTCCTGTCTGGGGGGCAGAACCGGGGCGCGGGCCGTGCGGCAGTCCCGGATGAACGCCGAAAGCATCGCGGCCTGACGCACAGCACGAGCGCGCCCGCCCGCAATGTTGCCCATCACGCCCATGCGGAGTTTAGTCACCCTGCTGTGAGCTTCAGGAGGAACGGCCGATGCCCCGCCTGCGCCCCTCGATCACGCGTCGCCCGTCCCAACTAGCACCCATCCTCGCCGCGGCGCTGCTGCTCACCAGCTGTGCCGCAGGCACTGGCCCGGCCCCCGGCGCTATGCCGCCGGACGACGGCACCGATGCCTGCCGCCCCCAGGCCGCGGCGCTCGACCGCTCCGCCGAGTTCTTCGCCGTGCCCCTCGTGGCCGGCGGCGTAGCGGTGGTCGGCGCCGGCGGCGTGCTCGGCACGCGGCCCGGCGTGATCGGGGCGCTGGTCTGGGGGGCGACCTCCGCCGCCGCGGCGGTCGCCACCGTGGCCTATGTCGACCAGCGCCGGCGCGAGGCTGCAGGAAACGAGGCCGCCCTCGCCACCGCCGTCGGCAACGACATCGACCGCGAGAGCAACGGCCTGGCGCAGTCCCAGGCGGCGCTCGACAGCGTGCTCGACTGCCGCCTGCGCGAGGCGCGCCGCGTCCAGGAGGCGGCGCGCGCCGGCGCCATCCAGCGCGCGCAGGCGGAAGCCCAGCTGGCCGCGATGCGCGCCCAGGCCGAACGCGACCTAGCGCTGAGCCGCACCATCGAACAGCGCGTGCAGGCCCGCGCGG
>NZ_JACADR010000549.1 GCF_016106005.1 Roseomonas rosulenta
GGCACCGGCCCGGCCGCCCCGGCCCGTCAGGTGGCGGTGCGGAACGCGAAGGCCGCCCCCTCGGGCCAGGCGATCGCCGCCGGGCCGCCCGGCGCGGGCAGCGCGCCCATCCCGGCCGGGCGCTTCGCCAGCATCTCGCCGCCATCGCCCATCGCCAGCCGCAGCCGCACATGATCGCCGAGGAAGATCGCCTCGGTCACCACCGCGGGCAGCGCGCCCTCGCCGAGGTCGGAGGCCGTGACACCCGCCACCGCCACACGTTCTGGCCGCACCGCGACCAGGCAGGCTTCGCCCACCCCGCCGCAATCGACCGCCTGCGCGCTCACCACCGGGCCGCAGGCCAGGCGCACGCGGCATTCGTCCTCATCCCGCGCCACGATCGTGCCGGGCAGGAGGTTGTTCTCGCCCACGAAGCCCGCGACGAAGGCATCGGCCGGGCGGTCGTACAGCGCGCGCGGATCGGCCACCTGGCGCACCAGCCCGCCCTCGAACACCGCGATCCGGTCCGACAGGGTCAGCGCCTCGGCCTGGTCGTGCGTGACATACAGCATGGTGATGCCGAGCCGCTGGTGCAGGTGGCGGATCTCGAGCTGCATCTCCTCGCGCAGGGCCTTGTCGAGCGCGCCGAGCGGTTCGTCCAGCAGCACGATCGGCGGCTCGAAGACCAGCGCCCGCGCCAGGGCGACGCGCTGCTGCTGCCCGCCCGAGAGCTGGGCCGGGCGACGCTCCGCGAAGCCCTCCAGCCGCACCATCGCCAGCGCCTTCGCGACGCGCTTCGCCTGATCGTTCCGCGCCACGCCGCGCACCTGCAGCGGGAAGGCCACGTTCTCCGCCACGCTCATGTGCGGGAACAGCGCGTAGGACTGGAACACCACGCCGATGCCGCGCCGGTGCGGCGCCAGCCGCGCGATGTCGCGTCCCTCCAGCAGGATGCGCCCGGCGCTCGGCCGCTCGAACCCCGCCAGCATCATCAGCGTGGTGGTCTTGCCCGAGCCCGAGGGCCCCAGCAGCGTCAGCAATTCGCCCCGCGCGATGTCGAGGTCGAGCGACCGGACCGCGGCCGCGCCGCCGCCGTAGGTCTTCCGCACGCCTTCGAAGCGCACCAGGGTCTCGGCCATGTGGATACCTCCGGCGCGGGCGGGCGCTTGTCAACGTGCGGCGCCGGCGGCTACGCCCCGCCGGCGCCCGCCCTGCCGCCCGCGCGGCCGGCGCACCGGCGCGCC
>NZ_JACADR010000055.1 GCF_016106005.1 Roseomonas rosulenta
GGCGCGCCTGCCGCCGCTGCCCGCGGCGCCTGCGGATGCGCTCTCGGCCTGGCAGAAGCTGCGCCGGCGCCTGGGCTTCGGGCGCGTCTGAGAACGGCGCGGAACGGCCGCGCCGGCCTCCCGCCGGAGAGGAAGCGCCGATGACCGCGGCTTGGCTTGGGCTTGCCGGACGCGTCGCGATGGTGACAGGTGCGGCTGGCGGCGTTGCTGACCAGCCGGCACGCCTGAACGCAACAGGACATCGCCGGTTCCGTGCCCGCCCTCGCCAGCGCGCGCACGGCCTATGTCAATGGCCCGGAGTTGCCGGCCGATGGCGAGCTGGACCGGGCGCTGATGGAACCTACGCCGCGGCCTGCGTGCCGAAGGCGCGCCGAGCCGGTGCCGCCGGCGCTCATGCCCGGGCCAGGAAGCCCGCCACCAGGGCGATCTGCACCGGGTCCACCAGCGCGGGCGCATGGCCGGCCCGGGCGATCTCCGCGAGTTCCACATTGGGCCGCGCTGCCATCTCGGCTGCCGTCTCCGGCAGCAGGATGTCGCTCTCGGCCCCGCGGATCAGCAGCACGGGCAGCCGCACCGCCGACCACAGCGCCGCCATGTCGAGCGCCTGCGCCTCCTGCGCCACGATGGGTCGTGCGATCGCGGGGTCGTAGTGGAGCGCCACCCCGCCATCCGCGCGCCGCGCCGAGGTCTCGGCCAGGTGCTGCCACTGCGCGTCGCTCAGCGGCCCGAAGGGTGCATGCACCAGGCGCAGATGCGCCTCCAGCGAGGCCAGGTCTGGAAACACCGGTTCCTGGCCCATGTAGTCGCGGATGCGCGCCATGGCTTCCTGCGGCACGAAGGCGCCGATGTCGTTCAGCACGAGGCGTCGGATCGGATGCCCGGGTGTCGCCGCGATCGCCATGCCGCAGATGCCGCCCAGCGACGTGCCCACCCAGTCCACCGGACCATCGATGCGCGCGAGCAGGTGGGACAGTGCCGCGATATAGACCGGCGGCTGGTAGAGCATCGGGTCCGGCAGCCAGTCAGACGCGCCGCGCCCGGGCAGGTCGGGGCAGATCACCCGCCGCCCGGCCGCGCCCAGCGCCTGCGCGAGCGCATCGAAGTCGCGCCCGTTGCGCGTGAGGCCATGCACGCAGACCACCGGCGCGCCATCGGCCGGGCCCCATTCCCACCAGCGCAGGGTGAAGAACCCGGCCGGCGAGAGCCAACGCACAGCGCCGTCGCGCATCACATGATCCTCCCGACGCCGGGCCGGCTATAGGATTGCCTTGGCACGCAGCGCGGCGATCTCCTCGGCGGACATGCCGAGCAGGCCCGACAGGACCTCGTCCGTGTGTTCGCCCAGCACCGGCGGCGCGATGCGATAGGTGGGCGGCGTCGCGCTGAGCTTCACCGGATTGGCGATGACCTTCACGGTCGCGCCGGAGCCGTGCTGCATCTCGAGCGTCATCTCGCGCGCCTGCACATGGGGGTCGGCGAAGACGTCGGCCAGCGTGTTGATGGGCCCGCAGCCGATCTTCTGCGCCTCCAGCGCCTCCACCCATTCGGTGGTGGTGCGGGTCTTCATCACGGGCGTCAGCGTGGCCGTCACCAGGTCGCGGTTCGCCACGCGCTTCGGATTGGTCGAGAAACGCTCGTCCGCCAGCAGGTGCTCCTGACCGAAGGCCTTGCAGAAGCGCTCGAAGGTCGGGTCGTTGCCGACCGCAAGGATGATGTAGCCGTCCTTGGTCGGAAATTCCTGGTAGGGGCTGATGTTGGGATGCTGGTTGCCCAGCCGCGGCGGGTTCTCGCCCGTGGACAGGTAGTTCATCCCCTGGTTCGCCAGCCAGGCGACATGCGTGTCGAGCATGCCGATATCGATCTGCTGCCCCTGCCCCGTCGCGGTGCGATGGTTCAGCGCGGCCAGGATGCCGATGCAGCCGTACAGCCCGGCGAACAGGTCGGCGACCGGGATGCCGACCTTCTGCGGGCTCCCGTTGGGTTCGCCGGTCAGCGACATCACCCCGCCCATCGCCTGGATCAGCGCGTCGTAGCCGGGGCGCGGCGCATAGGGGCCGGTCTGCCCGAAACCGGTGATCGAGCAGTAGATCAGCCGCGGATACTTCGCCTTCAGCTGGTCCCAGCCCAGGCCGTACTTCGCCAGCGCGCCGACCTTGAAGTTCTCGACCAGGATGTCGGTGGTCTCGAGCAGACGGTGGATGATCGCCTGCGCCTCCGGCTTTGCCATGTCGAGCGTGACCGACTTCTTGTTGCGGTTCACGCCGAGGAAGTAGGCGCTCTCCTTCGTCTCCGGCCAGAACGGCGGGGCGAAGCCGCGGGTGTCGTCTCCAGCCTCGGGGCGCTCGATCTTGATCACCTCGGCGCCGAGGTCACCCAGCATCTGCGTGCAGGTCGGCCCCGCCAGGACGCGGGTGAGGTCGAGGACGCGAAGGCCCGAAAGCGGGCCGGGCGGCTGGGACATTGAGGCTGCTCCGGGGAAGGGTCTCGGCCGGCAGGCTTAGTCGGCACCCTGCGCGGGGGCAACCCGGCGCGTGGGCAGTCGAGACCAGGCGCGCCGATGGCATCCGCCTTGGGCGCATGGCAGCCTGTGGCGATGAAGGAAGCCATAGCCACCGGATTGGACACCGCGAACCGCGCGGCACTGGCACTTGCCGCGCTCGACGCCAGCATCGCGGCGCTCTCGGATGCCATCCTCGGTGATCCGCGCCTGCTGGCGCTCGAGGCCCGCTGGCGCGGCTTGCACCGCCTCCTCGCGGCGGCGGGCGGGGCGCAGCACGTGGTCATCCGGCTACTCGACATCCCCGAGCAGATGCTGCGCCGCGACCTCGCGCGCGCCGAGGGCTTCGACAGGACCATCCTGTTCAAGCGCGTGCATGACGATGTCTTCGGCATCGACGCGGCCGAGCCCTTCGCCCTTCTCCTGGTCGACATCGCCTGGTCGGCTGACGCGGAGGACGTGGCCGCGCTGGCCGACCTCGCCCGGATCGCCGCCGCGTTGCCGGCGCTGTGCCTGACCCAGGCCAGCCCGGCCATGTTCGGGCTGACCGACTGGGCAGCGGCGCGCAAGGCGGAGGAGCTCGCCGACGCGCCGCTGCACCGGCGGCCGGACTGGCTGGCGCTGCGCGACATGACGGAGGCGCGCCACCTCGCGCTGGTCCTGCCGCGCGCCCTGATCCGATCCGGCAGCTCGCCCGCCCAGCATTGCTGGCTCCCAGCCGAGTGGCTGGTCGCGGGCAACATCATCCGCAGCGCCGCGACGCATGGCGTCGGCACGTGGATGTGGGGCCATGAGGGCGGCGGGCGGATCGACGGCCTGCCCACGGCCGATCTGGGCCCCGGGCCGGATGGGCGGGGCGACCGGCGCTCGCTCGACTGCCGCGTGCCGGCCGATGCGCTGGACGTGCGCCTCGGCGCGCTCGGCTTCCTGCCCGTCACGCAGGATCCGCCCCATCTGGTCCCCGCCGACCCCGCCCTGCCGGCCGCCGCGCTGATCTTTTCCGCTCCGACCCTGCATCGCGCGCGCCGTTACGAAAACCTGGCGGTCTCCGCCGATGCGTCCATCGCTGCACGCGCCTGGTTCGCGCTGTCTGTGGTGCAGCTGCTGCACGCCCTGCGGCTGACCGCGCGGGACGGGCTCGCGGCCGGCCGGCCCGCGATCGCGATCGAGGCCGCGCTCGCGCGCATCGTCGCGCGGCACGCGGGCGAACCCGGTCCGCTGCGCGCCTTCCCTCTGTTCGAAGGCACCGTGCAGTTGCTGCCGCCAGGCGAGGGCGCGCCGCTGTGGCGGGTACGGCTGCTGGCACGCCCGGTGCTCGGCATGGCCATGCTTTCGCGCCCCTTCCCACTGGTCGTTGCGGTGCCGGCGGGCTGACGCACGGCGGTTCCCTCGCGCTCCTCCTGGGTCTAAAGCTGGCGCCGAACACGTGATCCTGCAGGAGCGCCCCATGCTCGACCGCCCGCACCCGACCCCCGCCGCGCCGTCCACCGATCCCTTCGCGCTGGCGAAGGCCCTCTCGGGCGTGCATTTCATCGGCGGCGCCTATGTCCCGGCGCGCTCGGGCAAGACCTTCGCCGTGGTGAACCCCGCGACCGGCGCGGAAGTGGCGCGCGCGGCCGAAGGCGACGCGGACGATGTCGATGCCGCCGTGCAGAACGCGGCGAAGGCGCAGAAGGACTGGGCGAAGGTCCCGGCGCGCAAGCGCGGTGCCCTGGTGCATCAGTGTGCGCAGCTTTTGAAGGAGCATGTGGACGAGCTCGGCCGCCTCATCGCGCTGGAAACCGGCAAGGCGCTGCGTACCGAATCCCGCGTCGAGGCGAATGTCGTCGCCGACGTCTTCGAATTCTTCGGCGGCCTGGGCAGCGAACTGAAGGGCGAGAGCGTGCCCTTCGCGCCCAACGTGCTGTCCGTGACCGTGCGCGAGCCGCTCGGCGTGGTGGGTGCGATCATCCCCTGGAACGTGCCGATGCTGCTGATGGCGCTGAAGGTCGCCCCTGCGCTGGTGGCGGGCAACAGCGTTGTGGTGAAGTCGGCCGAAGAAGCCCCCCTCGCGGTGCTGCGCATCTGCGAGATCATGAACCGCATCCTGCCGCCCGGCGTCTTCAACATGGTGAGCGGCTTCGGGCCCGAATGCGGCGCACCGCTGGTCACGCATCCGCTGGTGCGCAAGGTGACCTTCACCGGCAGCGTCGAGACGGGCAAGATCGTGGCGCGCGCCGCGGCCGAGAAGCTGATCCCGGTCACGCTCGAACTGGGCGGCAAGTCGCCGATGATCGTCTTCGCGGACTGCGACTTCGACAAGACCGTCTCCGGCGCGCTCACCTCGATGCGCTTCACCCGCCAGGGCCAGTCCTGCACCGCGGCGTCGCGCATCTATGTCGAGCGCCCGATCTTCGACCGCTTCGTGAAGGCGATGACCGATGCTGTGAACGGCATGGTCATGGGCGACCCGCTCGACGAGAAGACCGACATCGGCACCATCGTCAGCGAAGGCCAACTAGAAAAGGTGCGCGCCTACATCGCCGAGGGCACCGCCACGCCTGGCGCGACCGCGCATGTCTGTTCCGCCATGCCGACCGACCCGGCGTTGAGGAAGGGCCTGTTCATCCAGCCCGTGATCTTCACCGGGCTCACCAAGGACAGCCGCCTGGTGCGGGAAGAAATCTTCGGCCCCGTCACCGTCATCCAACCCTTCGACGACCCCGAGGCCGTGCTGGCCGAAGCGAATGATTCCGACTACGGCCTCGCCGCAAGCCTCTGGACCAACAATCTGAAGGTGGGTCTCGACCTCGCGCACCGGCTGGAGGCGGGCCTGGTGCAGATCAACCAGAACCTGGTGGTCCAGGCGAACCTCTCCTATGGCGGCGTGAAGTCCTCCGGCCTCGGCAAGGAAGCCTCGCTCGAGGCGATGCTCGAGCACTTCACGCACAAGAAGACCATCATGGTGAACATGGCCTGACGGGGCACTGCGCTCCGTCACTTATGTAGTTGAATTTGCGCGGTATCTGGCGGTAAACCGGTGGCGCCGGGTGGCGGTGGGTTGCGCCTTGTTGCGCCTCCATTGCCCCCGGTTTACCCCCCCCCCCCCCCGGCCGAGGAGGCCCGCGTGCCCGCCACCGCATTGAACGACCGCATGCTGCGGTCGCTCCCGCCCAATACCGACACCCCCGATCTGCTGATGCCGGGCCTCGTGGCCCGCAAGCGGGATCGCGGGCTGACTTTCTGGCTCGTCGCCATGCGCAACGGGCGCCGGCACAAGCAGCGCCTGGGCGCGTGGCCTGCCCTGTCCCTGGCCGATGCCCGCACCGCCGTCCGGGTGCGTATGGGGGCCATTGAACAGGGCCACGTCACCACCCCCGCTGGCACGTTCGGCGAGGGCCTGGACCAATACTTGACGCATTTGGAGGCCACCGCGCGCGACCCCGGCCAGGTGAAATGGCTGCTGGACCGATTTGCTCGGCCGACGCTCGGCTCCGTGCCCCTGGCCCGGCTGCACCGCCGGGACTTGCAGGCCGTGGTGGATGCCGTGGCGGGCGGCCGCGCGAAGGTGGAGGGTGCGCCCATGAGCAAGGGCGGCAGCCCGGCCACGGCTGCGCGCGTTGCCGCCATGCTCAGCGCCGCCATCAACTGGCTGCACCAGCGCGGGCACATCGAGACCCATCCCTGCCCCGGCGGCCTTGACCGTCCCGCCGCGAATGGCCCGCGCGAGCGCATCCTGACCGACGCGGAGATCAAGGCCGTCTGGGCGGCGTGCGAGGGCCGCGAGCCTGCCGGCCGGGTGCTGCGGGTGCTGCTCCTGACCGGCTGCCGGCGGGAGGAGGTCAACGGTCTGACCCAGGGCGAGGTTGAGCGCGACAGTGATGCCAGCCCCGTGGCGTTGCTGCTCCCGGCCGAGCGGACCAAGGCCGGCCGGGCGCACCGGGTGCCGCTGTCGCCGCTCGCCGCAGACCTCATCGCTCAGGCGCCGCACACGGGCGACGTGCTGTTCCCCGGCCGCCATGCGTCGATCCCGTTCAAGGGGTGGTCGCGAGCCGTGGAGGACATTCAGCGCCTGAGCAAGACCGAGGGATGGACGCCGCACGATTTGCGCCGGACTTGCGCCTCGGGCCTCGCCCGACTCGGCGTCCGCCCCGACATCATCGACCGAGTGCTGAACCACGCACCGCCGCGACTGCGCCGCGTTTACGACAGGCACGACTACAGCGCCGAGATGCGCGACGCGCTGGTGAAGTGGGCGGATCACGTCTCAGGGGTGGTGTCGTGACCGCACACGAGATCGCGGCGAAACGCCTGCGAGCATTTCTCGACAAGGTTGGGCGAGTGCCGGCCATTGGCGGGTTCGTTCCCGAGGCCCCGCAACATCCCGCAGCGGGCATTAACTTCGCGCTTCGGGGGGCCGTCAGCCATGCGCGTGAGGCGCTCGGCGCTCTCGAACGGGGCGACACCGATGCCTTCCTTTCGCTTTACCAAGCGTTCCGCGACTTCCAACTCGAGGCCGAGCGTCGGCAAACGGAGGAACGCGAGGCGGCCGAGCGGGCAGAAGCAGAGGCCAAGGTCGAAGCCGCGCGCCAGCAGGCAGAAGAACGGATTGAAGCCGAGCGGGCAGAAACAGAGGCCAAGGTCCAGGCCGAGCGTCGGCAGGCGGAGGAGCGAATAGCAGATGAGCGCAAGAAGCGGTTGCAAGGGCCTCAGAACGCCGGCGAGGCAGCGCGCAAAAGCTACGCCGAGCGCAATAAGCGCATCTGGGAACGCGTCTTGGTTCTGGCTCCTACCACCACCCGCGGAAGAAATCGTAGGTTGAACCTCTCAGCCGTTGCCGAGCAGTTGCGAAACGAAATACCCGACCTCAGCAATCAGCACACTGGCTCGATCACGCGGACGATCAAGAAGATCGCAGCGGATAAGAAAATTGACCTCGAAACATTAGTCCCAACGGCCTCCTTTTCCGTTACGTAATCAGCACATTCAACAACCCTCACGTCGGTTGAGACCTGCCCGCTCGGCGGTTCCTACCGTGGCGTCCCCGTCACCCAGCGAGGACCAAAGATGCCCCGGCACCCCGCCCACGCCACCGCCGATCCTCCCGATCACACCACCGCCTCCCTGCCGCCCCCTCGCGAATGGCTCGATGCAGATGCGCTCGTGGCGGCCGGCGTCGCGCCGTCGCGCTACGCTGTGTATCGGGCCACCCGCGCCGGCGACCTGCCCGAACCCGCTGTCGTCGGCGGTCGCCACTTGTGGAACCGCGCCGTCCTTGAGCGGTTCCTGCTCGACCGCGCTGCCGCGCGTGCTTCGGCACGTGCCGCGACGCGCGCGGCGCTTCAGCGCAACGTCGGCTGAGGGGGCGCGGCACAATGAGCCACGCACCCGCCGGCCCCCCGGCACCCGCCGCGCCGTTCGTCATAGAGGGCCTCGAAGCACTCGAACCCCGCCGCAACGCGCTGGTGCAGGCCCTCGGCGGCATGCATCGACTGCCCGGCATCAGCAGCGAAGAACTGACGCACATTACCGAATTGACGCACCCGAAGTGGCGCAATCCGAAGGGACGCTACGACGGCGACAAGCATCGCGAGGCCACCCTGTCCGTACGCCGGAAGGTCCTGGCGCCGATGCGCTTGATGCCGGCGCGCGGCGGCACGTCGTATCGCTTGCCGCCCCTTGAGGATCACCAGTCGAAGGTTGTGGCGCTGAGGGGCGGCGGTCCTAGAGGCGTGCAGTGGAATGCGCCCTACATCGACGCACGCGGCATCGAGACCGGAGTGGACCCGCACAGAGACGCGCTGGTTTACGCGATTGCCTTCGAAGCCGCCCTGCGCTTGGCAGATCGCCGAGGCGTCGTGCTCGGGGTGGGGTCCTACCATCCAGCAGCAATCGACGTCCTGTCGTGGCCGGTGTCAGAAGATGCCGCGATGCACCAGCGCCTTGCGCGCACCGGCTGGAAGTTCGCCAAGCAGCCGATCCCGTTCTGGGTGATGCCATGACAGGCGCGACCGACGCTGTCAGGAACGGCGCGTTGCCGCCGATCCGCGCACGCCTGGACATTGTGCGGGAAGCCCAGAGGTGAGTCTCGCGCAGAATAAGCCCCGCGTGGGTGGCACCCGACGTGGAGCCGTAGCAGGGAAAAGGAATCTCGTAGGCAGCAGGAGCGGAGGTCGCCCATGCCGGATGACGTGAACGGCGACGCAGAGGTCGAGGTCAACGAAAATCTCTCAGCGGCCGTTGCGCCCGGTGATGCTCCCGAATACGCGCTAGAATTCAAGACGCTCAATCAACTCGTAGACGCGATGGCAAGCGACCGTTTCCCATCGGAAGAACGCCGCGAAGCGTATGTCTGCGCTAGTCGTGAATTCGGTTGCTCTCTTGCTGACCTGGAGCAGCTCGTCGAGCGACGTCGTAGCGAACGCGCCAGGGAATGGCTACGACAAGAACTTGAGAAGGCGCGCCAGCTAGGCGAGCAGCGGCGCAAGGAGCAGATAGAAAGCCACTGGCAGCGGCGAGCGCAGTCCGTCGATCTGGACGCCCTGAACCCTCCGCCTCGGCCCTGGCTGATGGAGCGCCTGCTGATCGAAGGCGGCGTGACCGTGCTGATTGGTGCCGGGGCGGGCGGCAAAACATCGCTCGCCATCGGCGCCGGGTTGTCGGTGGCGACCGGACTGCCGCTGTTAGGCTGGCGGGTGCATCGGCTGGGCAGCGTGTGGTTCATGCAGCTGGAGGACGACCGTAAGGAGTTCGACCGCCGCATGAAGGCCGCGACCACCTGGTATCACAACTCCCTCGACATGCCGTTGTCGAATGTGGACCTCGGCGACGGCCGCAAGATCCTGTTCGCGACCGAGAAGCCGCACCTCGTCAACATGAAGATCGGCAAGGCGGGTGCCGAGGCGGAGATCAACGAGCAGGCTTGCGAAAGCGTCGTCGCATTCTGTCGGGCAAACGACGTGCGCCTGCTGGTCGTCGATCCGCTGCTCCGCACGCACAACGTGCCGGAGAACTCGAACGAGGCGATGGACACTGTGCTTCAAACACTTGTCGGCATCGGCGAGCAGGCAAACTGCGCGATCCTGGTGCTGCACCATACGCGCAAGGGATCTGGCACGGACGGCTCGGGGCGCGAGGTTTCGGGTGCCGCGCGCGGCGCTGTCGTCATCACGGATGCCGCGCGTGCCGCGTTCGCGCTGATGCCGATGGACAAGAAGATCGCCGCCACGTTCGAACCCAAAATCTCCGACGAGCAGCGCAGCTTCTACGTCGCTCTCGTGTCGGCCAAGGAGAACTATCTTCCGCGCGCCTCGTCCACGTGGTTTCGCTTCGAGGGTGTCCCGCTGCAGAACGGCGACGAGTACCGACCGGATGGCGACACGGTCCAGGTGCTGCGCCGAGTCTATCTGGTGCAGCGGGAACAGCAGCCGCATCAGGGGCTGACCGCAACGCAGAAGCTTGCGGCGCTGCGGATCATCGCCCGCGAGCCATCACCGGGTGAGCGTTGGACGCGGTATGGTCAAAAGAACGGCAATAGGCGCGTCGTGCCGGTGCTCGCGGAACACCTGGGACTGCCTGAGCCGGTGGTCAAAGCCGCGCTGGACGGCTGGGTCAGCAGTGGCGTCGTCCGCGAGGAAAAGTATACGCGGCCGCGACCGAGCGGAGCCGAGGCGTCGGGGCTGTTCGTGGACCGCGACGCACTGAGCGCAGCCGAGCAGGCGGCCGGCGACGGTACGGCCGATGACGACGATCTGCCGTTCTGATCGGTGCGGGCCGGGTGCCCGGGGTGAACCACGCAGCCCACGCCGGCATGGACGCCGCGTCAGCGGCGGAGTTCCACGACCACAGTTTGCCGGCAGGGTGTGCCGTAGGCCGAGGCGTGGGTTTCTGGAACCCACGCCTAAACCCACGCCTGATCCACGCAACCCACGCACGCCAGGGCGTTCCGGCCCGCGCGGCAATCCACGCCTCGGCGCACGGCACCACGGCCAGACCACCCGGCCCCCCGGCACCCACCGGCTCGGCCACCGCGGCGGCGCCCTGCTGCCCGTCGTGCGCGCGGCCTCGGCCCGGTGCAGCAGCAGCGCGCGGCGCCTCTGGGGCAGTCCTAACTCGTGCGCGCGTCGGTATGGTGGCCGGAGCCGTCCGGGCAGGCGGTCCCGCCGGCTTACCCAAGGGGGGGGAATCCGAAACCTGGCTCGGATCACCCAAACCGACGGGGGGACTCGGCCTTCACCGAATACCCGGAAAATCGCCCCGGCCGTCGTTCGTGAGGAGCAGAAAATCGTGCCACAGCTTCGCGCTCACATTCGCCGCGGCGCACCTCGCCCCGCCGCCGACCTGCATCCGCCCGCACATCTGAACGCGGAAGCGAAGCGCGCCTTCGCCGAGGCGGTCGCGTCCCGACCAGGGTTCTTCACGACGGCAGACAGCCGCTTGCTCTGCGCCTACGCCATCGCCTGCGCCGAATTGCGGCGCATGGAGATCGACCCGTCCGCTGCGGCGACGGTGACCAGTTACAGTCGGGCCGTCGAGCTGATGCTGAAGCTCGCGCGCAACCTTCGCCTCTCACCCATCGCACGCGCCGAGGCCGACCAGTCGGCGACGCCGCCGCTGTTCGACGTGCCGACATTGCACGGCGATTCAGCATCCGTGATCCCGCCGCCGTGGCGCGCGCACGCCACCCCGACCGACAGCGACACATCGGCTCTCGACAGCTGATGCGCGGGCTGCGTGAACCCCCACCGGGTCTGGAACACGGCGCCGCGGCGATCTGGCGCGAGGTCGTCGGCTCATTCTCGGCCGACCGGTTCCCTGCCGACGAGAGCCCGCTTCTTGAGCGCTACTGCGTCCTGGCAGCGAAGATGTCCCGCGACCTAGCGACGGCCGACCTGCATGCTGCGGAGTTTGATCTGCTCGGCACGATGCTCCAAATTACGCCGGAAGCACGCGAACAGATCGCACAAATTCACCGCGCGATGTACTTGAGGCCCGCTTGGAAAGCCGACATCTTTAGGCGGTAATCACGCATCGCGGGGAAGCATGTACAAGCCGGGTGGGACTATCGCGGACGCGCTGAAGCGCATCCAGAACAAGAGCTACGTCCTGCCCGCGATCCAGCGCGAGTTCGTCTGGAAGCCCGAGCAGATCGAGCGCCTATTCGACAGTCTGATGCAGGGGTATCCCTTCGGGACCTTCCTGTTTTGGCGGGTCGAAGCGTCGACGAGCGGCAAGTTCAAGTTCTACGATTTTGTTCTGAACTACCACCAGCGCGACGCCGCGCACTGTCCCGAACTCGGCATCATGCACCACCAAAGCGTCACGGCGGTGCTGGACGGACAGCAGCGCCTCACCGCCCTAAACATCGGTCTTCGTGGATCGATGGCAATCAAGCAGCCAAACAAGTGGTGGACGAACTCCGACGCCTTTCCCGTTCGGCTGCTGCGCCTGGACCTTTTGGCTGCGCAGGAGCCTGACGAAGACGGCGCCATCTACCGATTCAAATTCCTCGATGACGCTCAAGTGGCGCGAGACGAGAACTCCCACTGGTTCAAAGTGCCGGATATCCTCGGGATGGCAGACGGGCCGTCCATGCTCAGCGGACTCATGGCGCGCGGCCTTGAGGGTGAAGCGCTTATGAAAGCGTACCACACCTTGGATCGCCTTCATCGCGTCGTGCATACGCACAATCTGATCAATTACTACGAGGAAGAGGCGCAAGACGTCGAGCGCGTGCTCAACATTTTCATTCGGCTGAATTCGGGCGGAACCGTGCTGTCGTACTCCGATCTCCTTCTGAGCATCGCTGTCGCTCAGTGGAAGCAGATCGATGCTCGCGCCGAGATTCACAAGTTGGTCGATGATCTCAATCGCATTGGTGCAGGCTTCAATCTCAGTCAGGATTTCGTCCTGAAAGCCGGACTGATGCTAGCCGACATCGCCAGCGTCGGGTTCAAGGTCGAGAATTTTACCAGCACGAATATGGCGGCGCTGGAAGCGAACTGGCCCGCAATCCGCATCGCGCTTCTGCAGACGATTGAGCTTGCTGCCAGCTTCGGTCTCAACGGGCAAACCTTGCGCGCAGACAGCGCATTGCTCCCCATCGCCTACTACCCTTATCGACGGAACCCGCCTGCGAACTATGTGACCCATAGCCAGCACGCAGCGGATCGGGAAGCAATACGAGGCTGGCTGATCCGTTCGCTCTTGAAGGCCTCCGGCATCTGGGGAAGCGGCCTCGACACCTTGCTGACCGCGCTGCGCGACACGATCCGCGCACATGGAGAGACCTCGTTTCCCGTCACAGACTTGCGGCAGGTCATGGCGCAACGGAGCAAGACCCTGAATTTCGAGGCAGCCGAGATCGAAGACCTTCTTCACATGGAGTACGGCGACAAACGGATGTTTGCGCTGCTGTCGCTGCTGTTCCCGTTCGTGGATCTGCGCAATCAGTTCCACATCGATCATGTGTTCCCGGCTTCGCGCTTCACGCGCGCGCGGTTGAGCAAGGCCGGCATCCCAGAAGATCGCATCGATGCGTTCTGCCGCCATGCGAATCAGCTTCCCAATCTTCAGCTGCTCGAGGGAGCGGCCAACATCGAGAAGCAAGCGACTCTCCCCGCCGCATGGCTCACGCAGCGTTTCCCGGATGAGACGGCTCGCAAGCACTACCGAGAGAAGCATCTACTCGGCGCGATCCCCGACGAACTGGTTGGCTTCGAAGACTTCCATAAGGCGCGTCGCGACCTCCTTCGCGCCAAGCTGACGGAAATGCTGTCGACAGCACCGCCGGTCGCTGCGGTTTCGGCCGCAGCCTCCTAAGCGGGCGACAGCCCGCCGCGCAGGCGTGAGCTTCCTGCTCGCGCCCCGTAGCGAACCCAGGCACGTAATCGTCGCCCCCCGGCACTCCCTCGGGTCTGGGGGATCGGCCGCTATGGATACCCCCGCGCGCCCCGTCCCCTGCGCCGTGGACGGGTTCCCGCGCCGCCCCGGTCCCTTCCCCATCGGGCGCCCCCGGAACCCGTCCACGGCGCAGGGGAAGCGGTCCCCGGTTCCACGTCGTCACCGGCCGGTTTCCAGTGCTTCGGCGCACCAGTCAGGAGACGTATCGGACGGTCCCGGCCGCCTGGGCCACGGACCGATCCGGAAGGTCATCCAGCACATGCCACCCACCACAGCCCCGCCGGGTTCCGCGGCGTCTCCCCGCATCGGCCCCCGACACCCGAACATGAACTTCAGCCCGCCTGACTTCCTCGTCCCCGTCGACCAGCGCGCCGCCATTCGGCACCAGCAGAGCGTTGCCGACCGCACGCTCACCAGGCTCTGGCGGCACTTCGACCCGCCGCAGAACATCACCACGCTGCCGCGAATCACGATCTGCGCCAACGGCTTTTGGCCGGCCTGGGCGCGGCACATGCTCTACGATCTGCGGAACCTCACGATCACGCTGCCGGCGGCCGGAACGCAGGGCCTCGATCTCGAAGACGAACAGCATCACAACGACGTCGGCATCTCGGCGCACGCGCTCGCCGCGCTGATCGTCCGCGCGGCCGTCGAATTGTGGGAGGTGGCGGAGCATCCCGCCGGCCATGCGGTCGTCGAGGCGTGCCCAGACGACGAATCCCGGCCCACGTGGCACGCGGCGCGGCACATGGCGCATCGCGCGCTGCTCGGCACTTCCGTTCCGTCGATCCGCGACTGGACGCGCTGGCCGCTCGGTGCCGGCGAACCCATCGACGCGCACCTCGACGCCATCGCCGGCAGCATCGCCGACTATCTCGCGCCGCCGGCGCGACACGCGCGGAATACGAGCGGTGCCGCCGTCCTCGTCATCTACCGCAGCGACGACGCCCCGACGCTTCAGCCCAAGCCCACGAAGGAGGTACCGCGATGACTACACCAAGTGACGACGTCCTCGTGGACACCTTCATGCCTCGCGATGAGGCAATGCTCGTCGCGATCCGCATCTTCGTCGGCGAGGAGATCGCCATGGCGAAGGCGCAGTTGCAGGCCGAGATCGCTGTCTTGCGGCTCAGCCTGAACGCCACCCGCGCCGAACTCGCCGCCACACGTGCAGAAGCCGCGATCCGCCGCGACAGCGGTAGCGACCGCCCGGCGCGGCGGATCGCGAACGCCCTCAACCCCAGCGCCTCGTCGCGCGCCTGACCGAAGGAGAACCTCCATGTCCTACGATCCGTTTGGACGCACCGCGCGCCTGCATAGCCAGCAGCGGGCGAAACGGGCCGCTGCCGCGGCTATCGCCGCGTCGTACCGCCTCGTCCCGCGCTCTGCCGCGCCCTTGGTGCCGCCGGCCAAGGTCCGGCGCGATCCGTCGCCCCAGGTTTGGCGTGCCGTCGATTGCTACGCTGCGGAACTGCTGCGCCGACACGCCGAGCACTCGCCGCACGGGCCTCGCTGGCGGTTCGTGCCGACGAAGGAGGCGAGCGGCGCCGCCGTGCTGCTCGGCGTCGGCACGCGCTTGCGAGACGGTGATGCGCTGGTGCTGCTGGTCGACGGCACCGGCACGCTGCGCGAAGCCGACACCATGCGGCCGCTGACGCTGGATCAGGTGGAGCAGCGGATGCGGGGTTGAGGCACTGAAACCGGACTTCGGCCGTCAACGCCGAAGAGCGTCGACGCGCACTATTCGTCGAGCTTCGGGCTATGTGGTCTTGGAGCGAAAGAGAGACGCGTGCCATGTGACGCAAGACGCATCCAAGGCGTGGCCCGGTTCAAGCGTCAGCGCCCGATGATGGATCGGATCTTTCGGGATATGGGAAACGAATCGGAAGCCTCCGCGAGTGGCCTCAAGGGACACGATTCCGCGGTCAAACTGCAGATGGTGGTTAGGGCACAGCACGATCATGTTGTCGGGAGAATCAGGTCCGTCGTGCGGCTTGCCAAGCGGCTTGATGTGGGCGGCCTCCGAATAGAAGCGTTCTGGATCGAGGCCGACGGCCAACCTCGAGCCGCACGCCATGCACGTGTGTCCGTAGTGCGCCTTTAGCCTCATCGCGAGGAGCTGATTGCGCTTCTGCGCGAGGCGCTGCTCGATTTGCCGGGCAACCGCCGCGTCGGTAGCGGAGGCAGTCGTCAGCCAACTCAGGTCGGCGGCTGCGGCCGAGGTCGGAGCGGAAAGGGGCGCGATTGCGCGTGGCGCGGAGATGGTCGGACCAGTCGCGCCAGAAGCCGTAGCTACTGCGGTCGTCGCGCCACCCGTTCGATGAACAGTGGGCTGCAATCTCTGGAGGCCCCGCGCTAGCTCATATTGGCCTGCGATGGGCTCGGCGAGTTCGCGAAATTCTTCAACCGTGATTCCGAGAAGCTTGTAGTCTTCCTCCGCAATAGACGCGGCAATGAGGGATGCGGCCGTTTGACGTGGTGAACTAGCTGTTAGCCCTCGTCGATCCCAAGCCGTAAATAGCGCGCCCGCTGCCCAACTCTGCGGGTCAGAGTCGATTGGCCCCGGCGGATTGGGAAGGTAGCGAACGAGTTCGAAGATGTGGCGGTAGTTGGACCGCATCTTGCGCTTCGCGGGCGCCCCAGCGCGAATGCGAGACGCCAGAAACGAATCCATCCCTGACTCTTCGAGAGCGCCTCGCTGCCAGCGTCCTGCCTGCCACAGGGATTGTCTGACGAACTCATTGGCCCATTGCGTCGGATACTCGTTGCCAACGTTGTTGCCGACGCGCCGGCCACCGAGCGACAGGTTCAGCACAAATAGGCCGAGCCTGTCGAATGCAGATGAATGCGGCTCCTGCACCGCTTGCCGCACTAACTCGTCAACAGGAATGATGTTATTGGGCCCGACAGGCGTGTTGAAGAGGAAGAAGTTTGCGGCGAGCAGGAACCCGGCATCATCTAGACCGCATGCACTGCGAAATGCCTGTCGCGTTACGGGCTGCAGGTTACTGGAAAATCCTCGACGAATCCCTTCGTGCAGCTTGAGAAGGCCTTTGCCATGCCAAGCGAAGTTCTTGGTGAAGCTTCCTGGGAGATGTGGACCAGCGGGTGATGGCATTGATCCCGCATATCACTTCCATTTTGCAGCCGCTCGATTCGGAAACAGATCGCGCACAAAATTCGGCTGCATGCCGTCAATGATTGACGGCGAGCATGTTTGCATGAGTGCATGCGCTTATGAACGCCGCCAGGAACGAGTCGGGGCAGCCGCGATTGCCAGGGATGGATGCAACTGGCGGCGGTAATGCGAAGGAGCCTTTGCAAATCCGCATCCCGATAGGGGTAAAGCGGCGTTTCAAGGCGCTCGCGGCGATGCGCGGCATCGAACCGAACGAGCTGTTTGTTGAGGTGTGGGAGCACTACGAGCAGACCCGCACGGCCAAAGGTGAACAAGGGGAACAACGATGACGGCTAGTCGTCCAGAGCACGAAGCGGCGGCTGACCTTCGGGCCTTCGCGCGTGAAAAGCGATTTGCCACAGTGCTTGCAGACCCACCCTGGAGGTTCACCAATCGCACCGGCAAGATGGCTCCAGAGCATCGGCGGCTATCACGATACGAAACGATGACACTGGAAGATATTTGTAGCTTGCCAGTAGCTGATCTACTTGCCCCGGCGGCACATTGTTATTTGTGGGTTCCAAATGCCTTGCTGCCGGAGGGCTTATCGGTTCTGCGCGCTTGGGGCTTTCAATACAAGAGCAACATCGTCTGGCACAAGGTGCGGAAGGACGGTGGCTCAGATGGACGAGGAGTCGGATTTTACTTCCGCAACGTGACGGAGCTTCTGTTGTTCGGCGTGAAGGGAAAGAACGCACGGACGTTGGCACCGGGGCGGCGCCAAGTGAACCTTCTCGCAACACAAAAGCGGGAACACAGCAGAAAGCCCGACGAGATATTTCCAATCATCGAGGCGTGCAGCCCCGGTCCGCGTATCGAGCTCTTTGCGCGCGGGCTTCGACCGGGTTGGTCAGTTTGGGGCAATCAAGCAGATGAAGACTACGCGCCGACTTGGAACACCTACGCCAATCACTCCGGCGTTAGCCGTCAGCGCGCGCTGCCAATCGAAGCGGACTAGGCTCAGGACCCATTAATTGCTTGCGGCGACGCGGCGGAGCAGCACATCAAGGAGGGCAAGCACGCAGTCACCTTGGTGCGCGGCAACCCTGCGTGCGCCGCGCTTGACATGCGGCCACAACGCGCCATCCGGGCGCTATCAACGTTGCGAGTGCCGCCGAATCGCCGATAGCCTCTCAGATCGCCGGCCGGATCGGGCGGCCATCAAGGGGAATCATGGTGGATGCGGCAGAAATGGGCCTGTGCAGTAGCCGTGATCGGACCCTTGGCAGCGGGCTGTGCGCCAATTGGCGCGAAAAATCTGGCTGGGCCATCTGCGCCCCAGAGCGACGGAACATCGCAATGGATGCGCGATGCCCGGGCACTGGACGACTCTCGCCGCGCCGAATTCGAACGCAGGACGCTTGATCGTAATGTACCTGAGAACCTACGCCGACTATCCGAGCCTTATATCCGCGAACTCCTGATTGACCCAGAATCAGCGCGCTTCCGGTTTGACTTCGCGTCGCGCGAAGGCAACGTCACCGGAGTTTGTGGCGCAGTGAACAGCCGAAATCGAATGGGCGGGTATGCAGGATTCACGCGCTTCTTCGTCGAGTTTCGAGATGGCCGCCCAATCGATGGCGCCCTGCTTCAGAACACCGCGACGCGCACTCGGATGGTTCAGAACTGCGGCTTCACCGACGTGAACGACATGAGTCGGTCGACAGCAAATCCGTAGAGCGGGCTACCCGCCGTCGACAATGCGCAGAAGGTGCACCCCTCGATGGTCGCACAGCCGATCGACAACGCGCGGAGATCGAGGCCGAGCTGTTCGCCACAGGCCCGGCACCCCACCGGACAGCTCGCGTGGTACAGGCAGGGCTTGACGGGGCGGCCCGGTTCATCCCCCCGCACCCCTCGCCCGTTGGGCCGGGTCCGTCCTGCGCCGGGGAGCGCCAGGGACGGGCTTTCCACGCCCGCCCGGTCCAACGACACCGGCGGCCGCCCTCGACCCGTCCACGGCGCTCCCTGGCGTTGAGGCCTGACCGCTATACGGTTGAGGCCTGACCGCTATACGTAGGATGGGTGAGGCCGCGCATGCGCTGGTCGCGCGGCTCGCCGGCGCTGAATGTCCATCGGCTTGGCCTGCAAGACCGGTTTTGACTCTGGCAAGGCTGGCGCGATAACCTCTGCCTGTCCTTCAGACGCGGGTGCCGCGGCACCTCGCTCCCAAGCAGCCATCGGCTTTCGCTTGCAGGCGTCCCTCAGGGGTCGGCGCCCGCGGCGCGTCGGCTCCTTGATCCGAAGGAGCCTACTACACCATGACCATCGCCAACATCCACACCGAGCCGCACCTCCTCCTCACCAAGGAGGAAGAGCTGATCGCCAAGTTCTACACCCTGGCGCGCGCCGGCCGCCTGCACTCTCCGAAGGTCACCGACCACGGCCTGCTGTTTGACGTCGTCGACGTGGAGCAGGACTTCGAGGTCGCCATGAATGAGGGCGCCATCGCGCCGCAGGCGTTCGTCGTCGCGCAGGCCGAGGCCGTCCTCGGCTACCAGGTCGACACGGAGACGACGCGCTGCCTGCTCGAATCTCGCATCCATATCGCGCGGCCCAAGCACCCCGGGCTCAACCTGCCGGGCGGTTCCCCGGAGTTCTGATCCACCAGCCCCGGGCCACGTGGTGCTCGCCACCCGTGGCCCGGTGGCGCCCTCCAATTTCCTTGGCCAGGGCTGGCCAGGGAACCCGGTCCCGGTGCTGGCCGGTCGGATGGACCGGGGCGCACCCCGACGGCCGTCACGGCGCAGTCCTGGCCAAGGGCGCGGTGGTCCCGGAACCCGGCCGGCTGGCGGCGGGACCGCCTCGGGCGCCCAGCCCGGTTGCCCGTGAGCGTATGGGAGTGCAGCATCCCGTCATGGTCACGATCCCCACCCCCACCGCCGCCGTGCCGACCCAGATCGCCACCGGGATTATTACCCCCGGATTGTCCCCCGACACGGATTTTTCCCAGTTTTCTGTCCGTTATGGCCTTACGCACAAGAAGACCATCATGGTGAACATGGCGTGACCCGCCCGCGCGCCACTCGCGCGTCACTCGGGCGCGCGGCCGTACTCGCCTTGCTCCTGGCCGGCTGTGCCAACGAGGCGCCGCCGCCGGAGGCGGCAGCGCCCACGCCACCGCCGCCGGTCGGATGGCGCGCGATCCCCTCACTCCACACAACCGGCGACATCGTCGACGGCTATGTTCAGATCCGCGGGCTGGTCGCGACCGGCCCCGTCCGTCGCGCCTGGATCCTGCTGAACCTGCGGGAATCCATCCCGATCCCCGAGACCGGCGGCCGCGCGCAATCGGTCCGCTTCCTCGGCGAGTACCGCTGCGCCGCACGGCAGTGGCGCCCGATCGAAGGGGCATGGTTCGCGCGGCCGAACGCACAGGACCCGGTGCATGCCGAACGCCCCCGCGGCGCCGGCTTCCGCCCCGCCGAACCCGGCACGCTGGGCGGATCCTTCCTGGATGCAGCCTGCGGGCTGTAGGGGCTATTCCTCCAGCTCGCCGAACAGGCGGAAGCGCAGCATCCGCCGCGTGACGCGGTCCATGCCCAGCGCCTCGGCCCGGCGATAGGCCTCGATCGCCGGCTTGATCCGCTTGCGAATGCGCTCAGCGTCGCACAGCCCGGTCCAGGCCGGAACAAGGTCGGGCTTCAGGGCGATCGCGCGCTCGAACTGCGCTGCCGCCTCATCGACATCGCCCTTCTCCAGCAGCAGGTGGCCGAGCCGCGTGGCGACGGCCGGCTGGTCAGGCGATGCCGCCGCGACCTCCCGCGCCGCCGCCAGCGCCTCGGCGCGGCGCCCCTGGCGCCACAGCGCATCCGCCATGGCCAGCTGGACCACCTCGGAGCCGGGGTCCTCGGCCACCACCTCGGCCAGGGCTGCGCGCGCCGCCTCGGCATCCCCACTCGCCAGCAGCAGTTGCCCCAGCCGCGTGCGCAGCTCGACGTGGCGCGGATGCGCGGACAGCCCCTCACGCGCGGCCGCCTCGGCTTGCTCCACGCGCCCGGCGCGCCACAGCGCATCAGTCAGGCCGAGCCAAGCCTGCGGCGTGGCGTCCGGCTGGCGCGTCACCGCGCGGAAGGCCTCCGCGGCCGCGGCCGGAGCATCCTGCAGCAGGTGCAGGAAGCCCAGCCGCACCCCGATCGCCGTACTTCCAGGCACGGCGTCGAGCCCCGCCTCGGCCGCGCGCACCGCATCGCGCCCGCGATGCTGGCGCCACAAGGCTTCCGCCAGCAGCAGATGCGCCTCCGCGTTCAGCGGGTCGAGCGCGACCGCGCGCCGCGCCATCCGCTCCGCGCCGACGGGATCACCTGCGGCCAGCGCCAATGCCCCGCTGCGCAGCAGGATCCGCGGATCGTCCGGGCGCAGGCCGGCCGCCTGTGCCGCCACCGCGGCAGCCTCGGCCTGGCGCTGCTGGCCGGCCAGCAGATCAAAGAGGCCCATCCACCCAGCGGCATCGTCCGGTGCGAGCTCGGTCACCCGGCGCCACGCCGCCTCGGCCCCGGCGACGTCGCCCACGGCCAGACGCAACCTTGCTAGGCGCGCCAGCAGTTCCGGCGCCGGCACCGCTTCCACCGCCGTCGCCGCCACCGCCAGGGACGCGGCCGGCCTGTCCTGGTCCTCGAGCAGGTCGAGCAGCGCGTGCCAGTCCGGCTCCGGCGCCGGTGCGGCCGCCATCGCGGCGAGCAGCTGGGCCAGCGCCGGCCCCGGGGGATCCTCCCGGCCACCCGGATCGGCCGTCACCGCCTGGCCGCGGCGCGCGGCGGGATCAGCCGGGTCAAGCGCCAGCGCGCGGGCGAAGGCCTCAGCCGCGGCGTCCTTCCGATCCGCCGCGAGCAGCGCCTCGCCCAGCAGCGCCTCGACCGCGGCGCTCTCGGGCAGTGCCGCGCGCGCGGTCTCGGCCGCCTGAACCGCTTCTTCGCGCCGCCGCAGGCGCCGCAGCAGCAGGACCAGCCGGGCATGCAACGCGAAGGGCAGCGGCCCCAGGCTGACGGCCGCCCGCAGCGCGAGCACGGCGCGGCCGCGCTGGCCCATCGCGACAAGCGATGCCGCGAGGCGCCGCCGCGGCAGCGGCTGCCGCGGCTGACGCCTGATCCACTCCCCGATCAGCCCGACGGCCTCCCGGTGCAGCCCGAGCCTTTGGAGAACCCGCACCCGGGCATCCGCCTGCGGATCCGCCCCGGCCAGGCGCCGGGCGAGCGCCG
>NZ_JACADR010000550.1 GCF_016106005.1 Roseomonas rosulenta
CAACTCCCGCAGCCGTTCCTCCACGTCGAAGAACCCCGGCTGCCGAACCATCGCCATCCCCCGCGCCAATCCGCGTCAGTGAATCAGCCGAACGGCTTCAGGGCGAGGGGTTTCTGGAGGCGTCCAATCTTCTTCCGAGAGCGCTCGGTAGAGCAGCGCCAACGCACCGACCCGACCAGCGAGCCGGTCAAATGATTCGCCCGCTTCGTCATCTGCCGTGTTGTAGCTTTCGATCCGAATGAGGGAAGCAATTAACTGCAGGTTGTTTTTGACGCGATGCTGCAACTCGCGCAGAAGCATGTCTCGTTCCTGGATGCGGGCTTCTAGATCCTCGGCATACGTGCGGATCGCCGGATTTGCCGCCGCCAGTGCCACCAACCGAAATAGCGCCGTGCCGCTCTCGTCCTCGATAACGTTTGACCACGCGTCAGAGGTGATGCCGCCTTCGATGCCCTCCCGCCCCAACCGAAACCTGCCGATACGGTCCTCGCCTGTGGTGATGGCGTCGCTAAGCGAGCGATCATCGCCTTCGGCAGCCGCGATTGCCTTCAGATCGCTCCAAGGATGGCCGTGCAACTCACCGATGGACTGCCCGGACAGCCGTTCGAATTCCAGATTGACGTAGATGACGCGCTCCTGCGGCCTTAACTCTGATACGGCGATGGCAACAGGGATATGGTCAAGAAACTGCTTGAAATGTTCGCTATCGAGCGCATCCGCGAGATCGCCACTGTCGAGATAGTCGCCCAAGGGACCGCCCTTATTGTTGTTCGTCATAGTGTGCCCTTCCATCGGCCTGGCGCTCTATACGCCTGGCCGGGCACGAGCGGCGAGTAAACAACTGGTCGATCCGAAGTCGATACATGAACTGCTCTCGTACTAGGCTCAGGACTCATTCTCCGATCCAGAAGATGACGATGGCGGCCAGCGTGATGGCGCCAAAGAAGGTCGTGGCGCATCGGTCGTAGCGGGTTGCTATCCGGCGCCAATCCTTGATGCGGCCGAACATGTTCTCGATGCGATGGCGCTGTCGGTAGAGCGTCGCGTCGTAGGGGATGGGTTGCTTGCGGTTCTTCTTGGACGGGATGCACGCCGTGGAGAGCTCTGCGAAACCTGCGTGATCGGCTGATGAAGATGTGGCGGTGTCCTGGAAGCGGCCTTGGGGGTCGTCTTCGAGCCCGCCGGTCGTGCGGTGGGCGCACCTCTCCCGTCAGGCGAGTAG
>NZ_JACADR010000551.1 GCF_016106005.1 Roseomonas rosulenta
GCGGTGGCCGCCGCCGCCGCCGGCGACCTGCCCGCCGCACGCGCCGCCTCGCGCGAGGCGGTTCGGCTGCGCCCCTTCGTCCATATCCCGGCGCGCGGGGCGCGCGAGACGACGGTGCTGGTCCTGCAGTCGCTCGGCGAGGGTCATTTCGAGCCCGCGCCGGGCGGCGCCAAGCTGCCCGAGGGCCACAACAATGCCGCCGACCACCTGGACCCGCTGCGCTTCGCGCGGGTGGACCTGACCGTCGATGCCCTGGCCGCCGATCCCGGCCTGCTCGACCGGCTGCCGCCCTGCGACGTCATCTACAACGCCATCACCGAGCCCGAGCGCATGCAGCAGGGCCTCGACCTCGCGCAGCAGGTGGGCGCGCGGCTCGGCCTGCCGGTGATCAACGACCCGCGGCTGGTGCCCCGCGCGGCCCGCGACCAGGCGGCCGCGCTGTTCGAGGGCATCGAGGGGCTGGTCGTCCCGCGCACCATCCGGGTGCCCGCCGCCGCCGCGACCGGCGCCGCGGTGACGGCCGCCATGGCGGAGGCGGGCCTCGGCTTCCCGCTGATCGCCCGGCCCTCCGGGACCCATACCGGGCATGGCATGGTGCTGCTGCGCGGCGATGCCGACCTCGCCGCCCTGCCGGGCGACACCGACCTGTTCCTGACCGAGTTCGTGGATTTCCGCGACGCCGACGGGCTGTATCGCAAGACCCGCCTGCTGTGCATCGGCTCCCGCGTGCTGCCGGAGCACCTCGCGACCGCCGACGACTGGAACATCCACCACCGCAATTCCCGCGCCTACATGCGCGCGCACCCCGAGGAGCAGGCGCGCGAGCGCGACTACCTCGACCAGTTCGAGAAGCGCTTCGGCATCGCCCGACTGGTCGCGGTGGGCGAGATGTCGGACCGGCTCGGACTCGACTTCTTCGGCATCGATGCGGCGCTGCTGCCCGACGACCGGCTTCTGGTCTTCGAGGCCAATCCCACCATGCGCGCGATGTTCGCCGAGGCGCGGGAGGGGTTTGAATACCTGCTGCCCGGACTCGTGCGGATCTCCGCGGCCTTCTGTGACCTGGTGCAGCGGCGCGCGCGGCGCTAGAGCGCAAGCCGATCAGGTGGCATCACCTCATCGGGTGAAGATGCTCGCGAAAACAAGGTGCTAGAGACATTGCAGCGAGCCTGGGCAAGCGAAGGCGGCTCTGGCGCGGGCGCTGCGGCGCGCGCGCTGGCG
>NZ_JACADR010000552.1 GCF_016106005.1 Roseomonas rosulenta
CCCTCCGCGCCGCGTCCCGCCGGCGAGCCTGCCGCCGCCGCGCCGCCGCAGCGGGAGGCCGGCCTTGCAGCTCGGTGACCTGATGCGCCGCGCCGGCCTTCCCGGGCTGTCGGAGGATGCGGCGATCGCCGGCCTGACCGCCGACAGCCGCGCCGTTGGCCCCGGCATGGTCTTCGCCGCGTTGCCCGGCGCGCGCGCCGACGGACGCGCCTTCATCGCCGACGCGGTGGAGCGCGGCGCTGCGGCGGTGCTGGCGCCCGAAGGCACCGAATGGCCGCCCGGCGTGCCGGTGCGCCCGCTGATCGCCTCCGCCGACCCGCGCCGCACCCTGGCGCTGATGGCCGCCGCCTTTCACGGCGCGCAGCCGCGCAGCGTGGTCGCCGTGACGGGCACCAACGGCAAGACCAGCACGGTCGATTTTCTCCGCCAGATCTGGATCGCGGCGGGCGAACGCGCCGCCTCGCTCGGCACGCTCGGGCTGGTGGCGGAAGGCTTCCCGCCGGGGCCGACCCTGACCACGCCCGATCCGGTGGCGCTGCATGCGACGCTCGCGGCCCTGGCGCGCGCGGGCTTCGGCGCGGCGGCGATGGAAGCCTCCTCGCACGGGATCGACCAGCGGCGGCTCGATGGCGTGGTGCTGGCGGCGGCGGGGTTCAGCAACCTCACGCGCGATCACCTGGACTACCACGGGTCGATGGACGCCTACCGCGCCGCCAAGCTGCGGCTGTTCGACACGCTGCTGCCGGTTGGCGCTGCGGCCGCGGCCTGCACCGAGATGGATGCGGCCACGCTCGCGGCCCTGCGCGCCATCGCCGCGAAGCGCCGGCTGCGCCTTCTGACGGTCGGCGAGGCGGGCGAGGCGCTGCGCCTCGCCGCCGCGCGCCCGCTGCCCGATGGCCAGTCGCTGGACGTTCAGGCCTTCGGCGCGCGCCATGTCTTCCACCTGCCGCTGCCCGGCCGCTTCCAGGCCGACAACGCGCTGCTCGCCGCCGCGCTGGCCGTGGGTGCCGGGCTGCCGGCGGACCAGGTCTTCGCGGCGCTGCCGCGGCTCGCCGGCGTGCGCGGGCGCATGGAACGCGCCGCGGTTCTGGCGAATGGCGCAGCGGTCTATGTGGATTACGCGCATACGCCCGACGCGCTGGCGCGGCTGCTCGCGGCGCTGCGCCCGCACACGGCGGGGCGGCTGCACGTTCTGTTCGGCGCCGGTGGCGACCGCG
>NZ_JACADR010000553.1 GCF_016106005.1 Roseomonas rosulenta
ACGCTCTTCCGATCTATGCCGGCCGCGTGGCCGAGGCGCTGGCGGCGGTGCGCGAGGCGCTGGCCCAGGGCATCGCGGCGTGAGGCGATGAGCGGGCGCGTCCGCGCGCGCGCGCTCGGCCTGGCCCCGGGTCTCTTTCCGCCCGGCGCGCTGAACGCCATCACGGACGTTGCCGGCCTGCGCGTCGGCCACGCCACCATCATCGAGGGCGATGGCACGCGCAGCGGCGTCACCGCCATTCTGCCGCATTCCGGCAACCCCTTCGCCGATCGCGTACCGGCGGGCCTGGCGGTGATGAACGGCTTCGGCAAGCTCGCCGGCGCGACGCAGCTCGCGGAGCTGGGCGAGCTCGAGACGCCCATCGTGCTGACCAACACGCTCGCCGTCGGTCGCGCGGTGGAGGCGCTGGTGGACTGGACGCTGGCGCGCAACCCGGACGCCGTCTCGGTCAACGCCGTGGTGGGCGAGACCAATGACGGGCGGCTCAACGACATCCGCGCGCGCGGCGTGACGGCGGCGCATGTGCTGGCCGCGCTGGATGGCGCGAGCGATGGTCCCGTCGCGGAGGGTTCCGTCGGCGCGGGGACCGGCACGATGGCCTTTGGCTGGAAGGGCGGCATCGGCACGGCGTCGCGCGTGCTGCCGGGCGCGCTCGGCGGCTGGACTCTCGGCGCCATCGTGCAGGCCAATTACGGCGGCGTGCTCACCATGGACGGCATCCCGGTCGGGCGCGAACTCGGCCGCTGGTACCTGAAGGAGCATACCGTCCGCGGCGATGCGGATGGCTCGGTGATGGTTGTGATCGCGACCGATGCGCCGCTGTCGGACCGCAACCTGACGCGGCTCGCGACGCGCGCCATGGCGGGGCTGGCGCGCACCGGGGCGGCCTTCAGCGATGGCTCGGGCGACTATGCCATTGCCTTCGCCACGCATCCGGGCGTGCTGCGCACGGCGGAACGCCGCGCGCAGCAGGCGATCATCGCCGACTGGCCGAATGACCGGATGTCGCCGTTGTTCGTCGCGGCGGCGGAGGCGGTGGAGGAGGCGGTGCTGAACGCGCTGACCATGGCGACCACCATCATCGGGCGCGACGGCCGGACCGGGCGGCGCACGAAGGGCGAGGCGATCGACCTCGATGCGCTGCGCGCCGTGCTGGCGCGCCACGGGCGGGCCTGATGCGCCGCCTGCTGATCGCCGCCGCGCTGCT
>NZ_JACADR010000554.1 GCF_016106005.1 Roseomonas rosulenta
CCCCCGCCGTGCCGATGCCGCGGCCCGAGGCGCCGGCGGACGAGCTGCGCGCCGTGCTGGCGGGCGACACCGGCCGCGTGCTCGAGGTCGTGCGCTACACCGTCGCCCCCGCTGACCGCGCGGCCTTCCTGGCGGCGATGCGTGAGGCGCGGCGGGTGCGCCTGCGCAGCGGCGCGCTGGCCTGGCGGCTGCTGGAGGATGTCGCCCATCCCGAGCGCTGGATCGAGCTCTGGGCCGTGGAATCCTGGACCGAGCACCTGCGCGAGGCGGGCCGGCTCGATGCCGCCGACCGCGCCGTGCTGGCCCGCGCCGCCGGCTTCCAGAGCGGCGAGGCGGCGCCCGAGGCGGCACGCTACCTGGCCGTCCTGCCGTGACGTCGCCGTGCTGCACCCCATATTGAGCCCATCATGTTGAGGAGTGACGCTGCCATGCCCAAGACCAAGCCCGGCAAGCTGCAGGCCACGCGCAACGACCTCGGCGCCAATGCGCGGGAGGCCTCGGTGGGCGTGCTCAACGCCGCGCTGGCCGATGCGATGGACCTGACCAACGGCGTGCGCATGGCGCATTGGACCGTGCGCGGACCGCAATTCGCCGCCCTGCATGCGCTGTTCGAGACCTTCTACGACCAGCTCGGCGAGGCGACGGACGACCTGGCCGAACGCATCGTGCAGCTGGGCGGCACGCCCGACGGCACGACGCAGCTGGTCGGCGAGAAGTCCCGCCTGGCGCCCTACCCCGCGGGGCTGCGCGACGGCATGGACCATGTGAAGGCGCTCGCGGACCGCTACGCGGCGCTCGCCGCCACCGTGCGCGCGGGCATCGACGCCACGGGCGAGGCCGGCGACGCTGATTCGGCGGACCTGCTGACGGGCTTCTCGCGTACCCTCGACAAGGCCTTGTGGATGCTCGAGGCGCATCTGACCTGACGCGGCGGCTGCGGGCAGGTGAAGCGTTGCGCTGGCCGGCGCCCGGTCCGCATGCTTCCCTTCCAGTGCCGGAACGCAGGAGAGACCGTCGTGGATCGTCAATCATCCGCCATGAGCGATTCGCGGGCGGTCCACGGGCTTGCGGGAATGCCGCGTGCAGGGGAGGGCGTGGCGTGACGCGCGCCGACCGCCCGCCGCCCAGGCCCGCAACGCCGCCGCGCCCTGGCCCGCGGATGGCCGCACGCGGCCTGCTGCTGGCGGCCAGCGCGGCCTTCG
>NZ_JACADR010000555.1 GCF_016106005.1 Roseomonas rosulenta
ATCCACCGCGGCGAGGTCGGCGAAGCTGCGCCCGGCGAAGGCGTCCTCGATGGCGATGGCCGCGGCGCCGATGGCGACCCGCACCGCATCGCCCAGCGCCGGCAGCGCGCTGCGCGGCACCCCGCCATCGGCGCGCTTCCAGGCGCGCGCCTCGACGATCACGCCATCGAGCGGCAGAAACAGCAGCCTGGTGAAGGCGATCGGCCGCGGCGGGCGCAGCCGGCGCAGCCGAGGCCGCGCGGCATCGAGCAGCCGGTCGGCCTCGCGCCGGTCGGCCATGCGGTCGAACACCGCGACCACGCGCGCCAGCGCCGCGTCCGAGGCGGAGGCCACGGCATGGGTCAGGCGGCGATGCTCGGCCGAGAAGGCGGTGCTCATGCGGCGCGCGAACGCAGGCGTTCGTTGCGCGCGACGATGTCGAGCATGCGCCCGCTGCGCCAATCCTCGTTCGCGCGCACCACGCGGCGCATGCGCGTCGGGCGTTCCCAGTCCTCGGAGATGCCGAGCCATTCCTCGACCTCGCGCGGCATCACCGGGGCGAGCAGCGCCATCTCCCACAGCGCGCCCTCGCGCAGGCCGGGATCGGCGTCGCGCCAGAGCTCGGCGATCACCTGCCAGCCATCGAGCAGCCAGTCGGGCCGCGAGGCACGCCGGCCGAGATCGGTCGAATCCTCGCGCCAGGCCCGCAGCAGCGTCGGCGTGTCGGACAGCAGGCCATCGAGGTCCCGGAAGGCGCTGGCCGCGCAGGACAGGGTCAGCCGCGCCGCATCCACCACCAGCACCGCCGCGTGCTGCTCGCTCGGGTCGGGGGATTGCGCGACATGCAGCTCGATCTCGGCGATCATGGCCTGCAGCCCGGCGACCAGCGCGCGGCTGCGCGAGACGCCCGTATCGCCCGGGATGCCCACGCCGCAGAAGGCGGAGGCGAGGGCCTCGAGCCAGGCGGCGATGATCTCGGGGCTGACGCCGAGCCGCGGGGCGAAGCGCGCCACGGCGCGCTTCGCGCGCAGCTCGATGTTGGCGGGGGTGTCGGCCTGCGGGGGCACGCGCGCCTCCTCGCGCGATTCGGTGCGGCGGACGAGGTCGAGCAGCAGCAGGAAGTTCGCCCGCATGCGCGCCGCGCCGTCCTCGTTCGCGGCGCGCGCCACGGCGGCGGCGGCCTCGCGCCCGGCCAGGCCCTCGGCGGCGACGG
>NZ_JACADR010000556.1 GCF_016106005.1 Roseomonas rosulenta
CAGCCGCGCCATCTCGCCCGGCGTGAAGCCTGGCGGCCGCGCGAGGAAGCGCGCCACCGCCGCGCGCGCCGCGGCGAAGCGGTGCGCCGGGTCCGCCTCGGCATCGTAGCCGTGGTCCACCATGTCGCGCAGCATGTCGAAGCCCAGCCCCTCCAGCGCCGCCACCACGCCGGCATTGCCGAATACCACGAAGGGCAGCCCGGTCGCGATCGCCTTCAGCGTCTTCTCGGTCCAGCGCAGCAGGCCGGGGCCGGACATCTCGGTCTCGGTCACGATGAACAGCTCGGCGGCCGCCACCTCCGCGGCGGGCAGGCTGTAGACGCGCTCGATCGGGTGGGCGAAGCCGTCGATGTCGCTGCCATGGTGCAGGCCCGAGGCGAGCAGCCGCGCCACCGCCGCGCGCGCACCATCGGGGTCGGCTGGGTCGAGCTCCGCCGCGCCGTCCAGCAGCCGCTGCGCGGCGGTGCGCCCATGCGTCTCGCGTGTCACCGAGAAGGACAGGAAGCCCGGCTCGGCGCGCCCGAGCAGCCAGGCCACCAGCAGCGCGCGGTGCGGCCGCCGGTTGTAGTTCAGGCAGACCCAGCGATGCCGGCGCGCCCCGTCATGTTCGATCGCGAAGCCGAAGCCCCAGCCGATCCGCGGCCGCCCGGTCATGAGCCGCGCCCAGAGCGCCGCCGCGTGCGCATGCGCCACCACCACGCGCACCGGCGCCTCGCCCCGCGCCGCGCAGGCGGCCTCGTAGGCCGGTGCCAGCAGCCGGTTCTGCTGCGCCCAGACCACGCGCCGCGGCGGGATGCCCGCTGCCCCCAGCGCCGCATGCAGCGAATCGACATGCCGCGGGATCAGCGCCCGGCCTTCCTGCGCGCAGTCGATCACCACCAGCCCATGCCCGGCGCGGATCTCCGCGAGCGTCTCCTCCGGCGCGGCCAGCAGCCCCGCCGCCGAGCCCGCGTCGCCGAAGGCCGCGAGCGGCGCGAAGGGCACAAGGATCGGCACGCGCCGCGCCGCCTGCGGCGGTGGCGGCAGCCGCTCCATCAGCTGCCGGGCGTGGTTCCAGAGCGCGCCGATTCTCTGGCCCTGCGGCACCTCCAGTCGGTAGTGGGCGAGCGCCGCGGCCTGGCGCCGCAACGCCGCCTCCGCGGCGGCGGGCAGGCCGGCGGCGGGCGCCGATGCAGCGGGGTGAGCCAT
>NZ_JACADR010000557.1 GCF_016106005.1 Roseomonas rosulenta
GGCCGCTCGCCGCCGGCCGGCCGCTGGCCCGCGGCAGGGCGATCGCCGCCCGGCCGCGCACCCTGGCCGGCACCTGGCCTATCCCCACCTAGCCTATCCCCACCGGGCCTATCCCCACCGGGCCTATCCCCGCCGGGCCTATCCCCACCGAGCCGATCCCCGCCGGGCAGAGCCCCCTGTCCCGCGCCAGGCCGATCGCCACCGGGCCGCACACCCTGGCCCGCACCGGGCCGGTCCGCTCCGCCGAGCGCGCCCCCCGGCTGCTGGGTGCGGCCGCGGAACTGCTCGCGCGACGCGGCCTGCTGCTGGCGGTCGCCCTGGTAGCGGTTGCGCACCTCGTCACCCCGATAGGCGACGCCCTGCCGATGCGTCGTGTCGTGCCGCCAGGACCCGCCGGTCACATTGGTGTTGCGGTTGATGTTGTTGACGCGGGAGGCATTGATGTTGATGTCCCCGCCGCGCCAATTGGCGCTCGACCAGCCCCAGAGATTGTTCGCGATCGCCACGCCGCCCGCGAAGGCCATTCCGGTCAGCAGCGCGCTGCCCACGCCCCAGCCGACCGGCGGCGGGTAGTAGGGCGGCGGATATTGCGGATAGGGCCAGGAGCCGTAGACGACCTGCGGATTGTAGGCCGGCACGTAGACGGTCTCGGGCTGCGCCGGCGCGATGGTGATGATCTGCGGTGGCGGCGCGACCGCGGCGGCCACGGGCGGGGCGACGACGTTCTGCGTGACCGTCACCGTCTGCTGCGGGCCGGATTGCAGGGCGCCGTTGGCCTGGGCGCGCCCGCGCAGCACCTGGATGGCGTTCAGCACGTCCTGCTGCTGCGCCAGGACCGCGTCGCCGACCTGCTGCGTCCATTCCAGCTGGTCGTTCATCAGCGTCAGGACGTCCGGAAACGGCACGAGCGACTTCACGCTGGCATCCCAGGGCTGGGATTGCAGCGCCTCCTCCAGTGCCGTTCCGCGCAACGCGGCATTCTGGTCGCGGCCGAGCCAGCGCTTCGCCTGCACGATCTCGAGCGGATAGGTCGCCGCCATCAGCATCTGTGTCAGCAGCGTGTCCGGATGGAGCGCGATGGGCGCCAGGAGCTGCTCGAGCTGGGCCTGTGACAGGCGCTCCTGGCCCGGCGTGGTCGCCACGGCGGCCGGAGCGCCGGCCGCGGGCCGCGGCGCGCCCTGCGCG
>NZ_JACADR010000558.1 GCF_016106005.1 Roseomonas rosulenta
GCGCGTGCGGCGCGGCCGAGCGCCGCCGCGCCAGCCGGGTCGGCGGCCAGCGAGAGCACCGCATCGGCCAGCGCGCGCGCATCCCCGGGCGGGCCCAGCAGGGCGGCTCCGACGGTCATCTCGGCCACGCCGCCGACATCGGTGGCGACCACCGGTCGGCCGCAGGCCATCGCCTCAAGGATCGCGTTGTTCGCCGTGGCATCGGTCAGCGGCAGCAGCAGCGCATCGGCGTCGCGATACGCCTCGCGCAGCGCCTCATCCGACAATCCGCCCTCGAGCTCGACGCCGGCGGGAACGCCGCGCGGCGGGTTGGGCGAGACGATGCGCAGCCGGGCATCGAGCCCGACATCGCGCAGCAGCGCGAGCGTCGCGAACAGCGTCTCGAAGTCGCGCAGCCAGTGGCCGACGGCGAGCAGGCGGAAGCCCTCGCCCGCCGCCTGCGGCGCCGGCGTGAAGAAGCCGGCATCGATGCCGTGCGGGATGACGTGCAGGCGTTCGGGCGGCAGCATCCCCGCCAGCGCGGTGCGCTGCGCCTCGCACAGCACGACAGCGGCATCGAGCGCGCGCATCAGCGCCGGGTTCACCATGCCCGCCAGCAGCGCCGGCGGCTGGTGGAAGGTGGCCAGCATGGCCGGGCGGCGCCCGCCATGGAACAGCGCCGCGGGCACGCGCGGCAGCAGCCACAGCGCCAGTTCGCCATCGATCGCATGCACCAGGTCGAAGGGGGTGTCGGCACATTCGGCCAGGGCCTCGGCCTCGGCCAGCCAGGCATTGCCCTGCTGGCCGAAGGGCGCGGTGCCGAGCAGCCGCCCCCAGTCGCGCCACGCGCCGGCCTCGATGCCGGCCAGCGTGGCGCCGAGCGGCGTGGCGCGGATGGCGGCGTCGATCCCGTCGGGCAAATGCCGCAGGAACTGCCAGGGCCCCGAGCGCGCGCCATGATGCGCATGCTGCGCGCGCAGCGCCATGACGCGCAGCCGGTCCGCCACGGGGGGCTCGGCCGGCGCCACGGCCACGCCTGCCGCCGCTGGACCGGCGGCCTCGCGCAGAAGCAGGTTCATCGGGAAGCGCAGGAAGGGCGTGGCGGGCACCGCGGCCACCTCGACCGGGGCCTGCGCGAAGGCGCGCAGCGCGCGGCCGTGCACCGCGGCATCCGTGGCGCGCCCCTCGCCCGCCAGGTCGCGAT
>NZ_JACADR010000559.1 GCF_016106005.1 Roseomonas rosulenta
CGCGGCCAGCGGATCACGCCCGCCGGCACCGCGGCTGCGCGACGCCCGTGCCCGGCGACGCAACGGCGGCGAGGCTGCCGGCGCGTCGGGTCACCGCGGCCTGACAGGCGCCAGGGCCTTGGTGCCCCGCACCGGGCGCGGGGGCGACCATGCCTTCGTCGCGCATCAGCCGTCGAGCCGGATGTTCAGCCGCCGGATCATGCCGCCCCAGCGCTCCGTCTCCTCGGCCAGGAAGGCGGCGGCTTCGGCGGGCGTGCCCGCCACCACCTCGAAGCCCGCGCCCTCGAGGCGCTGGCGCGCGGTGGGCTCGCGCAGGCCGCGCTGCGCCTCGGCGGCGAGGCGCGCCACGCGATCCGCCGGCGTGGAGGCCGGCACCACCAGGATCTGCCAGCCGTAGGATTCGGCGTTGGCCAGGCCCTGCTCGGCCAGGGTCGGCACCGCCGGCGTTGGCGCGAAGCGCGCGGCCGAGGTCACCGCGATGGCGCGGATCTGCCCGCCCTGCACCTGCGGCAGCACGGCGGCGGTGGTCACCATCATCGCCTGGATGCGCCCCGCCACCAGGTCGAGCGTCGCCTGCGGGAAGCCGCGATAGGCAACATGCAGCATCTCGGGCGCGCCGGTGCGCGCCAGCAGGTCGAGCATGCCCAGATGCCCGCCCGAACCCGACCCCACCGAACCGAAGGAGACGCGGCCCGGATTGGCCCGCAGATAGGCCAGGAAGCCGGGCAGGTCGGTGACCGGCAGGTCGTTGTTGACCACTAGGAACTGCGGCCCGCGCACCAGCAGCGAGACGGCGATCAGGTCCTTCGCCGGGTCGTAGGGCAGGTTGGGGTAGAGCGCCGGCGCGGTGGAGAGCGGCCCGTTGATCGACAGGCCGATCACATGCCCGTCGGTGGCCTTGGCGATCGCGTCCGTGCCGATGTTGCCGCCCGCCCCGGCGCGGTTGTCCACCACCACCGGCTGGCCCAGCACGCGGGCCAGGTGCTCCGACAGCACGCGCCCGGTCAGGTCGGGGCTCGACCCGCCGGGGAAGGGCACGATGAAGCGCAACGGGCGATCGGGCCAGGCGCCCTGCGCGGGCGCCGCGGCCGGCAGCGTCAGGGCGGGCACGGCGGCGGCGAGGGCGCGGCGGGTGAGGGTCATGGCGTGGTCTCCGGCGGCGCGGCGGGCCCTGC
>NZ_JACADR010000056.1 GCF_016106005.1 Roseomonas rosulenta
GCTCGGCGAGCCGAGGCAGCGGCGGCGGGACGGGCAGCGGCGGGCCGATCGGAGCCGGTGCGCCTGGCGGCCCTGCCGCGGCACCCTCCGCGCGCCGCCGTACCGCCGTCAGCAGCGCGAGGTTGGTGAGGTTGCCGCGGTTGTAGGTTTCGATGAGGGACGTGACTTCCGCCGGGGCCTGGAGGCGCGGCATGGTCGGCAGCGTGATGCGCGCGGCGATGCGATCCCGCGCACCGGCGGCGGCGCCCGATGCGAGCGCCGGGCGCGCCTGCGCCCACAGCCAGTCCAGCGCGCCCGGCAGCGCGGCCGCATGGCGCCAGATCAGGTTGACCTGAGGCACGCCGGTGAGATCCCGCAGCGCGGCGTAGATGGCCGCGGTGGCGGGCGGGGCGTCCGCGTCGCGCAGCTCGGCCAGGCTCATCGCGCCGGGGTCCAGGCTGCCTCCAACTGGGCCCGCGTCATCAGGTCGGCGTATTTCTGGCCCATGTCGAAGAGGTTCGCCTCATGCGGGCCGATGGCGCGGTCGCCGACGCAATCGGTCACGCAGATGGTGCGGAAATTGTGCTGCATGGCGTCCACCACCGTGGCGCGCACGCAGCCCGAGGTGGTGCAGCCCGCCACCGCCACCGTGTCCACGCGGCGGAAGGCGAGCCAGCCGGCCAGGTTGGTGTCGAAGAAGGCGGACGCGCCCTGCTTGCGGATGACGAGCTCGCCCGGCAGTGGCGTGAGTTCGGGCACGATCTGCGACAGCGGCGATGTCTCGGTCAGCTTGCGCAGGGATGGCGCCTTCAGCGTGAAGACGCCGGCATCCGAACCGTCCTCCGCATAGACCACGCGGGTATGGGCAACCGGCCAGTGGTGGCGCCGCGCGAAGGCCAGCAGCTCGACCGTCTGAGCGATGGCTGGGGCGATGTTGCCGCCGCCGAAATGCTCGGGATCGGAGAAGCCGACGACGAAATCGACAATGACCAGCGCCGGCGCCTTGCCGAGCCCGGCACGGTTGCCCATGCCCTGGCGGTGGTAGATGTCGGCCTCGGGGTGTCCGCTCATTTTGCTTTGTCCCTCAAACGGCGGGCGGCGAGAGTCTTTTTACGCCCTCAAACGCCGGGCGCCGCACATCCGTGCGGCTTGGCTTCGCGCCATGCATTGTTGAGCCGGGCGCGGCGCTCGGGTCGGGCGCGGTCGCGCTTTGCGTTCCCGGATCGCGCGGGGCGCGATCCGCGGTTTGGCACGGCGCGGCCGCGGCGCCTGTGCGGTCGTGGCGCGCCGCCAGACGGCGCTGTCACGCAACCTGCTCCAGGTCGCGCAGCGACTGGATCATCGAGCTGCGCAGCAGGAAGGCGCGGTGCTTCGCAGGGTCCGCCGCGGTGGCGCGCAGTTCGTCGTGATAGGCACGGCGCACCGCGGGGTCGCGCTGGTTCAGGATCTGGCGGTTGCGCGTCGTGGTCGCCTGTACCGTCTCGAGCGCCACCTTCCGGCGCTGCCGCCCGTAGCGCTCCATCAGCGACGCATCGGCGCCACGCCAGACCTGCGCCAGCTTCTCGGCCAGGTTGAAGGCATCGTGCACGCCGCCATTCATGCCCATGCCGCCCAGCGGGTTGTTGATGTGCGCGGCATCGCCCGCCAGGAAGCAGCGGCCCTTCACATAGGTCTCGGCGACGCGCTCATGCACACGATAGGCGGTGCGGTGGCGCAGCTCGTAGCCGGCTGGGTTGGGTACCACCGCCTGCAGCCGTTCCTCGATGCGCGCGGGGTCCATCATGCGCGCCTCGGTCTCCGCCGGATCGGTCGGGAACAGCACGCGCCACAGGGATGCGGTGCGCAGCAGCACGAACCATTCCTCGGGGTCGGAGATATAGGCGATGTTGGTCAGGTTCCCGATCGCGTCGTGAAAGGCGAAGGGGGTGGACAGGGTGAGGAAGATCTCCGGGATCGTCTCGCCCTCGAAGCTGATGCCGAGCGACTTGCGCACGGCGGAGGATGCGCCGTCCGCCCCGACCAGGTAGCGTCCGCGGATGGGTTCGCGTGTGCCGTCCGGGCGTTCGATGGTGAGAGTCACGGCATTCGCATCCTGCGCGACCTCCGCCGCCTTCGCATCGTACAGGAACGCCACGTCGGGATTGGTTGCGAGCCGGTCGCGCAGCATGCGCGTGAGGCGCCACTGCTCGCATTGCAGGCGATACGGATGCGCCGTGTCGTCCTTCAGGTGCCCCAGGTCGAAGGTCGCGATCAAGCCGGTGTGGCGGTCGCGGAACTGCCAGGTGGGGCAGATCAGGCCCTGGTCGATCATCGCCTGCACCACGCCGAAGCGTTCCAGCATGTCGAGGGTGGGTGGGTGGAACGTCGAGGCGCGCAGGTCGTCCGGGAGGTCGCGCGCCTGTTCTATGATGGTGACGGGGATGCCGTGCTCGGCCAGCACGGCGGCGGCGATCAGGCCGGAGGGGCCGGCGCCGGCGATCAGGACGCGATTGTCGATCATGCCCGCATTGCAGCGCGCGGCGCGCGCGGCGGCAAGGCGGCTTGATGCGGGCTGCCGCGGCGGCATCTATGCATCATGGCCTTCCTCCTGTTCGACCGTTCGCCACGCGTGGCGCTGATCCGCTTGACCGGCCTGATCGCCGCGCGCCCGGACCCCTTCGGCGGCGGGCTGAACGCCGCGGGCACCGGACCGCTGCTGGAACGCGCCTTCGCCATCAGGCGCCTGGCGGCGGTGATGCTGGTCGTGAATTCGCCGGGCGGGTCGCCGGTGCAGTCCTCGCTGATCGCGGGGCAGATCCGTCGGCTGACGGAACGGAAGAAGGTGCCGGTGATCGCCGTGGCCGAGGATGCGGCGGCCTCCGGTGGCTACTGGATCGCCTGCGCCGCGGACGAGATCGTGGCGGATCCGGCCTCGATCCTGGGCTCGATCGGCGTGATCAGCGGCGGCTTCGGCTTCGACCAGGCGATCGCGCGGCTTGGCGTGGATCGGCGGTTGCGCACCGCGGGGTCGGAGAAGTCGTTCCTCGATCCGTTCCGGCCGGAACGCCAGGAGGATGTGGCGCGGCTCGAGGATCTGCTCGGGAAACTGCACGAGGAATTCAAGGCCTGGGTCCGCGCCCGGCGCGGAGACCGGCTGAAGGCGCCGGAGGAGACGCTGTTCACCGGCCGCTTCTGGACGGGGCGGGAGGCGGTGGCGCTCGGCCTCGCCGACGGGCTTGGCGATGCGGAGGGCGAGGCGCGGCGCCGCTTCGGGGAGAAGGTGCGGATCATCCGCCTCGGTGCCCGGCGCCGGCCCTTCCCGTGGCGGCTGATCCCGGGTGCGCGGGAGGGTGTCGAGGCGATCGCCGCCGTGGCGGAGGAACGGGCGGCCTGGGCGAGGCTCGGTCTATAGCCCGGCCACCCCCGGCCCCAGCGTCTCGAACAGCCGCGCCAGCAACCGCGTGCGCTCGATGGTCGCGCCGATGCCGCGCAGCAGCGCCTCGGCATGGTCGGCCGCGCGGTTCACGCCGGCGGCGTCGTTGGTGAGGCTTTCGATCTCGACCCAGGCGCGCACGGCATCGAGCAGCGCCCCGGTCGTGAGATCACGCATCGGCGGAAACCTGGGCGATCCAGTCGGCCAGGTTGTAGTGCATGGTGACGCGCGCGATGCGCCCGTCGCGGATGACGTAGAAGGCCCCGGCCGGCAGCACGTAGCGCTGGCCGCGCGCCTCGGGCAGGCCATGATCGGTTGCCAGGTATTCGCCATGCACGGTGAACTCCGCGGCCGCGCGCGTGCCGTTGGCATCTGCCATCACCACGATGTCCTCGAGCCGCTCGCGGTAGCAGCGGTCCATCCGCGCCATGAAGGCGACGAAGGCGTCGCGCCCGACCTCGCGCCCGCCCTGGTTCACGTCATGCGCCACGTCCTCTGCCAGCAGGGCCAGCATGGCGGGGCGGTCGCCGCGGTTGAAGGCATCGAGATAGGCGCGGATCAGGGCGGCGGCGGTGTCCAAGGCGGTTTCCTTGCGGGGCAGGGGGCGGCCGCCTATAGGTGCCGCGCAATCGAGACCCGCGCCAGCCCCGGACCGCCCATGCCGCAGAAGCCACCGAGCTTCCAGGACATCATCCTGCGCCTCCATCGCTTCTGGTCGGACCAGGGCTGCGTCATCCTCCAGCCCTATGACATGGAAGTGGGCGCGGGCACCTTCCATCCCGCGACCACGCTGCGCGCGCTGGGGCCGAAGCCCTGGAAGGCGGCCTATGTGCAGCCCTCGCGCCGCCCCTCCGATGGGCGCTATGGCGAGAACCCGAACCGCCTGCAGCACTACTACCAGTACCAGGTCATCCTGAAGCCCTCACCGGCCGACCCGCAGGCGCTGCTGATCGAGAGCTACCGCGCGCTCGGCATCGACCCCGCGCTGCACGACATCCGCTTCGTCGAGGATGACTGGGAGAGCCCCACGCTCGGCGCCTGGGGCCTGGGCTGGGAGGTCTGGTGCGACGGGATGGAGGTGACGCAGTTCACCTATTTCCAGCAGGTCGGCGGCATCGCCTGTGAAAAGCCGTCGGCCGAACTGACCTACGGCCTGGAACGCCTGGCGATGTACATCCAGGGGGTCGAGAACGTCTACGACCTGGCCTTCAACGACGACGGCGTGAAGTACGGCGAGGTGTTCCTGCGCGCCGAGCGCGAATACTCCGCGCATAATTACGAGCACGCCGACGTGCCGATGCTGTTCCGCCATTTCGAGGATGCGGAGCGCGAATGCGCCGCGCTGCTGGAGCGCGGCTTGGCGCTGCCCGCCTATGACCAGTGCATCAAGGCAAGCCACCGCTTCAACCTGCTGGATGCGCGCGGGGCGATCAGCGTGACCGAGCGGGCCGCGTATATCGGGCGCGTGCGCAACCTCGCGAAGGGCTGCTGCGAGGCCTGGCTGGCGGGAGAGGCGGCGTGAGCAGCGCCTTGCGTCGCGGCGCAATTCTACCATATCAAGGCAGTGTTCTACCATGAGGCTGCCATGGGCCAGTTGAACATCAAGGACGATGTGCTGATCGCGGAGGCGAAGGAACTCGCCGCGCTGCTCGGCACCTCCGCCACCGGCGCGGTGCGCGTGGCGGTGCACGAGCGCCTGGCGCGGGAGAAGACCGACCGGGACGAGCGCAAGCAGCGCAAGGTCGCGGCCATCATGGCGATCGCGGAGGAGGCGTCGAAGCTGTTCCCCCCCGGCACCAGCAGCGACCACAGCGACCTCTATGACGAGAACGGCTTGCCCAGGTGATTCTTGATACCTCCGCCGTGCTGGCGATCCTGAAGGATGAACCGGAGGCCGCCGCCTTTGGCGATGCGCTCTCCGGCGCCAGGCGCGTCGCGATTGCGGCGCCGACGCTGGTCGAACTGAGCATCGTCGCGGAAAGCCGTGCGGGCGAGGCGGTCCGGTCCAGGATCGACGCCCTGCTGCATTCGCTGGACATCGAGGTCGTGCCCTTCACCGCGGCGCACGCCGCAGCCGCGCTGGATGGATGGCGCCGCTTCGGCAAGGGGCGGCATCCGGCGGGGCTGAATCTCGGCGACTGCTTCGCCTATGCACTGGCCAAGGCGCGCGGCGAACCTCTGTTGTTCAAGGGCGATGACTTCGCCCGCACCGATGTGAAGGCGGCGATCTAGTGCCTGAACTGCTGCTCGAACTGTTCTGCGAGGAAATCCCGGCGCGCATGCAGGCGCGCGCGACGGAAGATCTGTCGCGCCTGTTTGCCGAACGCTGCGCCGCGCTGATCGAAGCACCGCCGCTGACCTTCCACGGGCCGCGGCGCATCGGGCTGTCGGCGCTGCTGCGTGCGAGCGTCACCACCGAGGGCAAGGAGGAACGCGGCCCGCGCGTGGGCGCGCCCGATGCCGCGCTGGACGGCTTCCTGCGCAAGCATGGCGCGGCGCGCGAGGCGCTGGTGCAGGAGGGCCAGTTCTGGGTGCTGAAGAAGCCCGGCGAGATGGTCGAGGCGACCGCTCTGGTCGCGGCCGCTGTGCCGGCGATCATCCGTGGCTTTCCCTGGCCGAAGTCGATGCGCTGGGGCGGGACGTCGTCCATGACCTGGGTGCGGCCGCTCAAGCGCATCCTGTGCGTGCTGGATGGCGCGGTGGTGCCCTTCGACCTGCGGGCAGGCGACGATGACGGGCACGCGCTGGCGTCCGGCAACGAGACGGAAGGCCATCGCATCATGGCGCCCGGCGCCTTCGCCGTGCGCGGTCTGACCGACTACCAGGAAGGGCTGTGCGAGCGTCGCGTGGTTCTGGATGCGGCGGAGCGGGCGCGGCTGATCCGCGAGGGGATTGCTGAACTGGCCTGGCGCGAGGGGCTGGTGATGGTGCCCGACGAAGCGCTGGTATCTGAGGTCGCTGGATTGGTGGAATGGCCCGTGCCGCTTCTGGGCACCATCGACGCCGAATTCATGGATCTGCCGGTCGAAGTCATGCGCACCACGATGCGCGTCAATCAGCGCTATTTCGCGCTGCGCTATGCAGATGGTTCGCCGATTTCTTCCCCTGACCCTGACCCCGTTCGCGGCGGTGCGGCGCCACGCTTCGCGGTGGTAGCGAACGTCTCAGCCCCGGATGGTGGCGCGGCGATCGTGGCGGGTAATGAGCGCGTGCTGCGCGCGCGGCTGTCGGATGCGCGGTTCTTCTGGGACCTGGACCGGAAGCAATCCCTCGAGAGCTTCCTGCCGAAGCTGGACAGCGTGGTGTTCCACGCGAAGCTGGGGACGCAGGGGCAGCGGGTGGCGCGGCTGGAGAACCTGGCGCGTCTGATCGCGCAGACGCTGTGGCCTGACGACGCGGCGATTGCGACCGACGCGGCGCGGGCGGCGAAGCTTGCGAAGGCTGACCTGGCGTCCGGGATGGTCGGGGAATTCCCCGAACTGCAGGGCGTGATGGGACGCTACTACGCGCTGGCGCAGGGCGAGGCGCCGCGGGTGGCGGAGGCGATCGCGGCGCATTACCGACCGATAGGGCCGGGGGATGAGGTGCCGGGCGAGCCGGTGGCAATGGCGGTGGCGCTGGCGGATAAGCTGGACCAATTGTTGGCATTCTTTGATGCCGGTGAGAGGCCGACGGGATCGGGCGATCCATTCGCGCTTCGCCGCGCCGCTCTCGGCGTTCTTCGCATTGTGCGCGAGAACAGCCTCCGGCTTTCTCTCTTCGGCCCGTTCAACGACTATCCCAAGTCGATAAGGAACTGGCCTGGGACGCACCTAGACGTCCATCGGAAGGTTCGCCCGGATGGGCCACCGACCTGGAAGACAGGTCTAGAAGTATTCGACTTCCTCACCGACCGCCTCCGCGTCCAGCTCCGCGCCGAGGGGACCCGCCACGACGTCGTCACCGCCGTCCTCGGCGCCGCCCCCGACGACGACCTCAACCGCCTCCTCCGCCGCGCCGATGCCGTGCGCGCCTTCGTCGAATCCGAGGCCGGCGCCAATCTCCTCGCCGCCCACCGCCGCGCCGCCAACATCCTCCGCATCGAGGAAAAGCGCGACGGACACACCTACGACACCGGCTACGAGCACCACCTGCTCAAGGCCCATCCCGAGGAAGCCCTCGCCGCCGCCCTCGAAGACGCCGCCCAGCGCATCGAGCTCGACCTCTCCGCCGAGGACTTCGAACGCGCCATGGAGGCCATGGCAACGCTCCGCGCCCCGGTTGACGCTTTCTTCGACAAGGTCATCGTCAATGACCCGGCGCCGGAACTCCGCCGCAATCGCCTGAAACTACTCGCCCGGCTCCGCGCCACGATGGATGCGGTCGCCGATTTCTCGAAGATCGAAGCCTGAGCGGGAGCGCCCGATGACGCAGTGGGTCTATTCCTTCGGTGCCGGCCACAACGAGGGCCGCGCGGAGATGCGCAACCTGCTCGGCGGCAAGGGGGCGAACCTGGCCGAGATGGCCTCGATCGGCCTGCCGGTCCCGCCCGGCTTCACCATCACCACCGAGGTCTGCACCTGGTACTACGAGCACGGCCAGCATTACCCGGCCGACCTCGAAGCGCAGGTGAAGGCCGGCCTCGCGCGGATCGAGGCGGCAGTCGGCAACAGCTTCGGCGACCACCACAAGCCGCTGCTCGTCTCGGTGCGTTCCGGCGCGCGCGTGTCGATGCCCGGCATGATGGACACGGTGCTGAACCTCGGCCTCAACGACGCGACGGTGGAGGGCCTGGTCACCGCCTCCGGCGATGCGCGCTTCGCCTGGGATTCCTACCGCCGCTTCATCCAGATGTACGGCTCGGTCGTGCTTGGCGTGGACCACCACCGCTTCGAGGAAATCATCGAGCACGTGAAGCTCGACACCGGCAAGAACGAGGACACTGAGCTCACCGCCGCCGAATGGCACCGCGTGGTGCATGGCTACAAGGAGATGGTGCAGGAAGTCACCGGGAAGCCCTTCCCGCAGGACCCCTGGGAGCAGCTCTGGGGCGCGATCGGCGCGGTGTTCGGCTCCTGGCAGAACCAGCGCGCCGTCACCTATCGCCGGCTCAACGACATCCCGGCCGAATGGGGCACGGCGGTGAACGTGCAGGCGATGGTCTTCGGCAACATGGGCGAGGATTGCGCGACAGGCGTGTGCTTCACGCGCGACCCGTCGACCGGCGAGAACATCTTCTACGGCGAGTACCTGATCAACGCGCAGGGCGAGGACGTGGTGGCGGGCATCCGCACGCCGCAGCCCATGGCGCAGCTCAAGGCCAAGCCGGACGAGCGCAGCATGGAAGTCGCCATGCCGCAGGCCTACGCGGAGCTGGTCAAGGTGCGCGAGACACTCGAGCGCCACTACCGCGACATGCAGGACATCGAGTTCACGGTCCAGTCCAACAAGCTCTACATGCTGCAGACCCGCAACGGGAAGCGCACTGCGGCGGCCAGCCTCAAGATCGCCGTCGACATGGCGCGCGAGGGGCTGATCGACCACACGGAAGCCGTGAAGCGCGTGAACCCCGCCGCGCTGGACCAGCTGCTGCACCCGACCCTCGACCCCAAGGCACCGCGCAAGCTGCTGGCGAAGGGCCTGCCGGCCTCGCCGGGTGCCGCCTCCGGCATCGTGGTGTTCTCGGCGGATGAGGCGGAGGCCCGAGCCCAGAAGGGCGAATCCGTCATCCTCGTGCGCATCGAGACCAGCCCCGAGGACATCCACGGCATGCACGCCGCCAAGGGCATTCTGACCACGCGCGGAGGCATGACCAGCCACGCGGCCGTGGTCGCGCGCGGCATGGGCCGGCCCTGCGTGGCGGGCTGCGGCGGTGTCAGCGTGGACTACAACAACCAGGTGCTGTCCTCGGGCGGCATCCAGGTGCGCGGCGGCGAGATCCTGACCATCGACGGCGGTACGGGTGAGGTCTTCGTCGGCCCCGTCGCCATGATTGAACCCCAGCTCTCGGGCGACTTCGCTACCTTGATGGAATGGGCCGACCAGGTGCGCCGCATGAAGGTGCGCGCGAATGCGGAAACGCCGCTCGATGCCGAGACCGCGCGCAAGTTCGGCGCCGAGGGCATCGGCCTGTGCCGCACCGAGCACATGTTCTTCGACCCCGCGCGCATCGGCGCCGTCCGCCAGATGATCATGGCCGAGACCGAGCAGGGCCGGCGCGTGGCGCTCGCGCGCCTGCTGCCCTTCCAGCGGCAGGATTTCATCGACCTGTTCCGCATCATGGCGGGCCTGCCGGTCACGATCCGCCTGCTCGACCCGCCGCTGCACGAATTCCTGCCGCACAGCGAGTTCGAGATCGCGGAAGTCGCCGCCTCGCTCGGCGCGAATGTGGATGAGATGCGCCGCCGCGCGCAGGACCTGAGCGAAGCGAACCCGATGCTGGGCCATCGCGGCTGCCGGCTCGGCATCTCCTTCCCCGAGATCTACGAGATGCAGGCCCGCGCGATCTTCGAGGCCGCCTGCCAGATCGGCAAGGAGACCCACAAGGCACCGCATCCCGAGATCATGATCCCGCTGGTCGCGACGCGCCGCGAGCTCGAGATCACGCGCGCGCAGATCGACCGCGTCGCGCAGGAGGTCTTCGCCGAGATCGGCTACCACGTGGAATACAGCGTCGGCACCATGATCGAGCTGCCGCGCGCCGCGCTCACCGCCGATGCCATCGCTGAATCGGCCGACTTCTTCTCCTTCGGCACCAACGACCTGACGCAGACGACCTTCGGTCTGTCGCGCGACGACGCCGGCAAGTTCCTGCCGCTGTATATCGAGAAGGGCATCTTCCCGAAGGACCCCTTCGTGTCGATCGACCCCGACGGCGTCGGCGCGCTGGTGCGCATCGCGGCCGAGAAGGGCCGCAGTGTGAAGCGCGACATCAAGCTTGGCATCTGTGGCGAGCACGGTGGCGATCCCTCCTCGATCACCTTCTGCGAGAGTGTCGGCCTCGACTACGTCTCGTGCTCGCCCTACCGCGTGCCGGTGGCGCGCCTGGCGGCTGCGCAGGCCGCGCTCTCGGCAGGCGGGGTGGACCGCACCGCCTGACCGGCGCGCGCCAAAGGCGTTGCCGCGCGCCTCCGCCCGCGGCAACGCCTTCAGCACTTTGTCTTTGCGGGCATCTTCACCCGATCAGGTGATCCCACCTGATCGGGATGTGCTCTACGGGCTCGCCGGCTGCAGCAGCGAGAGTGGCCGGTCGGAATTGTCCTGCCAGTCGGTCAGCGGAATCGCGTAGTCGCCGGTGAAGCAGGCGTCGCAGAAATGCGGGTTGGCCGGGTCGCGCGACTGCTGGCCCAGCGCGCGGTACAGCCCATCGAGTGAGATGAAGGCCAGCGAATCCACGCCTATGATGCGTGCCATCTCCGCGATGTCGTGCTTGGCCGCCATCAGTTCCGAGCGTTCCGGCGTGTCGATGCCGTAGTAGCAGGAATGGGTCGTGGGCGGGGAGGAGATGCGCATGTGCACCTCCTTCGCACCCGCCTGCCGGACCATCTCCACGATCTTGCGCGACGTGGTGCCGCGCACGATCGAGTCATCCACCAGGATGACGCGCTTGCCTTCCAGGATCGGCCGGTTGGCCGAATGCTTCAGCTTCACGCCCAGATGACGGATCTGGTCGGTCGGCTCGATGAAGGTGCGGCCCACATAGTGGTTGCGGATGATGCCGAGTTCGAAGGGGATTCCCGCCTCGGCGGCATAGCCCATGGCCGCCGGCACGCCGGAATCGGGCACCGGCACGACCACATCGGCGGGCACGCCCGATTCGCGGGCGAGTTCCGCGCCGATCCGCTTGCGGGTGTCGTAGACCGGCGTGCCCTCCATCACGGAATCGGGGCGCGCGAAATAGATGTACTCGAAGATGCAGAAGCGCCCGGCCTGCCGCCCGAAGGGCTTCACCGATCGCACGCCCTCGTCGTTGATGACCACCACCTCGCCGGCCTCGATGTCGCGCACGAATTCGGCGCTGACGATATCGAGCGCACAGGTCTCGGAAGCCAGCACCCAGCCGCCATTGGCCAGGCGCCCGAGCACCAGCGGCCGCACGCCCAGCGGATCGCGCGCGCCGATCAGCGCGCCGTTGTGCAGCGCCACCAGGCTATAGGCCCCCTGCACCTGCTTCAGCGCGTCGATCAGCCGGTCCAGCACGGTGGAATAGAGGCTGATGGCGATCAGGTGGACGAAGACCTCGGAATCCGTGGTGCTCTGGAACAGGCAGCCGCGGCGCACGAGCGCGCGCTTGAGCGCCTGCGCATTGGTCAGGTTGCCGTTGTGCCCCACCGCGAAGCCGCCGAACTCGAAATCGGCGTAGAGCGGCTGCACGTTGCGCAGCGCCGTCTCGCCGGTGGTGGCGTAGCGGTTGTGGCCGACCGCGGCCTCGCCGCGCAGGGAGGCGATGACCTTCGCCTCGCCGAAATTGTCGCCGACCAGCCCCAGGCCCTTATGCGCGTGGAACCGCCCCTTCTCGTCGAGGGTTACGATGCCTGCCGCCTCCTGGCCCCGGTGCTGCAGGGCATGCAGGCCGAGCGCGGTCAGCGCGGCGGCGTCGCCGCCATTCCACACGCCGAAGACGCCGCATTCCTCATGCGGCTTGTCGTCGTCGAGGTCGAAGGGGGTGGTCATGCAGGACCTCAATTCCGGCTGCGGGCAGGGGGGCGCAGCAGATCATCCACGGTGGGGCCGCCCGGCCCAGGCGGGGCCACGAGCCGGGGGCGATAGGCCTCGGGCACCCGCTCCACCACCAGCCGCGCGCCCTCGGCGACGAAGGGCAGGCTGCGTGCCTGCTTCACCGCATCGGGCCAGGTGCCGGTCTCGGGGGCGAACATCCCGGCCATGATATAGGCAAGGAGAGCCAGCACCGCACCCCTCGCCGCGCCGAACACCAGGCCGAGCACGCGGTCGAGCCCGCCCAGCGACGAATCCTGCACCCGATCGGCGATGGCGTTGGTGAGCAGCTTCAGCGCCACCAGCACCACGAGGAACACCGCCCCCGCGCCGACCGCATCGGCGATCCATTCGGTTTCGATCCAGGCGTTGACATGGGGAAGCAGGTAGGGCCGGGCGAAAAAGGCCGCCGCCGCCGCACCCGCCCAGGCGCCGAGGCTCAGCACTTCCCGCACCAGGCCGCGGAAGAAGGCGACGATGGCCGAGATCACGACCACCCCTGCCAGGACACCGTCAACCCAGGTCATGCGGCCCCTATAGCGGGGCGGGGGCGGGCCGTCACGGGGCGGGGCGGGCGCGCTTCACGGTCTTCTCCGCGAAGACCGCGACGAGGTCGGCCATGTGTCCGGTCTCGGCCAGCGCCATGCCTTCCGGCGCGGCGGCCGCCTTGCCGCCGCGTGCCACACGCCGCGGCAGGGTGGCGGCGGTGAAGCCGAGCTTGGCGGCCTCGCGCAGGCGCGTCTCGGCCTGCGGGACCTGGCGCACCTCGCCCGACAGCCCGACCTCGCCGAAATAGACGCGCCCGGGGTCGGTCGGCCGGTCGGTCGCGGCGGAGACCAGCGCCGCGGCCACCGCCAGGTCCGCCGCCGGCTCGTTGATGCGCAGCCCGCCCGCGATGTTCAGGTAGACGTCGTTCTGCCCGAGCGACATGCCGCAGCGCGATTCCAGCACCGCCAGCAGCATCGACAGCCGCCCGGAATCCCACCCGACCACCTGCCGCCGCGGGGAGCCGCCGGAACTCGGCGAGAGCAGCGCCTGGATCTCGACCAGCACGGGGCGCGTGCCCTCGATGCCGGCGAAGACCGCGCTGCCCGAGACATTGCCGCGCCGCTCCGCCAGGAACAGGGCGGACGGGTTGGCCACCTCCATCAGCCCGGTGCCGGTCATCTCGAAGACGCCGATCTCGTCGGTGGCGCCGAAGCGGTTCTTGACCGCGCGCAGGATGCGGAACTGGTGGCCGCGGTCGCCTTCGAAATACAGCGTCGCGTCGACCATGTGCTCGAGCACGCGCGGGCCGGCCAGCGTGCCTTCCTTGGTCACGTGCCCTACCAGCACGATGGCGAAGCCGCGCGCCTTCGCCAGGCGGATCAGCTCGGCCGCGCAGGCGCGCACCTGCGCCACCGTCCCGGGCGCGGAATCGAGCGCATCGAGCCACACCGTCTGGATCGAATCGATCACCACCAGGGCCGCGTCGGCCTCGCCTTCCAGGCTGGCCACGATGTCGCGCAGCGCGGTGGCGGCGGCGAGCGCCATCGGGCTGTCGGTCAGGCCGAGCCGGGCCGCGCGCAGGCGCACCTGCTCCACCGCCTCCTCGCCGCTCACATACAGCACGCGCCGCCCGGCCGAGGCCACGCGCGCCGCTGCCTGCAGCAGGATGGTGGACTTCCCGATCCCCGGATCGCCGCCGACCAGCACGGCCGATGCCGCGACCAGCCCGCCGCCCAGCACGCGGTCCAGTTCCGCGATGCCCGTCGGGATGCGCGGCGGCGGCGCGCTGCTGCCCTTGAGGCCGACGAATTCCACCCGCCGCCCACCGCCGGCCTTGGCCGCGGGGCCCGGGCCGCGCGGGGCGGGGGCTTCCTCGGAAAGCGTGTTCCATTCGCCGCAGGCCTCGCAGCGGCCCTGCCATTTCGGGTGCACGGCGCCGCAGGCCTGGCAGACGAAACGTGTCTTGTCGCGCGCCATCCTAGCGTTCCGCCAAGTAGGCCAGCACGTCGCCCTGCGGCGCGATGCCCTCGACATGCCGCCTGTGCCACAGGGCGTGGAACAGCAGGTGCCAGGCGGCGAAGCCCTCGCGCTTGCCGGCGGCGGCGCGGAACAGCGGCAGGATGCGGTCCGGCTTCGCGATCTCGGCCACGCCGGGCTGCGCGGCCACCAGCGGCGCCAGGCGATCCGCGGCTTCGGCGATCCAGGCGCCGACCGGCACGGTGAAGCCCTGCTTCTTGCGAAAGGGCTCGCTGGCCGGGAAGTGGCGCGCCAGCCATTGCCGCAGGATCCACTTGCCCTGCCCACCCTGCACCTTCAGCGCATCCGGCAGGCGGAAGGCGGCGGCGGCGACGCCCGCATCGAGGAAGGGCGTGCGTCCTTCCACGCCGTGCGCCATGAGGCAGCGGTCGAGCTTCACCAGCAGGTCGTTCGGCAGCCAGTCGGCCACGTCCAGCGCCTGCGCCGCCTGCAGCCGCGTGCGCCCGGGCGTGGCGGCGGCGGATTCGGCGGCTGCGATGCCGTCGCGCCAGAAGCGCGGCGGGCTGCGCAGCACGTCCAGCCGGTCGAAGGCACCATGCGCGCGCATCGCCTTGCCGCCGCGCCACCAGGGGCGCATGGCGGAGCGGTAGCGGCCATAGCCGCCGAAGATCTCGTCCCCGCCCTCGCCGGAGAGCACGACCTTCACCTCCTCCCGCGCGCGCCGCGCCAGGAACCAGGTGGGGATGATGGCGTAGTCCGCCGCCGGGTCGTCCATGGCGGCGACGATCTCGGGCAGGTGCCGCCAGACCATCTCGCGCGTGACGTCGAGCGTGACGTGGCGCGCGCCCGCCGCGCGCGCCGCATGCGCCGCCGCCTCGCGCTCGTCGGCCGCGCCGGGCACGTCGAAGCCGGCGGTGAAGGCCAGCACCGGGCGGTCGTTCAGCCGCGCCATCAGCGCCAGCACGGCGGCCGAATCCGTGCCGCCCGAGAGGAACATGCCGTAGGGCACGTCGGAGCGCTGGTGCAGGTCCACGCTCCGTTCCAGGGCCGCGTCCAGCCGTGCGAGGGCCGCATCCGCGCCGATGCTCTCCGGCCCGCCCTCGGGCAGGGCGGCGCGGCGGCGGCGCTCCACCACGCTGCCATCGGCGATCACGACCGTCTCGCCCGGCAGCAGGCGGCGGATGCCCTCGAAGATGGTCTCGGCGCCGGTGGTGAACTGCAGCTGCAGCAATTCGTGCAGCGCCGCTCCGCGCAGCCGCGGCGCCACCAGGCCCGCGGCGATCAGCGCCTGCGGTTCGGAGGCGAAGGCGATGCCCTGCGGCGTCTCGGTCAGGTAGAGCGGCTTGATGCCGAAGGGGTCGCGCGTCAGCACCACCTGGCGCGTCGCGCGGTCATGGATGGCGAGCGCGTACATCCCGCGCAGCGTCTCGGCGAAGCCCGCGCCGTCGCGGCGGAACAGGTGCAGCGGCGGCTCGCAATCCGAGCCCGTCGCACACGCCAACGCGTTGTCGGCGCGCAATTCGCGGTAGTTGTAGACCTCGCCATTGCCGACCAGGCTGGCCGGGCCGGCATGCAGCGGCTGGTCGCCGGTGACCAGGTCGATGATGGCGAGCCGCGTATGCGACAGCGCCACATTGCCCTGCACATGGTGCCCGTGCCCGTCCGGGCCGCGATGCGCCAGCGCACGCGTCAGCGCATCGAGCACCGCGCGGTCGGGCGTCGCCCCGGGCTTCAGCGCGAGGCCGGCAATGCCGCACATCGCCTCAGGCCGCCTGACGCTTCGGCGCGACGGCGGCGAGGAAATCCCGCCAGCGCGCCACCACGGCGGCCTGCGTGAAGCCGCGGAGCCAGGCCGCGCGCCCGGCGGCCCCGAGTGCGGCCGCACGCGCCGGGTCATCGAGCAGCCGCGCAACCGCCACCGCCAGCGCGCCGGGGTCTTCGGGTGGCACCATCACGCCGTCGATGCCGTCGGTGACGAGTTCCAGCGGCCCCTGCGACGCCACCGACACCACCGCGCGCCCGGCCGACCAGGCCTCCAGCACGATGTTGCCGAGCGGTTCATGCCGTGACGAACACACGAACACCTCGGCCGCCGCCAGCAGCGCGCCGGTGTCGCGCCGCCAGCCGAGGAAGGCCACGCGATCCGCCACGCCCAACTCCCGCGCGAGCGTCTGGAGCGCCGGGCGCTCCGGCCCTTCGCCGGCGATCGACAGATGCGCCGACGGCAGCTGCGCAAGCGCCCGCAGGGCAATGTCGAAGCCCTTGTTGCGATGCAGCCGGCCCATCGCCAGCAGCCGCCGCGCGCCGGGTGGCGCGGGAAGGTCCGCCGGCGCGGCGCCGGCCAGGTCATCGACGAAATTCGGCAGGTAATGCGCACGCGCCGCCGGCCAGCCCTGTTCCGTGAGCCAGCGGACGATGCCGCGCGTATTCCCCACGATGTGGTCGCAGCGGCGGTAGTATTTGAGGTCGTAGAAGCCGCCCATGCGGCCCACCAGCGTCCAGGGCCCCTTCGGCGTGAAGCGCGCCGCGCGGTTCATCCAGGCCACCGTCACCGCCGGCGCGAAGCCGCCCAGCACGCGCCGCAGCCGCGGCCCGGTCAGCAGGTCGAGCGCCCCGCCGAAGCCGAGTTCGACCGGATCGACCCCGCCCGCGCGTAGCCGCGCCGCACGCTCCGCATCGCGGCGGATGACGGGCAGCACGTCCTCCCCCGCCGCATGCAGCGCAATGCTCAGCCGCTCGTAGAACCCCTCGGCCCCGCCGTGATGCGCGCCGGCCATGACCTGCGCGATCCTCACCGCCGGCCCCCGTGCTTCTCGGGCTCGAGCTTCGCCTTGAGATACGACAGCAGCGGAAACGCCCCGGTGCACAGCGCCAGCAGCACGCCCCAGCCGCCCTCCCGATACCCCTTGCGCGAGACATAGGACTTGAACCCGCGCGAGAAGAATCGCCGCACATTGGCGCGCAGGGTGCCGATGTTTCCCGCCGCGATCAGGTCCGCCGCCTTGGCGCTGGAATAGCGGTCGAGGCGGCGCAGCATGTCCGAGATGTCGCGATCCACCAGGTGCACCAGCGCGCCCCGCGTGATCTTCGGCCCCTCCTGGCCCGTCCAGTCGAGCCCCGGATGCACGCGCTGCGCCCGCCAGCGCTTCGCCCCGCGACGGAACAGCCGCGGCACGGAGGTGGTTCCGAAACTCCCCGCCCAGCCGAAGCGCAGCAGCCGGTCGCCCACATAGTTGTCGACCGGCACTTGGTGCCAGGCACGGGTGCTGGTCGCGATGGTCTCGCGCACCGCCGCCGCCAGCGCGGCATCCACGCGCTCATCGGCATCGACCTCCAGCACCCAATCCCCGGTGCAGGCCTCGATGCCCGTGTTCCGCCGCTCGCCCTCCAGTTCCCAAGCCCCCTCGACCACCCGCGCCCCGGCCTCGCGCGCGATCCGCGCACTGCCATCCGTGCTGCGATCGAGCACCACCACCACCTCATCGGCAAAGGCCACCGAAGCAAGGCAGTCCGGCAGGCGCGCCTCCTCGTTGCGGGCGACGATGAGGGCAGAGAGGCGAGGGGCGGTCATGGCGCGACGGTCGCGCGGGGGAGGGCTCTGCCCTCCCCCGAACCCCCATCCGCCAGGGGGCTACGGCCCCCTGGACCGCGGGTTTTGAATCGGGGTGTTCGGGGAGGGGCGTTGTCGGCGATGCCCGGCGCGCAAGTCGCGCCTCGCCGCTCCCCGAACACCCCGATCAAGTCGAGGGGTCCAAGGGCCTTAAGCCCTTGGCGGGGTGAGGTTTGGAGCGGGGCAGAGCCCCTCTCCAAGGCGCCCGCCGCCATCATGCCGCCACCGCCTCCGGCCGCGCCAGCAGCGCGGTGGCTTCGTCTGCCACGCGGGTGGCGGTCAGGGCGCCCATGGGGGCGGCGCCAGGGGGGCCTTTGGCGAGGACGGCCAGGGCGCGGGCGCCGATGGGCGCGTATTCCGAGGCCGGCGTCGGGCCGAACAGGCCGATGGTGGCGCAGCCGGTGGCCGCGCTCAGATGCATCAGGCCGGAGTCGTTGCCGACGAACAGGGCGCAGCGCGACAGCACGGCTGCGGCTTCCGGGAGGTCGAGGGCGCCGACCAGGTCAATGGCGCCGGGCAGGGCGTCGAGGACCGGCTGAGCCATGGTGCGTTCCTGCTCCCCCGGGCCGCCGAGCACGGCGATTCGCGCGCCCTCCAGCGCGCCGCCGGGCTGGGTGAGCAGCCGGGCGAGCGTCAGGAAGCGGTCGGCCGGCCAGACCTTGCGCACCCAGTTCGCGGTCGGGCCGAGGGCGAGCACGGGCGGGCCCGGCGGCAGCAGGGTGGCGGCGCGGCCGGCCTCGGCCTCGCCGAACCAGGCGACGGGGCGGGGCGCGGGGCTGATGCCGAGGGTCTGCGCCAGGTGCAGCAGGCGGTGGCCTGGCCGACGCCCGCCGCGCATCACGGCGCGCCGGCGGGCGAGCAGCAGCCAGGCGATGGCGGACCCGCGCAGGTCCACCACCAGGTCCCAGCGGGTGAAGGCCACCTGTGCCCAGAGGCCCAGCCAATGCAGGCCGTAGCGCCTCTTCTCGATCGGGATCAGGCGTTCGAGACCGGGCATGCGGCGGAACACGCCCTCGGCCACGCGGCCGCAGGCGATGGTGAAGCGCGCCTCGGGGTGGGCGTGCATCAGGTGGTCGAGCAGCCCGGTGGACAGCACGGCATCGCCGATCCGGGTCGAGGTGATGAACAGCACGCGCACGGCGCGGCTGTATCACGCCCCGCGCGCGGGGGGGAGGTTGCGCGACGGCGCACGAGGGAGGTTGCGCGACGGCGCACGGGGGAGGTTGCACCGGCGCCCCGCCCGGCACACCTGAACGGGCATGAGCCTCGCATATCTGCCCGACCGTGGCGTGCTGGAGGTGGCCGGCCCGGATCGGGTCGCCTTCCTCCAGGGCCTTGTCTCCAACGACGTGTCCGACATTCGCGGCGGCGATGCCGTCTGGGCGGCCCTGCTGACGCCGCAGGGCAAGTGGCTGGCGGATTTTTTCGTCCTCGCCACGCCGGAGTCGCTGCTGCTGGATGCCGAGCGCGCGCAGGTGCCGATGCTGCTGCAGCGGCTCTCGCGCTTCCGGCTGCGCTCCAAGGTTGAACTGCGCGATGCGTCGCAGGACTGGCACGTCCATGCCGCCTGGGGGGATGTCGTGATCTCGGAAGGGTTCGGCGCCCGCGACCCCCGCCTGCCGGAGGCGGGCTGGCGCATCCTTGCGCCGATGCCCCTGGCCGGTCCGGAGAGTGCCGATGCGTATGACAGTCACCGCCTCCAGCATGGCCTGCCGGACGGCTCGAAGGACCTGGATGCCGAGAAGACGGTGCTGCTCGAGGCCGGCTTCGACGAGCTGCACGGCGTCTCCTGGACCAAGGGCTGCTACATGGGGCAGGAGCTGACGGCGCGCACGCGCTATCGCGGGCTGCTCAAGCGGCGGCTCGTGCCGGTGCTGGTGGATGGCCCGCTGCCGCCGCGCGGCACGGGGGTGACAGATGAAGCGGGTGCTGAGGTCGGCGAGATGCGCTCGGGGCGCGGCCGGCGTGGCCTCGCGCTGCTGCGCCTCGATGCGCTCGAACGGAGCCCGCTTCTTGCGGGCGGAGCGCGTCTCTCGCCCGAGATACCGGCGTGGATGCGCCTGCCGGCGCGCGAGCAGGCATGACCGTCCCCGACCACGGACCCGGCGTGCGCATCCCCCCGCCGGTGATGGTGGCGGCGCTGCTGGCTGCCGCCTGGCTGCTGCGCCAGGCGGTGCCGGTGCCGATCGGTCCGCCGCTGCCCGCGCTCGGCGCCATGGTGATCTTCGCCGCGCTGGCGCTGATCGGCTGGGCCATCCTGGTCATCGTGCGCGCCGGCACCGACCCGCGCCCGGACAAGCCCGACGCCGCGATGGTCGAGTCCGGGCCGTTCCGCTTCAGCCGCAACCCGATCTATCTGGGCTTCCTGCTGGCGGTGGCAGGCTTCGCGCTGCGCTGGGGGGACCTCTGGGGCTGGGTGGCGGTGGTGGCCGGGCACCTGGTGCTCGACCGGCTGGTGGTGGCCAAGGAGGAAGCCTACCTCGCCACACGCTTCGGCGCGGCCTACGAGGCGTACCGGGCGAGGGTGCGGCGCTGGGTCTGAGTTGTGGGTCGCGGCCGACGGCGCGACCAGGGCGGCGGCACCCACGCCCCCGCCAGCGCGGGAACGTCAACGCCGGATCGCCACGCAGGGCGGACGCGGTTACCCGAGCCGCTTGCGCAGGAACACCCGGTGCTGGCCGCCCGGATAACCCTCCAGCACGCCGAAACGCTCATAGCCCAGTGCCAGATAGAAGCCCTCGGCCTGGAAGGTGTCGAGCCAGGCGGAATGGCAGCCTGCGGCCAGCGCATGCGCCTCGGCACGCGCCATCAGCCGCCGCCCCGCGCCCTGGCCGCGCAGCGCGTCATCGACCCAGACCGCCTCGACGAACAGCCAGCCCCAGGACAGCACGCCGCTGAGACCGGCCAGCAGCGTGCCGTCCGGTGCCCGCAACGCCAGGGCGAAGCGCTCGGCCGCATGCGGCACCGTCCGGCCGTGGAAGGCGTTGATCGCCTGGCCGAGCCCGGCCCGGAAGGTCGCCGGCGGGTCGGTGTCGATCGCCAGCGCCAGCCCGCCGGGCAGCGCGTCCAGGATGGTCTCGGTCACGGCCGCGATCATCGACCATGGCCTGCGCGGATGCTACACCGCCCCGCGAACAAGGCCCTGCCGATGTGCCGCTGCTGCCCGGACCCTGCGCCGACCCGTCGCGACCTCGGCCGCCTGCTGCTGGGGGCTGCGCCGCCCGCGGCGCTGGCCTGCACGCCGGGAACCTCCGATGCCCGGCTCTCGCCGCGGCTGCACCTGGCCCCCGCCGGCGGGCCGCGCGTGGCGCTCACCCTCGATGCCTGTTCCGGGCGCACCGACCGGCGCGTCCTCGATGGGCTGGTCGAACTCGGCGTGCCGGCGACCATCTTCGCCACCGCGATCTGGCTGCAAGCCAATCCCGCCACCGTGGCGCTGCTCCGTGCGCGGGCCGACCTTTTCACCCTGCAGAACCACGGCGCGCGCCACGTCCCGGCCGTGCTGGGGGCGGGGCGGCTGTTCGGCGTGGCGGTCGCCGGGACACTCGATGCGGTTCGCCAGGAAGTCGCCGGCGGCGCCGCGGCGATCGCCGCCACCGGCGCGCCGGCCCCGGGCTGGTATCGCGGCGCGACGGCCCTCTACAGCGCCGCGGCGCTGGGCGAGATCCGCGCCATGGGGTCGCGCGTCGCCGGCTATTCGCTCAATGCCGATGAGGGCGCGAGCCTGCCCGCCGCCACCGTCGCCCGCCGCATCGCCGCGGCGCGCGACGGGGATGTGGTGATCGCCCACATGAACCGCCCCGACCGACCGAGCGGCCCGGGCGTGGTGGCGGGCATCGCGGCGCTGCACGCGCGGGGCTTCGCCTTCGCCCGGCTCGATGCCGGCGCGATCGAGACCGATTGCCCGCCGCCCACGCGCCGCATGGCGTGATGGCCCGCTTCACCTGTCCTTGACGTCTGCCCGGCAGGATATGCCGGTATGACCAGCCCGACCGCCCCTCGCCAGGCCGGCCAGCCTCCGCCCCGACCGGCGGCCGCGCCGCGACCGTCCGGCCCGGCCGCCCCGGACG
>NZ_JACADR010000560.1 GCF_016106005.1 Roseomonas rosulenta
ATACCCGGCGCCCTATGGATTGACCTGTTGGGCCCACTCGAAATCTGCCAGGGAACGGATGCGTCCTGCTTCGGCGATAAGGTTGTTCCAGGCGGTGCAGCAGGCGTCGACGATGGCCCGCGTGTCGCTGAACAGCCGGCCGGACAGATAGCGGTCGCGCAGGTACTGCCAGACCTTCTCGATGGCGTTGAGCTCGGGCGAATAGGGCGGCAGGTGCACGAGGGTGATGTTCGGCGGGACACGCAACTCGTTCGCGACATGCCAGCCCGCATTGTCGATGACCATCGCCGCGTGCGTCCCAGGCGGCAGCTGCGAGGCGACCTCCTCGAGGAGCAGGTTCATCGCCGCGCCCGAGACATGGGGCAGCACCAGCGCAGCGCCGGTGTCGCGCGCGGGACAGACGGCGCCAAAGATGTAGGCCGAGCGGTAGCGCTGGTCCTTCACCATCCGCGGCCGCATGCCGCGCTGGAACCAGCGGCGGACCATGCGGCCCTTCTGCCCTATGCGGGCCTCGTCCTGGAACCAGACCTCGATGCGTTCGGCCTCAGGGTGGTCGGCCGCGATCTGCGCGAGCGCGGCGGCAAACCCCTTTTTTTGAATGCCTCCTGCGCGGCGCGGTCCGTCTCGGCGTGCTGCGGACGCGGCGTTTGCCACGACAGATCGAGGCTGCGCATCAATCGGCCCATGCCGGTTTCGCCGTAGATCACGCCGAAGCGCTCCCGCGCGATCCGGCAGAGATCGATCAGCCGCCAGGTGGAGATCCCGTCGACCTCGGGATCCGGCCCCGTCAGCACGATCGCCTTCAGCGTCGCCTGCTGGCCCTCCGTCAGCCGGCAGGGGCGGCCGTTGCCCCAGTGGTCGGACAGCCCGGCCGGCCCGCCGCGGTTGTAGCGAATTACCCAATCGCGCAGCGTCTGCCTGTCCATTCCGGCGATGCGCGCCGCGGCCTCCCGGCTCATCCCCTCCAGCGCCGCGGCGATCGCCAGCAGGCGCCGCGCCACCCGAGGGTCGTCTTCAATCTTCGCCAGCCGCCGCAGTTCAGCAGGTGGCACATCTTCCCGGATCATCAGCGCCGGCATGGTCCGCTCCCAGAAGCCATGCCCGCCGATGAATCACGATCGCCCGCGTCGCATCAAGCACGCGAGTCAGCCCTTTATGGGGTTGGTAT
>NZ_JACADR010000561.1 GCF_016106005.1 Roseomonas rosulenta
CGCGGCGCCAGGCCGGGAGGGCAGCTCGCCGCCCCGGTCGCCGCGCTCAGCGCCTCGCGCAGCAGCGGGTTCGGGAAGCGCCGCGGAATCGTCACCGCATAGAAGGGCTGCAGCAGGCCGGGCAGGCGCTCGGCCTCCTGCAACTCGCCCGAGGCGAGTTCGTCGCGCACGACGATGGGCGGCAGCACGGCCAGGCCAACGCCTTCCCGCGCCAGCAGCCGCATCATGGCCATGTCGTCGACCTCCGCCGCGATCTGCAGCGTCACGCCGAGGCGTTCGCGCAGCGCCTCGAAGCCCGGACGGAGCCCGCTCTCGGGCGTGGGCAGGATCAGCGGCGCGGTCGCGAGGCGTTCGGCGAGGCTCGCCCGGCCCGCCAGCAACGCCGGGCGGCCGACCAGGCTGACCGGCTCCTCCGCCAGGCGATGCGCGACGAAGCTACCACCCGCCGGCGGCTCGCTGGTCAGCACGACATCGAGGCTCAGCTCCTCGAGCGCGCGCAGCAGTTCCGCCATGCCACCGGAGCGCAGGATGACTTCGACATCCGGCCGCCCCAGCACGGGGCGCAGGAAGGTCAGCTGGAAGTTGCGCGAGAGCGTCGCCAGCGCGCCGACGCGCAGCATGCGGTGCGCGCCCCGCCTCTCCCGTAGCGTGGCGACCAGCTCCTCACCGGCGGAGAAGATCGCATCCGCATGCGCCAGCGCGATCCGCCCGGCCTCGGTCAGCACGAGGCGCCGCCCGCTCCGTTCGAACAGCGCCTGGCCCAGGCGGTCCTCGAGCGAGCGGATCTGGGCCGACAGCGCCGAGGGCGCGAGGTTCAGGCCCGCCGCCGCGCGGGTGAGGTTCCCCTCATGCGCGACGGCCCGGAAATAGCGCAGGTGGTGGTAGTTCAGCTCGGGCATATTGTTCGTTCCAATCGAACGATATGATAGAAATTATGTGATTTCTTGCAATTTCAATGATTGCTATCCGGCGCCCGTTCCCAGCGCGACGGAGCGCCCCACGCCCATGCCGACCCATCTCCTGCCCCTTCTCGCCCCGTTGGCGCTGGCCGCCGCGGCGCTGATCGCCTTCCGCGGGCCAGGCCTGCGGCCGGCCGCCAGCCTGCGCGCCGCGGGGCTCGCTGCCCTCGTCGCGCTGGTCGTCGCC
>NZ_JACADR010000562.1 GCF_016106005.1 Roseomonas rosulenta
CCCGGCCGCCGAGGCGCCCGCCCTGCGGGGCGCGGCCCCGCCCGGCGCCGATCCCGCCCCGGCTGCCACGCTGGCGGCGGGCGATGCGCTACCGGTGCGCCTGCTGCCCGGTGCGCCCGCCTTCGCTGTTCCCGCCGACCCCGAGGCGGGGCTCGCGCTGTTCCGCCGCGACGACTGGGTCTTCGCCGTCTTCGACCGGCCGCTGCGGCTCGATCTCGCGGCCCTCGCGCGGCATGCCGTGTTCGGCGGCACCACCACCGTTATCGCGGGCGAGGCGACGGTGCTGCGCCTGCGCCTCGCCCCGCCCGCCGTGCTGCAGGCGCGGCGCGAGGGCAACGCCTGGGTGATCGAGGCACGCCCCGAGGCCGCTCCCGATGCGCCGCCGCTGCGCGCCGTCCCTGAGCCCGGCCCGCCCGCGCGGCTGGCCCTGCAGGGCGGGATCGCACCCGAGGCGATCGGCACCACCCTCGCCATCACCGACCCCGAAACCGGCGAGGCGCTGCTGATCGGCACGCTGCGGCGCCCGGGCCCGGGCCTGGGCGTGGCGCGGCGGCTGCCGGAGGTCGAGATCCTGCCCAGCATGATGGGCGCGGTGGTGCTGCCGCGCTCGGACCGCGTGGTGCTACGCGCGCGCGGCGAAGGCTTCGGGGTCGAGGCGTCGGGAGGCGGACTTGCGCTCGGCGCCGCGCCGGGGCGCGACCCGCCGGCGGAGGCGCTGGCGATGTCGCGGCTGCTCGACCTGCCGGTCGCGCCAGTGCCGACGCTGATGGAACGGCTTCGCACGCAGCTGGTCGCCGTCAACGAGACGCCTCCGCTCGCGCGCGGGGTGCCGCGCCGTGCGGTTGCCGAGACGCTGCTCGCGCTCGGCATGCCGCAGGAGGCGCAGGCCATGGTCGGCCTCGCGCTGCGCGAGGATCCGCGCGCCCAGCAGGATGCGCGCCTGCTGCTGGCGCAGGGTGCGGCGGCGCTGCTCGCCGGGCGGCTCGACGAGGCACGGGTGCTGGCCGATCTACGTCTGCCGGCAAGCGATGAGCTGACGCTGTGGCGCGCGCTGCTGTCGGCGGCGCAGGGCGATGCGCGCGCCGCCGCCCCCGCGCTCGCGGCCGGCGCGCCGTTGGTGCTGGCCTATCCCGAGGCGCTGC
>NZ_JACADR010000563.1 GCF_016106005.1 Roseomonas rosulenta
CCAGGCCTCGGCCGGGCGCGGACGGCCAGCCTGGGCGGGGTCGTCGCCGCGGCGGAAGCCGGCCACGAGGCGGCTTTCCAGCCCGCAGCGCAGCGCCTCGCCCGAGACGCCGCGGACCGGCGAGGCGCCGACGCCCAGCGTGCGCGAGGTCCATTCCAGGCGGCGCCGCCCGTCGAAGATCGACCCCTGGATGTCGCAGCGACCGGTCGCTGCCACGTCGCGCGACAGGCGCAGCAGGGCGGAGAGGCCGTCGATGGTGCCGGCCGCTTCCTCGGGCCGCACAGGGATGCGGTCGGGGCCCTCGGGGGGTTCGAGCACCGCCAGGCGCGGCGTACCGGCCAGGTATTCCATCACGGTGCGCCGAGGCGTGCCGCGCCATTCGCCCTCGGTGCGGTAGAGCGCGGGCAGCACCTCGCGCCCACGCAACCCGCCCTCGGCCTGCGCGAGCTGTTCGCGCGGCAGGAACAGCCGGCCGAGCCCGCGCGAGCGCGACACGGTGGACAGGCGATAGCGGTCGCCCGACTGGTCGATGCTGACGCGGATATCCATCACCGCCACGCCCATCTGGCTGACGGCGTAGTCAGCCTCGACCGGGTTGGCGCGCGCGGGCGCCGGCATCAGCGCGAGGCTGGCCAGGGCGGCAAAGGCGGTCAGGCGGATCATAGGCAGAGAATGGACCGCACCTCGGCCGGGACAAGGGTGGTGCGCTTGACACCCGCCCCCGGCCGCCCGTATTTCCGCGCTCCCCGGTCGGGCGCGTAGCTCAGCGGTAGAGCATTCGCTTCACACGCGAAGGGTCACAGGTTCAATCCCTGTCGCGCCCACCATTTTACGTATGTCCCTCAAACGCCGGGCGGATCGCATCCGCGGTCCTTGGCTTCGCGCCGTACGGTGGTGCGTTGGCTTCGTAGCGCGGGCTGGGCGCGGTCGCGCTTTGCGCTCCCGGCCCGAGGCAGGGCCTCGGGCCGCTTGTTATTGTCGAAGCTGTAGTGATGCGCCTTTTGGCAGCGTGTCCGATGCGCGGACGGCCCGGGACCGAAGCCCCGGGCCGCTCGTCATGGTGTGGTCGTGGTCGCGCCGCGTCAGCGCGAGGGTTGGGCCGGCCGCGCCGGGGTTGGAAGAGCTCACGTCTGAGCTCCAG
>NZ_JACADR010000564.1 GCF_016106005.1 Roseomonas rosulenta
CGTCATGCGCCGGCCGCCTGCGGCCTGGCCGCGGGCTGCGGCAGCCGCGCCGCGATCGCCTTGGCCGCCGCCTCGCCCGATCGTGCCGCGGCCTCGATGGTCGCGGGCAGGCCTGGCCAGGTCCAGTCGCCGGCCAGCGCCAGGTTGCGCATCACCATCCGCGGCGCGATCGGCGCGATGCCCACCGCGTGGCGCGGCGTTGCACGGCGTTCCTTGACCGCGCGACAGGGCGGTGGGTCCTCGGGCCAGTCGCCGGGGAGGGCGAAGGCCTGCGCGGCGCGGCGGATCTCGGCCCAGGCACGCGGTGCCAGGTCCTCGACGCGTTCGTCGGTCTCCGCATCCGCCGCGCTGACCGTCACGCTGATGCCGGCGGGTCGCACCAGCACCCATTGCGTGAGGCCGCCGACCACGCCGATGAAGCGCACGGCCGGTGCGCCGGGATGCGCGAAATGCAGGTTGAGGATGGGCGCGTGGCGCTCCGGCACGCGCAGCCCCGGGACCAGCCGCGCCGCTTCCCAAGGCGGCAGCGCGAGCACCACGGCGTCGGCGGCATCGAGCGTGACGCTGTCCTCCGCCAGGTGCAGCGCGATGGCGCGATCCTCGGCGCTGGTCAGCGCGCGCAGGCGGCTGCCGAAGCGGATCTCGGCCCCCGCAGCGCGCAACGCTGCGAGCGCGGGCGCGATCATGTCCGGCCCCAGCCCCTCGCGCGCCACCAGCAACCGTGCATCGGCGGCGGAGCGCACACGCCGCAGCACCTGGCCGAGCCGCGCGGAGGAGGCTTCCGCCACCGGCGTATTCAGCGCCGCGACGGTGAGCGGTTCGACGAAGCCGCGGAGCAGGTCCGGGTGCCTCGCGAGCGCGACGGCGACCGGCTTGTCCGCGAAAGGCAGCGCCATGCCGAGCAGCGCGAGCAGCCCGCCCACACTCAGCCCCGGCGGCCGCAGCGCCGGGTCGCGCCAGGCCAGCGGCGCGGCCGCGATGCGCCGCGCGCGGCCATCCACCAGGTCGAGCATCGGCAGCCCGTCCGGCTCCGGTTCCACCCACCCCGCGCGCGCGCCGATGGCGTCTAGGAGGCGCAGGGCGGCGTGGTTGGCGCCCATCAAGGCGTGCGTGCCGTTGTCGGTGCCGTCGGGCAGCG
>NZ_JACADR010000565.1 GCF_016106005.1 Roseomonas rosulenta
GCCGCCGCCCCCGCCGCCGGTCGCGCCGGTGGCCGCCGCCGCGCCCGCCGCGCGCGCCACCGGTTCCGCCTGGAACTGGTGGCTGCTGCCGACCGGCCTGCTGGTCGCCATCATCTTCCTCGGCCTGGGCTTCTGGCTGGGCTGGCAGCTCATTTCCGAGCGCATCGCGCAGCAGCGCCTGGTCGCGCATGTCGCCGACGAATCCCGCATCACCGAGCAGATCGCCCGCCAGCGCCAGACCAACGACGCGCTGCGCACCGAGATCGAGCAGGCGCGCGCGGCCCTCGCCGGTGATGTCTGCCGGCCCGGCGATTTCGGGCTCTCGCCGCTGACGCCGCCGCAGATCACGCCGATGCAGCCGAGCCAGATGCCCCCGCCCGCGCCGGGCCAGCAGGCCTTCCAGGGCTCGCTGATCGAACTGCTCGATCAGGCCACGGTGCTGGTGCTCGGGCCGCTGGCCAACGGGCAGGGGGTGGGCACCGGTACCGGCTTCGTGGTGGCGCCGGGCATCGTCGTGACCAATGCGCATGTGGTCGCGGGCCTCGATCCCTCGCGCGTCTTCGTGGTGAACCGACGGCTTGGCAGGCCGCGCACCGTGCAGGTGGCGGCGCAGACGCCCGACCCGCAGCCCGGCCGCCAGGACTTTGCCATCCTGCGCATGCCGGCCGATGCGCCGGCGCTGAGCCCGCTCGGCCTGACGCGGGTCGCGAGCCGGCTCGATCCGGTGATCGCCGCCGGCTTTCCGCAGGCGATCATGCAGACCGACGCGAATTTCCAGGCGCTGCTGGATGGCAACATCCAGTCCGTGCCCGAACTCGCGGTGACGGACGGGCTGGTCAGCGCCGTGCAGAACCTGCCATCGGGACTGATCGTGATGCCGCACACTGCGGCGATCAGCCGCGGCAATTCCGGGGGGCCACTGGTCGATCGCTGCGGGCGCGTGGTCGGCGTCAACACCTTCGGCTTCTTCAACGCGGAGCAGGGCGAGCGTGTCTCCTACGCGCAGAAGGTCGACTCGCTGCTGGCCTTCCTGGCGGCGAACGGCGTGACGGTGGCGGAGGTAACGGGCGCCTGCACGCCGGCGCCGGTCGGGCCAGCCGCTGCCGGCGCCCCGGCCGCGCCCGCGCC
>NZ_JACADR010000566.1 GCF_016106005.1 Roseomonas rosulenta
GCGCCGCCGCCTCCGCCGCCACGGCCTCGATCGCCAGGGAGGGCGCCGGTGCGGGCGCCAGCACCGCCACCGGCGCAGGCACCACGACGGGCACTGCGGCCGGCGGCGGTTCTCCTGCGCCGAGGTCAGGGTGGAGGGCCCGTCCGCGACGCCGCGATAGGCCGGGAAGGCCGCCGGCGGCACCGTCCAGCAATCCACCGCGCCGAGGGAGCGGGTGCACAGGGGCGGTGGCGCCGGCGCATTGTCCTGCCCGCAATAGGCCTCGCCCCGGCCGATCCGGGCGATCGAGCAATCCTCCCCGGTCACGAGGGAGACCAGGCCATCGCCCATGGTGCGGCCGAAGGCCCGCAGCGAGAGCGCCTCGGCCGCCGCTGGGATGGCCAGCAGCGGTGCCCCCGGCGCGCCGACCGCCGCGCAGCCGGGTGCGAGGGCAAGCAGCAGCAGGATCATGGCGGGTCGCATGGCGCCATGGGACACCGCCCGGGCTTAACGCCCCGCCAACGGGCCTGTATGGTCCGCCCCCTTTCCGGATGCGGGCCGCGCCCGCCCGCCGCAGCCAGAGGTGCAGGACTTGCCCGACATTTTCGACGAGGTGGAGGAGGATCTCCGCGCCGAACGCGCCGCCCGACTGTGGAAGCGCTTCGCCGCGCCGCTGATCGGCGCGCTCGTGCTCGTCATCGCCGGCGTCGCCGGCTGGCAGGGCTGGCAATGGTACGAGGGCCGCCAGCGCGACGCCGCCGCCGCCGCCTTCCTGGCCGCCCACCGCGCCGCCGAGGCCGAGGGCGCCGACCTGCCCGCCATGGGCGCGCGCTTCGAGGCCATGGCACCCGGCAGCCCGGCCGGCTACCGCACCATCGCCCTGCTGCGCGCCGCCGCGCTCAAGGCCGAGACCGGCGACCGCGACGGCGCGCTCGCGCTCTACGACCGCGTCGCGTCCGATACCGCGGCCGATCCGCTCTATCGCGACCTCGCCTCGCTGATGTGGGTGCTGCGCTCGATCGACAGCGGCGACCCGGCGGTGCTTGCCGCGCGCATCGCGCCGCTGGCGCGGCCGGGCCAGCCCCGGGGCGCATGGGCGCGCGA
>NZ_JACADR010000567.1 GCF_016106005.1 Roseomonas rosulenta
GGGCGCGGGCACAGCGACGGGCAGCGGTGACGGCGCGCGCTCGGCCGGCGGTTCTGGCGCGGGCGATGGCGGCGGCGCGGCCGCAGGTGCGCCCTCCGGCAGAGCGAAATCCGCCCCGCAGCGCGAACACCGCAGCGATCGCGCCGCGCCGGCCAGCAGTCGGTCCGGCACCTCGTACTCAGCGCCGCAGGATGGGCAGGCGATCCGCATGCGATTCATATCAACCGGCGCGCGCCGCTCCGCAAGCAGCGGTTGAGGTGCCGCGCGCAGGCAGGCACAACAGGGCATGGTTCGATTCAACCGGGTGGCCCTTGCCTATCCCGATCCGCACGGGCGGCCGGGTCAGCCGGTGTTGCGCGACCTGTCCTTCACCCTGGGCGATGGCTCCTTCACCTGGATCCTGGGGCCCTCTGGCGCCGGCAAGACCTCGGTGCTGCGCCTTATGCACGCGGCGCTTCGCCCGACCGAGGGCGAGGTCGAACTCCTCGGCGTCCAGCTCGCGCGCGCCCGCCGCGCGGACCTGCCGCCGCTGCGCCGGCGCATCGGCGTGGTGCACCAGGAATTCCGCCTGCTCGCGCATCTCTCGGCCTGGGACAATGTGGCATTGCCGCTGCGACTGGCCGGCACCGCGGAATCCACCATCCGCAGCGATGTCGCCGACCTGCTCGACTGGATCGGCCTGACTGGCAAGGAGGAACGCCGCCCGGAGGAACTCTCGGGCGGCGAGCAGCAGCGCCTGACCATCGCCCGCGCCGTGGTCACGCGCCCATCCCTGCTGGTTGCGGACGAACCCACCTCCGAGCTCGACGCCCTGCAGGCGCGGCGCACCATCGCCCTGCTGGTCGAGATGAACCGCCTCGGCACCACCGTCGTCGTCGCCACCCATTCCGAGGACCTGCCCGCGCGCCACCCCGCGCGCATGCTCACGCTCGAGGCCGGGCGCATGGCCGCCGATGGCTGAGGCCCGCCGCCGCCTCGCGCGCGATCCGCTCGGCCTGCGGCGCGCCCTGGCCGACCGGCTGTTGCTCGGCCTGGTGGCCGCGATGGCGCTGCTGGCCGCGCTGGCGCTTGCCGGG
>NZ_JACADR010000568.1 GCF_016106005.1 Roseomonas rosulenta
CCCGGGCAGCGCCTCGGCCGCCGCGCGCGCCTCGCCCCAGGCGGCGGCCGCATTCACATGCGCGGAGAAGCGCCAGTCGGGATGCGCGGCGGCGAGGCGCGGCATCAGCCCCGGCAGCAGCGCGATGCCCTTGTCGATGCGCGCATCGCCGGCGAACAGCAGCGCGCGCTGCGGCGGCGTGGCGGCGCCAGGCTCGGGGCGGATCGGCAGCGGGTGCGAAGCGACCCTGCGGCCCAGCAGCGCGCTGAACTCCGCGGCATGCTGCCCGCCACTGGCGAACAGATGCACCGGTGGCCCGGCCTCCTGCCCCACGCGATCCGCCAGCCGGTAGAACAGCGCGCGCAGCGGGTCCTCCACCGCCGAGCGCCCCGCGGCGTCCACCGCCACGCCCGAGGGGAACATCAGGTGCACGACGAACAGCGGCGCCTCGACCGGGTCGAACCCCTTCATCCAGCCGAGGTAGCCGGCCAGGTGGTTCTCGGTGGTGGTGGGCACCAGCACGCAGTCGGCGGGGCGGAACTCGCCGCGCGGCAGCGCCGCGAGCTCGTCCTGCAGCAGGTCGTTCAGCGCGCGATAGTCGTCGAGCCGCCCGGTCACCGGGTCCGCGTGGCGCTGCGCATAGGTCGTCTCGGTGAAATGCGGCAGGATGCGCACGCCCTCGATGGTGGCGGCGGGGAAGCGGCGATGCGCGACGATCGTCGCCGCCTCCCCGCGCGCCATCGCCCCCTTCGCGATCGCGAGGTCGTAGGCGAGGTGGTGCCCCGCCTCGCCTTCCAGATTGGGGTCGAGGATGATCAGCGTCATGCGGGCACCTCGGTGAGGGCGGCGACCAAGGCGCCCAACCCGGCGCCGCGCAGCATCGGATATCGCGCGAGGTGGCGCAGCAACGCGGCGGCGGCCTCCTGCGTCCTGTCGTCGTCGCGCGCCAGCAGCAGCATGTCGGCCAGCGCGGCGAGCGCGCCGTCGAGGTCACCCTCCGCCAGCGCCGCATCCATCCGCGCGCGCGTGGCGGCGAGCTCGGGCGGGCGGCGCCGCGGCGGACGCGCCACC
>NZ_JACADR010000569.1 GCF_016106005.1 Roseomonas rosulenta
CCGCCATCAGCGCCCCGACCAGGATCCCTCAGCACCGTGATCCCCGCCATCCCCCCGCGTGGCGGGCGACCATGCACCGCTCTACGGCCACGCATGCCAGCATTCGGGGTTTCTGGAGGCGTCCAACTGTGTAGGGAAGCGGCCATTGGTGCGCGCCACGAGGAAGAATGCCAACGCACCTCCCGTGAATTGCAGAACGCGATCTATGCACGGCGCGCTAGCAGCCCGCTGATTTTTCCTAGAATCTACAAACGTTTGCGCCCTCAGATGGAAGCGTCGATGAACGAGGGCGTAGCGGACCTCCTTTCAGAGCTTCGCGCCCTACGATAACGACTAGTGGGCGCAGTGTACGCGTCCACGAGCGCACTGGGAGCGGAGAGACTGACCCACGCTATGGATCGGCCCGCGCGTGAGGAGCTCATTCCTGTGCCACAGGCATCCACACACGGCCGATCGCCGAATGAGCCTGTCGTGCCCCGAGCTTCCCTGTACCCACATCGCATCCCCGTACCGTCCTCCCCCCTCGCCACACGCCGCGTACCCCGCCTCCCAACCCGAGGAACACGCACATAACGCTCGGGCCGCACGGGCTCGATGATGATGCGCGCCGCCTCCACGCGCAGCTCGACCGGCTGGCCGAACGTGAGGTGCGCCGCGGCCATGACCGAGGCGGGAATCCGCACGGCGGCGCCATTCCCCCACTTCCTGACGATGACGCGCATGATGGCCCCGGATTGCTGTGATGTCGCCAGGACGGGCCGCGTCGCGGCAAGTGTCAACATTGCAGATACAGGAGCGGCGCCGCACGCCGCGCGCGCCCCACTTCCACGATTCCGCCCGCGCCCGGCAGGCGCTACGCTCACCCCATGACCGCCAAGATCACCCCCGCCGCGCGCCAGCTCGGCATCGCCGCCCTCCTCCTCGCCGCCGCCTGCGAGCAGCCCGCGCCGATCCCCGTCACCTACGTGCCGCAGGCCGCCACCCCCGCCTCGGCCGGCACGCCGGAGGAGCAGGCGGCGCGCCGGCTCGACCGCGCGCTCGCCCCG
>NZ_JACADR010000057.1 GCF_016106005.1 Roseomonas rosulenta
ACGAACATCTCCCGGCGCCCCAACCTGATCCATCAAGGTAGGACGCCCACCACTGGACGGGTTTTACTCCGCCCGCAGCAGCATCACGCCGCCGCTCCAGTGGCCGACTTTCTCTCCGCCGTTCACAGCCCTGACCTGTTGACCGCCGGGGGCCGGAAATGGCCCGGATCGGGTCTCCGGAGGCCCCGTTTGTGAATCGGCGTGGAAAATGGACCGCCGTGTGGAGTGGGCCCCTGGAAGCAGGCAGGGGATGAGGAATGGTTTGACCGGGGTGCCGGGTTTTCGAAGGATGGAAGCCCATGGCGAGCCACCGGTCCCACAGCGGTGAGTTCAAGCGCCAGGTTGCGCAGGAATACCTGGGCGGCGAGACCCTCCACGGGCTCGCGCGCCGTCATCAGGCAGCCGCCTTCACGGCATCACCGTTAACCGCATCGATCGCGATCTGGTTCAGCAACGCGTCGGCGGCTTTCTCCTCCGCCAAGGTCAGCTGCAGCAGCTTCGCTGCCTCATCGTGGCCCAAGCCCTCGGCCCAGCTCCCCAGAGCGCCGTACCGCGCCATCTCGTAATGCTCGACCGCCTGGCCGCACGCGATGAGCCCTGCATCCCGGACGGCGCTCGGTGTCGGCGCATCGCCGAGCAGCTCCTCGACCTCGCCGATCAATCCTTCGATCGCCTCGCAGGTCTTGCCTCGCGCTCGCTGACCGATCGCCTCGAAGACCTGCTGCAGCCTCTCCACATGCTGTTGCGTCTCCTCGCGGTGATCGGTGAAGGCCTGCTTGAGCTCCTCGTTCTCCGCGGCATGCGCCATCTTCGGTAGCGCCTTCAGAAGCCGCCTTTCGGCGTAGTAGATGTCGCGCAGGGTGGCCAGGAACAGATCGTTCATCGACTTCGTCGCCATGTCGCAATCCTCTCCAAGATGTCGGGATGTATGATGCGACCGGAGCGCACCCGCCTGTGCATCGGCAGGTGTGGCGCCACGGCGCCCGGCCCTCCCGATCTGACGATTGCCGCCATCGGCCACAACTGTAACGTCGTGATCGACAAGAAGGTCTCCGCGGCGCAAAGCGGTCACGCAAGTGTCAAGCTGATGCGTCGAGGAAGAAGAAGAGGCGCCGTGGCACGGCCCGGACGATGGGGCCGTGCCACCGCCGAGTCAGGAGGGTTCGTCGCGCAGTTGGCCGCCAAAGGCGGCGGCGGCACTAGCCACGAACGCGCCGATCAGCATCGCCAGAGCTCCGAACAGAGCAACCTTCGCTGCCGTCTTGCGCGCGGTCTCGGCGACCTCACGCGCATGGACAGCGGCTTGCCTGCCGCGTTCGATGGTTTGATCCACCCGTTGCCGCGCGTCATCCTGCGAGATCCCCGCACGTGTGGCGACGATCTGCGAGAGGTAGGCGCGTTCCGCGGGCGGCACATCGCCGATGCTGATCCCATTGGCGATGATGCGCATGACCTCGGGCGCAACATCCATCGCGGTTGCATCCCTTGGCACCGCGCCGACCTGCGCGGGGCGCATCAGGGCATCCAGGTCATACTGGCTGACCGGGCCGATCGCGGCCGTCGCCGTGTGCATGGCCCCTTCCGAGACCGCGCCAACGCCCCGCGCACCGGCACCGATGATTGTGCCGACGGCCGAACTCAGCAGCGCCACGCTAATCATCGTCGCCAAGGCCCATGCAAGCAGTCCATGAACCGTGTCGCGGAAGAAGACCTCGTCACGATGAACGCCGGTCCAGCTCGTCCGCAGGCGACCGGCAACATAGCCGCCGACCCCCGAGGACAGCCACTGCACGACGATCAGCCAGACGACCGTGCCGATGGCCAGGGAGGTCGCGGATACGCCCTCCCCAGTCCAGGGCGAGACGGAGGAGAAGCCGAGTCCCGCGCCGATCATCAGCAGGATCAGCGTCGTCGCGACAGCCGTCAGGCCGCCGGCTACGATGGCCGGCCACGAGACGGCGGATACCTCGCTCTCCACGGTGTCGCCGACGGTTCCGCCGGCGACAACTTGAGCGGCTCTCATCGCCACAACAGTGCGAGGAGAATGATGATCGGGATCGGAATGCCGATCATCCAAAGAAGTATGCTTCGACCCATAGGGGCCTCCTGTCTTGGGGTGAGCCGTCAACGATGCCGTGGTGCGTGAAGCAAGCCGCACAGGCCGCGCGGAACCATGAGGCGCGGCCTGACGATCCGGCGTTCAGCCCCGCCGCCCCTCGTTCTCGGGACGCGCGCCGCTGACATTGGTTCCGGCGATCTCATCCACGGCACGGCTCGCCATCGTGCCGGGGGGGTTGCCCGGTGTGCCATCGGGCGACGTGCCGCGCGTGGGATTGCTGCTGCTGTGGGCGCGCCAACCTGCCGCGCGGTAGTCAGCCTCACGATCAACGATGTTCACCGGCGCGTGGCGCGCGAGAATGTCCTCCACGCGTGCCATGCGCGCATCATCGGCGCGCACCGTCACGATCGAGCCGCCACGACTGACGCCTTCGGCATAGACGTGCGCCTCCTTCTCGTTGACGCCCGAACCCGTGAGCGATCCGATGAGGCTGCCCGCTGCTGCACCAGCGCCCGCGCCGGTCAGCAGGGCGACGAGCCACCCGGCGGCAACGATGGGCCCGACGCCAGGAATGGCCAGTGCCCCGAGGCCAGCCATCAGGCCGGCACCACCTCCGACAATGGTACCGATGGACGCGCCGACCGCGGCGACACTCTCAGGCTCGGCATTCACGGTCGCGGGCGCGGCCGAATTCTTGCCCATGATGCTGACGTCGCTATCGGTGAAGCCAGCCGCTTCCAGATCGCGGACAGTGTCCGCCGCCTGCGTGTAGTTGTCGAACAGCCAGGTTCGCGTGCGCATCGTCATGGTCGAACTCCTTGGATTCTCTGGTATTGGAACTGTCGTCGGCGATGGCCAGCCAAACTGTCCCCACGCCGTTCGAGAGTGACCGGAACGTCTAGCGGGGCGTCGCCGGGGTGGCGCTCGGCGGCGCAGATGTCGCGCCCCTGGCGCTGCCCTGATGAGGCAGCGTGGCGATACCCGGACCCACGGCGATGCGGCCGCGGAAGTCCATGGCGAGGTCGGTGGCCGACCCGTTGCGCATGCCACGTGCACGCCAGAAGCCGGCGTCGTCCTTGACCAGTGCACGGATGCCAGTGAAGCCGGCATCCTCGAAGCGGGCTGTCGCCTGGCCTTCCGTGAAGCTGTTGGCGCCGGCTTCGAGCGTCCCGACATCAACGATGGTTGTGCTTGCCGCATCGGCGCGAGTTTCGCCACGAGCCGGGCTCGTGGGTGTCGGGGAACTGGTCGTCATCGGCGGTACGGCTGCCGGCGACGTTCCCGAAGGCGCTTGTGCTGATGGAGCAGGTGGCTGCGCCGGAGGTGCCTGCGCCGAAGCACCGGCAGCCAACGCGCCAACGAATAAAAGGCTGAGTGTTCCGTATCTCATGACGGCTCCTTCAAAAAGAGGGGATAGAAGGCCGCGAACAAATCCGGCGTTCTAGAAATAAAACGACGTCGCGAGCGAAAAGTTGCAGCATCCCGCTTCGGAATTTACGAGTGAATGTAGGCGCATTAATATTTGTTGGTATCGATTATAGGGATGCGGGGAATGCGGTCAGTTACATGGCGCTCGAGATGCTCGCGTGGATGAACCACGACCTTGTGCTGCCAAGGCCCGTCATGCCGGCCTCGGTTGGAAGTTGGGTGCTCGTCCAGCGCTCAGCGGCGCAGAGCGGGCCGACAACCCCACTGGCACACGATCGGGAGGGCGCGACCTGGCGCAACGTCGCGATTGGCAAACTCTGCAGCGCGCCTGCATGCGGATGGCCGTGCGCAGACGCGCTTTGCGCCCTGACCGCGGACAGGCGACCATCATCCTCCCTTCGGGCGACGGGGCTTCGCCGCTGCGTGCAGGGCGCGCGTCCAGAAGCTGCTGATCTCCTTCGCGGCCGTCGCACTGGTCGTCGCTTGCTGGCGCCGCGTGGCGGCCATCGCCAGGCCACGGCCGGTACTGGCCACGCGGTTCGCGGCGCTGAGCCAGAGGCTCATGAAGGGGTTTCGGCGCAAACGCGGCATGATGGGTGCGTACTTTCGTTCGGCGGGTCAGCGTAGAACGAGAGGACAACCCGGGCGTTGCCACTGCAGCCGATCACGTTTCAAGGCAGAAGCAGCGAACGCGGGGCCATCGCTGCCGTCTGCCGGCGTACGAGCAACCTTCGCTCGCGTTCCGGCGTTCTGCCTCGGCCAGATTCGGCATCGAGGATCCGCAGCCATGCCAGGACCACGCCAGCCGAAGCCTTCCCATGACGAGCCGCAGAACCATCGCGGCGCCGGCGGGGAGATCCATCAGACGTCCGGCGGCGATGTCCCGGTGCTCACCACACAGCAGGGCATGCCGGTTGCAGACGACCAGAACATCCTGCGCGCCGGCGTGCGCGGACCGGCGCTGATCGAGGATAGCCATTTCCGCGAGAAGATCTTCCACTTCGACCACGAGCGCATTCCCGAGCGCGTCGTGCATGCCCGCGGATTCGGCGCGCATGGGTTCTTCGAGACGTACGAACCGCTGACCGAGATCACGCGTGCCGACATTTTCGCCCGCAAAGGCGAACGCACGCCCGCCTTCGCGCGGTTCTCAACCGTCGTCGGCAACAAGGGGTCGCCGGACCTGGCGCGCGACGTGCGCGGCTTCGCGGTGAAGCTCTACACGCAGGAAGGCAACTGGGACATCGTCGGCAACAACATCCCGGTCTTCTTCATCCAGGATGCGATCAAGTTTCCCGACCTGATCCATGCCGCCAAGGACGAACCCGACCGCGGGTTCCCGCAGGCGGCCACGGCGCACGACAACTTCTGGGACTTCGTGTCGCTCACGCCGGAATCGACGCACATGCTGATGTGGGCGATGTCCGACCGCACCATCCCGCGCTCCTTGCGCTTCATGGAGGGCTTCGGCGTTCACACCTTCCGCCTCGTCAACGCGGAAGGGCGCTCCACCTTCGTGAAGTTCCACTGGAAGCCCAAGCGCGGCATGCAGTCCGTGGTGTGGAACGAGGCGGTAAAGCTGAATGGTGCGGATGCCGACTTCCACCGGCGCGACATGTGGGCTGCGATCCAGGCGGGTGACTATCCGGAATGGGAACTCGGCCTGCAGCTGTTCGACGAAGCCTTCGCCGAGAGCTTCGATTTCGACGTGCTGGACGCCACCAAGCTGATCCCGGAGGAACTGGTGCCGATCCGCCGTGTGGGGCGCCTCGTGCTCGATCGGGTGGTGGACAATTTCTTCGCCGAGACCGAGCAGGTCGCCTTCATGACCCAGAACGTCGTGCCCGGCGTGGACTTCACCAATGATCCGCTGCTGCAGGGCCGCAACTTCTCCTATCTCGACACCCAGCTGAAGCGGCTCGGGGGGCCGAACTTCGTCCATCTGCCGATCAACGCGCCGAAATGCCCCTTCGCCCATTTCCAGCAGGACGGGCACATGGCGTTCCACAATCCCAAGGGTCGGGCGAACTACGAACCCAATTCCTGGGGCGGTGCCCTGGGCGGTCCGCGCGAGTCGCCACGGCGTGGCTTCGTCACCCATCCGGCCGAGGAGGCAGGCGGCAAGCTGCGTGCGCGCCCGGAAGCCTTCGCCGACCACTACAGCCAGGCGCGGCAATTCTACATCAGCCAGACCAAGGTCGAGCAGGGCCATATCCGCGACGCCTTCGCCTTCGAGCTCGGCAAGGTGGAGAACCCGGCGGTTCGCCTGCGTGTGATCTCGCACCTGCTGAATGTGGATGCGGCGCTGGCTGCGGCTGTCGCCGGAAAGCTCGGAATCGCGAGGTTGCCGGCGGCGGCGGAGGCGGCGCGCGTAGTCCGCACCGACCTGCCGCCCTCTCCGGCGCTGAGCCTGCTGTCCAACCTGCCGCCCGACTTTAGCGGCCGCACGGTCGGCGCCCTGGTGACCGATGGGAGCGACGCGGTGCTGCTGAAGGCACTGCGCACGGCGCTGGATGCGGAGGGCGCAACACTCGAACTGGTGGCGCCGACGATAGCCGGGATCGTAGCGAGTGACGGCAGCACCATCGCGGTGCATCACGCCCTGGTCGCAGGACCCTCGGTGCTGTTCGACGCCGTCGCCATCCTGCCATCTGCCGAGGGAGCAACGCTTCTTGCATTGATGCCGGCGACACGCGACTTCGTCGCGGACGCGTTTGCGCATTGCAAGTTCATCGCGCATTCCGACGCAGCTGGAATGCTCTTCGACAAGGCCGGCGTGCCGATCGGCGACGGCGGTTTCGTCGCGCTGCGCGCCAAGACCGACGCCGCTGCGTTTGTCGCACGCTGCAGGACAATGCGGTTCTGGGAACGCGAAGCCGCCCTGCCGCCACCACCAAAAGCATCGACCCATCCTGCACCGCTTCGCCAGAAGCGTGGCTGATCGCCGAACGATCGCGGCACACCATGTCTTGACCCGGCGAAACTGACATGGCGGAGGCTCCACCCAGGTCAGGTCGCGCGAAGTTCAACCGTGCCGCCCTGCATGCGATCGATGCGATCGAACCGCTGAAGCTGCGCACCGGCATGCCCTTCTGGCTGATCGATGGCGGTCGTGCTCCGGCGGTGACGCCGCTCGATGCCGATCTGAAGGTCGATGTCGCCGTCATCGGTGGGGGCATCAGCGGGGCGCTGGTCACCGACGCGCTCCTGCAGGCTGGGCTGAACGTGGCCGTCTTCGACCGCGCGGGCTTTGTCCGGGGCTCAACGCCAGCCAGTACCGCCATGCTGCAATTCGAGATCGATCAGCCCTTGAGCACTCTGGGCCAACGCATCGGGCTGGCACGTGCGGCTCGCGCCTGGTGGCGATCCGCCAGCGGGGTGACGCGGCTTCATGCGCGCATCGCCGATCTGGGGTTGCGGTGCGACTTCCGCGAACGTCACTCCGCCTATCTGCCGGGCAACGTGCTGGACGCCGCCGGCCTGCGCTGCGAGGCCGCGGCGCGGGAGCGCATTGGGCTGCGTTCCATCCTGATCGACCGCCCGACGCTGAAGGGCTTCACCGGCATCGACAAGCCCGGCGCGATCTGGTCGGCCGGTTCGGCTGAGGTCGATCCGGCCAAGCTGGCACGCGGCCTGTGGCGATCCGCTGCGAAAAGAGGCGCGATGCTGCATGCGCCGGTCGACATCATCGACATCGCCCCCGGCAAGCGGCGCGTGACGCTGAGCACGGATACAGGCCACAGCATTTCCGCAGGCAGCGTCGTCCTGGCCACCGGCTACGCGCTGACGAAGCTCCTCAAGCCGCGGGGCTACCGCATCATCTCCACCTGGGCCATGGCAACGCCACCGCAGCCCGAGGCATTGTGGCCGAGCCGGTGCCTGATCTGGGAGGCGTCGGATCCGTACCTCTATTGCCGAACCACGCGTGACGGCCGCGTGGTCGCGGGCGGGGAGGATGCGGCGTTCGAGGATGAGGCGAAGCGCGACACACTGATTCCCACGAAGGTGGCGCGCATCGGCCGCAAGCTGAAGCGCCTTCTGCCAACGCTCGACACGGCGCCTGCCTTCGCCTGGGCCGGATGCTTCGGAGAAAGCTCGACCGGACTGCCAGCCATCGGCGAGGTGCCCGGCGCACCGCGCTGCTACGCCGTGATGGGGTTTGGCGGCAATGGCATCACCTTCAGCGCCATCGCGGCGGAAATGATCCAGCGGGCCATCCTGGGGCTACCGGATCCGGATGCGGATCTGTTTCGCCTTGGTTGAGCCCGGGCGCTTGAACGGGCGACTGCGACATCCACATACCATCCACATGGATGGTGAACGGATGGAAAAGACCGACAATGTGCAAACGCTCCGGCCAAAGTCCGGCAGCGATACGGAGAAGATCACCATCAACCTCGGCTATGTCGATCTGGGACATATCGATCTGCTGGTGCAGGACGGCTTCTATTCGAACAGGACGGACTTCATCCGCACTGCGATCCGTAATCAGATCGACCGCCATGCTGACGCGACGAAGCAGTCAGTCGTCAGGAAGCGCCTGGATCTCGGGCTGAGGCACTTTGGCCGGGCGGATCTCGAAGCGCTTCGCGCGGCGGGCGAGCAGCTCGAGATTCGGGTGCTCGGCCTCGCCAGCATCGCAGCCGACGTCACGCCCGAACTGGCCCGCGCGACGATTTGCTCGATCTCCGTCCTCGGGGCACTCCAAGCCAGCGCTGCGGTGAAGGCCGCACTGGCCGACCGCATGATCTGATCGGCGGAAGCCGATCCGCGTCCGACCATCCGTCGCTCCCTGGGCGGCGGCACCAGCCGACGCCTTCCCCCGTCATCCCGCGAACGGATGCAGGGCCAGTCTGCCGACGAGGAAGGCTGGCCCGTGTCTGTGCATTGAAAGCTCCTGACATGAACGAGACGCTTCCCGACCACATGCTCGAGGCGACGCTGCTCACCCGCGCGGGCAAGCTGACCGAAGCCACCGCCCTGCTGCAGAGTGCGCTGCGTGGCGACAGGCTGTCCGCAAAGCCCGCGGCGGCGCCTGGTGGCGAGGCGCATGCTGCGCCTGGACGCCGGCCGCGGATCATCGATGTCGATCCGGAAACCGGAGAGGCTACCGTTCCCGCTGCGGCCCAGGGTTCCTCCGGACCCTTCGGGAAGGGTGCCAGTCCCTGGTCCATTGGTCGTCGCGGCAGAGCGATGACGCCGCCGCTGCCCGAGGCGCTACGCGGGTTCCTCGACCAGATCGACGGAGGCGGGCTGTCGCGGACGAGCGAGACGCTGCCTGATGGCGCACAGTTCGTGACGCGGTCCTTCAGCAACCACGCCGGACGCCGCAACTACAAGCTCTACATCCCCAGCACCGCCAACGGTGAGTCGATGCCGCTGGTCGTCATGCTGCACGGCTGCACCCAATCGCCGGACGACTTCGCCGCCGGCACGCGCATGAACATGCTTGCCGAGGAACATGGCTGCCTGATCGCGTATCCGGACCAGGCGCATTCGGCCAATGCACAGAAGTGCTGGAACTGGTTCAGCCCCGGGGATCAGCAGCGTGACCGCGGTGAACCCGCGCTGATCGCCGGCATCACCCAGGAGACCATGCGCGACCATGCCGTGGATGGCCGGCGCGTCTATGTTGCAGGACTATCTGCCGGCGGCGCCGCGGCGGCCATCATGGCGTCAGCCTATCCCGACCTTTATGCGGCGGTCGGCGTGCATTCGGGGCTGGCGTGCGGTGCGGCCCGAGACATGCCTTCGGCTTTCGCCGCCATGCGCCAGGGCGCGACGGACCAGGCCACCACGGGCAACGGCCGCCTCGTTCCGACCATCGTGTTTCACGCCGACAAGGACAGCACGGTGCATCCGCGCAATGGCGACCAGGTCATCGCCCAGTCCGCTGGTGACAGCGCCCTGCGGATCGAGGTGCGGCGTGGGCAGGTGCCGGGTGGGCGCGACTATACCCTTACCACCCATATCGATGCCGCAGGCCAAGCGGTCCTCGAGCAATGGCTGGTCCATGGCGGTGGCCATGCGTGGTCTGGCGGGAGCGCGGAAGGATCGTACACCGACCCACGCGGCCCCGATGCATCGCGCGAGATGCTGCGCTTCTTCCTGCAGCATTCCCTGGAAGGCGATGCCTTCTGACCTTCAGCGGAGGGGCGCTGGTTCTTGTGGCTGAGACGATGGCGAACGGCTGCCGGCGGCTCGCTTCACGATCCGTCCGCCGCAACAGCCGCCGGAGCCATCCGCTCCAGGATCCTCGCGACAATCGTATGCGCCCACGCCCCGCTGCCAGTCGGTGCAGGTACGCCGCGCTCGCTTAGCGCTCGCGCCAGCGCCGCCTGGCCCAGCACCCTCAGGCAACGGGTGGCGCCTCGGTCGCTGGCCGCGGCACGTCGACCTCGGCCACGGGGACCATGACTCCGAAATCGAGGCGGTTCTCCAAGAGGCGGATAACAAAGTCATGGCGCAGCTTTGCCTGCCACGCCTCCTCGACCTGCACCGGCTTGGCCAGCCGGCGCGCGCTGCCCACCCGGGCGGATCGCTTCGACCGTCGCGGCACGCCCGAACCTACGCCTTGCCTGTGCGCATAAGACATCGCCCTGCTCTCCCCTTCGCGGTGGAAATCGGCTGAAGCCGTCGATCGCGGCAGGCACGAGCTAACTGGGGATGGCTCTCCATCGCTATCGGGTGGAACGCTTAAGGAAAACTACGTAATACCCCAATTCAGCGGCCCGCCGGCGTGGCATCCTTGATGTTGCGCAAGTCTCCCGCCGGCCGTCACGCTAAGAGCGGAACTCGTGACGCCGATCTCAACGGATGGTCCATCCGCTGGTCATCCGGCCCGTTGGCCGGCGTTCTGGAACCACTGACGGGTCCGGGTCATGCCGACTGCGATTCAAGACGATGCTGCCCCAGCCGACCGCGACGCGATGGCGCGCGCGATCGAGGCTGCGGACCTCGGCATCTGGCAGATCGATCTCGCGACCGACCTCGCGCTGACCCGGTCGCAGCGTCACGATCAACTGTTCGGCCATGAGGCACCACAGAAGGACTGGGGCTTCGCGGCCGCGGCGCGACAGGTGATCGACGACGATCGCCCCGCCTTCCTCGCTGCGGTCGCCGAAGCCAGGCGAACTGGGCTATTGCGCTGTGCAATCCGGGTTCGCTGGCCGGACGGTTCGGTGCATGGCCTCGAGTTCCGCGGCCGGACGCTGGCCGGCCCTGACGGCACCGGGACCCTGATGGCCGGAACTGTCGCCGATATCGGCGGCCGCCTCGCGACCGAGGCGCGGCTGCATGAAAGCGAACTGCAGTTGCGGCTCGCCCAGGCCGTAGCGGACATCGGGCTCTTCGAATGGGATATCGCCGCCGGGACCGTGACATACAACGATGAGCTTCTGCGGATCTACGGCATCGACCGCGCGGCCTTCGACGGCCGCTACGAGAGCTGGCGCCCCACGGTGATGCCCGAGGATCTGGCCAGGCTCGAAGCCAGCCTGGCGGGCACGCTGGCGCGGCGGGAGGCGAACATCCGCCTCGATTTCCGGATACGGCGCCCAGATGGCGAGATCCGCCAGGTCGAATGCATCGCTGCCCTCACCTATGGGCCCGACGGGACGCCGCTGCGCGGCATCGGCGTGAACCGCGACAGGACGGACGCGATACGCCAGTTGCATGCCCTTCATGAGAGCCAGGAGCGCGACCGTGCCCTTTTCGAACAGGCGGCCGTTGGCATCATCGATGCCGATCTCGAAGGAAACTGGATCCGTGTGAACCATCGCCTCGCGGCCATGCTGGGCTATGACTCGTCCGATGAGTTGCGGGGCCGGTCGTGGGTCGATCTGACACATCCCGACGACCTCGCCGCCGGGCGCGAGCAGATCGCGGCCCTGAAAGCCGGGCGCATCGCCTACCGCTCCGGCGACAAGCGATTCCTGCGCAAGGACGGGGCGGTCATCTGGGCCAATGCGACAGTCTCGCTGGTTCGCGACACGGACACTGGGCGCCCGTCGTTCCTCACCAGCGTCGTCGTTGACGCGACCGACCGGAAGATGGCGGAAGCAGCGCTGATGGAGGCCGAGGAGCGGCTGCGCTTCGCGCTGGATGCGGCTGGCGCGGGGCTCTGGAACCTTGATGTCGCGAGCGGCGACGCGGCGTGCTCCGACGGGTATTGCCGCCTCTACGGCCTCGACCCCGCGGGCCCCGGGCACCGGACGACCGAGGAATGGCTTGCGCAGGTCCATCATGAGGACCGGGAGCGCGCGCGCTCCGCTGTCGAGGCGAGCTTCGCAGAGGGCGGCTACTTTTGCGAGTATCGCATCGTCCGGACCGACGGGGCCGTTCGCTGGCTGGCCGCGCACGGCAGGACGCATCTTGACGCGGCAGGCCGACCGACACGCTTCACCGGGCTCGTGGTGGACGTGACGACGCTGCGCGAGGCCGAGTTGAGCCTGCGCATGGCCATCGATGCCACGGGCCTCGCCACTTGGGAACGCGTGGTCGCAACCGGAGATGCCCGCTGGTCCCAGAACCACTTCCCGCTGTTGGGTTACCGGCCGGATCCCGCGGGACGTGCCAGTTTCGCGATGTGGCGGGATCGTGTCCTCCCCGAGTATCGCCCCAGCATAGAAGCCACACTGGCTGGCTGCCGCGACGGTGATCGCTTCGACATCGTCTACCGCATCCGGCGCGCTGACGATGGCGCCGAGCGCTGGTTGCAGACGATCGGCCGCGCATTCGGCGAGGATGGCGACGGCCAGCCGCGCCGAATGCTTGGTGTCACGATCGACGTCACCGACCGGGAGGTCGCGCGCGCGCGCCTCCAGACGCTGCAGGACGAGCTCCTGCACGTCTCGCGGCTCGCCGACGCGGGCGTGATGGCGTCGGGCCTCGTGCACGAGTTGGCGCAGCCGTTGACGGCGGCGGCGCTCGCCCTGCAGGGCGCCTGGCGGCTGGCGAGGCGCGCGGCCGATGGGCTTTCGGCAGATCTACGGCGGGATCTCGACGAAGCGCATGCGCATGCCGAAAGCCAGATTGCGCGCGCCGGCGCCATCCTGGAGGGGCTTCGCGGCTTCATCGAACCGCGGGGCGCGGTCCGGCGCTCGGAAGCGCTGCCGCCACTCGTCGAGGATGCACGCCTCCTCGCCATGGTCGGCTTCAGCGGGTCGGACGTCGCAGTCCGCAACGCCATCCCCGCCGGGACACCGCACGTGCTGGCCAATGGTGCCCAGCTTCGCCAACTGCTGTTCAACCTGCTGCGCAACGCCATCCAGGCTATGGCGGAGCAGCCGACGGCACCGGTCCCACGGACCGTCACCGTGTCTGCCGCCGTGCGGGAGGGGATGGTCGAGGTCGAGGTCGCCGACAACGGCCCGGGCCTTCCACCAAAGGTCGCGGCGCAGCTTTTCGAGCCCTTCGTGACGACCAAGCCGGATGGCATGGGGATCGGCCTGTCGCTCTGCCGATCCATCGTCGAGGCGCATGGCGGCAGCATCCGCGCCGAGGCTAATGCCGGCGGCGGAACGGTCTTCCGCTTCACCCTGCCGATCGACGCCCCCGACGGCCGCCCGCATAATAGCGAGGACCTGGATGCAAGCCATGGCCCAGCCTGACGGTTCAGACGCAGACCCCGCCGCGGCGCGCGTGGCGCAACTCGCGCAAGGAGCCGCCGTTCATGTGGTGGACGACGGCGAGGGCGTGCGTGTCGCTTTCGGGCTCTTGCTCCGTGCCGCGGGCCTCAACGCCGTGCTGCATGGATCGGCCGAGGCGTTTCTCGACGCGCTCCCGCGCGTCACAATGCCGATCGCCTGCGTGCTGACGGACCTGCGCATGCCTGGCCTGGACGGGCTCGGGCTGCTCAGACGCCTGCGTGCAGCGGGAATTGAGCGACCGGTCATCATGATCACCGCGCGCGGCGACGTGCCGGTCGCGGTGCGCGCCATGAAGGAAGGCGCGGCGGACTTCATCGAGAAGCCCTGCACCGAGGAGCGGCTCCTCAAGGCGATCGAAGCGGCGTTGGACTGCCCCAAGCAAGCGCCCTCCGCTCAGGGCGACGAAGGGACGCGCCAGACTGCCCGCGCCCGGATCGCGACGCTTTCGCCGCGCGAGCGCCAGGTGCTTCAACTCCTCGCCGGCGGGCGTCCGAACAAGGAGGTCGCCCGCCTGCTCTGTCTTTCCCCTCGGACGGTCGAGATTCATCGCGCGCGGATGATGGCACGGCTGGGGGTGCGCTCCTTCGCGGATGCCGTCCGCCTGGCGGTTCAGGCCGAAGCGGCCTTCACCGATTACGCCTCCGTGATTACTGAAGCCTGAGCAGGTACCGCGCCGACCGGCAGGCTGAAGGTCCGCGCTGCCTCGGCGCCGATGCGTGCGCAAGCGCTGGCGCTCGCGGCAGCATTGACCGGACGCCTCCCCGTCTCGTGGCGGGCGTCGAACCAGCCGTCAGGATCTAGAGCCGTTTCCGCTCGCCTCGGCTCGCTACAACGCCTCTAGCCTGTTGTTTTGACGAGCATCTTCACCCGATCAAATGATTCCACCTGATCGGGATCTGCTCTAGGCCCTCAGCGCTGCGACCATGATCGGCGCAGGTCGATATGGGCCACCCCGCGCAGGCCGTGCAGATCATTGCCCAGAAGCCGGCCGTCGCAGCGGGCAAGAGCGTCACAGACATCCCTGAAGTCTCGGTCACACGTGGACACGTCCGATACCCAGGAAATGTCGGAGACGATCGAAACCCGCACCTGGCCGTTCGGCGGCGCCGATGCCCGGTTGCGCGTCAGGATCGCGATCGGCGCTGCATGTTCCTGGCGCCGCATGGCATCGGCCGCTCGGCGCACGAGCATTGTCACGGCATCATCGAAACACCCGGGATCGCCCTGGCTGCGCCAAAGGCCTGCTGCAAGGCGCAGGCGCAACGCGCCGCCGGGCGGCAGTAGCGCGTCAAGCGTAGGCTGCAGAGCACGCAGGCGTGCGTTGGTGTCGAACGATATCCTCGTACGGGTTCCCGTGCGCGCGTCGATGACCTCGGCGAGCCTCCTCGCACAGTCGGAGGCTCGTTTGGTGGCGTTCAGGACGCGATCGAGAACAGCGGCTGAATCCGGGTCGACGCCTGGCAGAACATCCGAGGTCGCGCCGGCGACTACGAAAAGCATGTCGCGAAGTTCGCGGAGAAGCTCTCTCGCAGCCGGATCGTCATGCTCGAGGCTCGCAGCCCGACCATCGCTCAAAGGCATGCGTGAAGGGAGTCGGAATTGCATGTGTACCGTCACGGCGGACTCCATTCTGCGCGCGACCGGGCGGGGGGCGGGCGACGCCGCAGGTGGCTCAAAGCATCCGGTCTGCGCGCGGTGGAACCAATTCCGCAGCACTACCTAATGCCCGTACCGTGCCGCCCTGCCTCCCGGGGACCCGGTAGCAGCGGCGACGGTTCGAATCCGGGTGCACTCCCTCCACGTTGAGGCGGCCCGACCTTGCGCGTGCCTCGCTCGGCGCTTCGGCCGAGAGGTGCCGGCAGAGTTCGCTGTAATCCGGCCTGCGGCCAGCGCCCCGTGGCGAAACATGTGCGGCTCAGGCCTTAGCAAGCAATGGCTTTCGCGACGCGCAGAATTCCTCGACCGCCGCGACGAAGCGGGCGCATTCGGCATCGTCGATCGGCAGGCTGAGCGCCACCATGCCGCGCCGCGCCAGGTACAGCCCGCCCGACAGCATATCGGGGAAGAACAGCTCCCGAAGTGCGTCCTCCTCCGCCGTCGCGGCCTAGGGTCGCAGGATGGCGCCGGTTCGGAAATGCTGCTGCATCATGCTACCGATGCCGGTGAACTGCATCGCCACGCCATGATTCACGCAGACTGCGTTCAGCGCATCGCGCAGCGCCTCGGCCGCGGCATCGTCGAAGATCTCGCCCATCGCGACGCGCCCGGCCGTCATCGACAGCACGTTATTGTTGAATGTGCCCGAATGCGGCATCGCCCCGGCGCGGTAGCCATCGAACACCGACATCATCGTCAGTGCTTTATCCGTGTATCTGCGGCCCAGCGTGGAGACGGTGGAACCGGCGACGCATAGCCGAGGCGGGCTAGCATCTGGATCCGACCGCGATGGATGTCGAGCAGGTCGTGCACGTCGCGCAGCAAACCATCCATCTCCGGATATTCCTGCAGGGTGGCGCTTTGCGGATGAAGTCCGAGCCCAAGGCCCGCTGCCTGAAGGTTTAGCCGCAGCCAGTCGGCGCCAGCCCGCAATTGCTCGGCACGCGAATTATCGGGTGTCACGAGCCAGAGAAAGGCGGGGGTCGCAAGAACGGGCGCTTCGTATAGGGCCAGAAATTGCCGAAACACCGGTGAGTCACGTGAGGCCATCGCCGCATGTGTCAGGATGCCCTGGGCGACCAGGGGCTCGAGTTCGGCGGCGTCAAGCGAGATACCGTCCGGATTCGCGATGACCGCCGCGCGGCCCATCCGCATGACGTTGACGCTCTCCATGTGGGGCTCATGCGTCAGGGCTTCGGTACGAAAGGCGCGCCAGACATGGTCGCGGAGCGCTGCGGTGAGTTCGGGCGCCGTCGTCGTTCCCACATGGGCCCCCGGCACTGCCGCGCTGGTAAGGGTTGCTAGTGTGTTGGGCTCCGGCAGCCGAGACATGTCGTAGAGGGCGCGGTTGGTGCGCCGGGCCAGCACGTGGCGAAACAGCGGGTCGCCCACCATACCGGCTACTGGGTCAAAATGCAGCAGCGCGATCGGCCGGGCGTCCAGCCTGCGGCCAGGCGTGCCGTCAGGGAAGGTCTCCGTGCGGACGGCGAAGCCGTTCTCCGCCGCAGCCATACGGAGCAATTCGAGGAAGGCGCCGAGACCGATGGTGATCTGCCGGTCGAAAGGATCGGTGGCCGGCAGGCGCCGGGCCAGGTCGCAGAACACCGTCATCTCGTTCGTGGCCGTCAATTCAACCAGCCAGGGCTGCAGGTTGTGGGGATTGGGCGCGAGGATGGCGAAGGCGAGCGCGCGCAGGCGCGGATCCGGATTGCGTCGCGCTTCGGTTGCTGCGGTCCATGCCCGCCGTGCATCGCCGAGCGGCTGCGCGCGCACTGAGGTGCGGCCACCCGGCAAGGGTGAGAGTGCCAGTGCAATGCCTGCGCTGGCGGTCGCGAGAAGGCTTCGGCGCGGGATGCTCATCGGACACTCCGGTGTTGAGGGTGTGGTGTCGGGGCGTGACGCCGACGGACCGGCCGCGGTGGCGCCGAGCTTCGGCCGGCCGGCATGCAGCCCGCTGCCCATGCCGGGGGCGATCGACTATCCTGCAACGATGCTGCCACCATCGGGACGACCCGCAGAAATCCATGTCCGCGATATCTGACGACGCCAGGCGCAGAGCCGCGGACCCGGTGCTGTTCGCGCTGCTGAACGAAGTCGCGATCATCGAGCACCTGGCGCGCCACAGGCTCGAGAAGGTGCTGCCGGACGGGCTGCGCATGAGCCACTTTGTCGTGCTCACCCACCTAGCGCGGATGGGCGATGGGCGCAGCCCGGCGCGGATTGCGCGGGCGGTGCAGGTGGAACGCCCGGCGATGACGAACACCATTCAGCGTCTTGAGGCGCGCGGCCTGGTGCTGGTTGCCGCCGATCCAGTCGATCGGCGGGTCAAGCGGGTCTACCTGACCCCGGCCGGCCGCAGGCTGCGCGACCAGGCCGTGGCGGCCGCAATCGCATCGGTCGCGCCGATCGCACGCGACATCAGCGATGATGATGTCACGGCTGCGCTGCCGCTGCTGCGGCGCCTGCGCATCGCGCTCGATGAGGCCCGGGATGCCGAGGACCCGGTTCCCGAGGTCTGAGCGACGCATACCGTTGCGTGCGCGGTTCGGCGGCACCGTGTCAGAACCGATAGCTGATGCCGAGACCGAAGCTCAGTTGGTTCGCGTTGCCTTCGCCCGAGACGATCGGGCTGTCCGCGGCATCGCCCAGCAGGCGCCGATAATTGACGACACCGGTGATGCCCCAGCCACCGGTGATCTCGTAGTTCGCCGTGAACGTCAGGCCGACGTCGCGGATGCCGCTGCTGGCCTTATATTCCGGCAGGCCGCTGGCAGCGGCACCGGCCGCTGTCACCCCGAAGAATGTCTGGTTGTATCGATCGCTGGCGTAGGTCGCGAGGGCGAGCGCGCTGAGGCGGAGGCGGTCGGTGGGGTTGAAGCGGTAGCTACCCCCGAAAAATAGCAGGTTTCCGGAAGCGGTCCAGGACACGTCACCCTGGAATTGCACTTCGATCGCGGCTTCGTCGCGGCTGTCGAGAACGTTGCGGAATGGCACCCGAACGAAGACGCCAGCTTCGAATGAATCGTCGATGTCTTCGAGCAGCCTGACGCGCTCGTTCTCGACGTCGGAGCGGCCACGCCGCTGACCCAGAAATGGGCCAAACTCGATTTCCGGCCAGGGCGAGACATTTGCGCGCAAGCCAAGGCCTGCGCTCAGTGTCGCGGTTTCGATGTAGTTCGAACCATAGGCGAGGCGCGCGGCGACGAGCGGGCTTATGATCCGGTCGCTTGAGCCTTGGTACTCGGGGGTGGACAGCGCGCCAAGCGTGAAGAAGCCCGAGATGCGCGCGTCGGTCTGCGCCGCGGCCGGAATGGCCAAGCCTGTCAGCAGAAGCGGTGCCGCTAGAGCGATCAACGGAAAGCGGACGATAGAATGCATGGACCTAACGCCTTTTGGTTGGACGGGAGTGCCGGCTACGCGAAGCGTCGGAACCTCGGATGCGGTGGCCGCCTGCTTGCTGCGATATAGTTCGATGATTAACTGTCCAGCGTCAATATCGTGCTTTCGTAAAGTTATGTAACAGGGGCGCGTCGACTAGACGCAGCAGCTCGCTCCGCAGGAGACTGAGTTTTTCCTTGAGATCACCCAGGCGGCAAAGAGTATGGCGCGCAATCCATGCACGGGCTCGAAATTAGCGTTTAATTTGATACTGAATGATTCACCGTCGGAGTGACCCGGCCCGACGGCTGATCGGGAGCGTGCGTTGCGGTCTCGTCGGCACGCCAGTTCAACGGGACATCTCTGCCCTACGCGCTACTTGCACTGCTTGGAAGTTGGCCCCCGCACCCACACCGCCGCCCACCTGCGCGAGCTACGGTGGCGCCCCAGCGGCGCTATGCGGCTGGAGCAGCGCCCAACGCGACGGCGCCATCGACGGGAGCGGCGCAGGCCGCAACGATCAGCGCGATGAGGTCGTTCGCAACCTCTTTTGCGCGATCCTCAGGATTCCACAGGTCTCCCCCCGCGCCTTCCGCACGTAGGGCACAGAATCCGTGGACGGCGGTCCAGGCGAGCGCGAGGCGCGCGCGTAGCGCACGCTCATCGGCGCCCGGCACCAATGACGTCATGGCATCTGAAAGCGGTGTCCAGGCATCCCGAACCGCCCCGCGCCATGCTGGATCCGCGGTATCCAGTAGATCGGTTCGGACCATCAGGCGAAAATGCGCGGGGTTCTCGCGCGCAAAAGCCATGTATCCGTGGCCGGTCGCGGCGAGTCGGGCGCGGGCATCGGCGCCAGGCCGCAATGCTGAAACTGCATCCTTCATCGACCGCGCTAAGCGAGTTTCACCTTCGATAGCGAAGCTCGTTAGCAGTCCACGCAAGTCGCCGAAATGCGGAGCGGCAGCGGAGTGGGAAACGCCAGCACGGCGCGCGCATTCCCGCAGACTGACCGCATCCGGCCCAGCCTCCAGCACGATCTCGGCAACGGCATCAAGCAGGGCACGGCGCAACGAGCCGTGGTGGTGTCTGCCCCTAGGCTTGGGGGTGATCGTCATCTAGCGACAATGATGCTTTCGCACATTCTTGACAATGGACAGTTTCGATGAGCATTAACTTTCCATTGGAAAGAATGAGGCAGAAAGTGGACCCGGCGACAATCTTTTCGGCTGCCAACAAGATCGCCATGGCGGGGTGGCTGGCCATGGTCGTGGCGCCACGGGCGCGCTTCGTCACTTGGTGGATCTGCGGGCTCGGCATCCCAGGGCTGCTGGCGTCCCTCTATGCACTGCTGATGGTGTGGTACGCGCCGCATGCCGAGGGAGGATTCGGGTCCCTGGCCGCCGTCGCCGCGATGTTCCGCGACGACGGCGTTTTGCTGGCAGGGTGGCTGCACTACCTCGCCTTCGACATGTTCATCGGCGCCTGGATGTGCCGTCGTGCCGCAGCGGAGCAATTGAACGCATGGGCGGTCCGGCTCTGTCTGCCACCGACATTCCTGGCCGGCCCAGTCGGGCTTCTACTTTTTCTTGGCCTGCGGGGCCTTCTGACGAGGGGCATCGCCCGATGACGCCGATCGTCGCAAAACTTCGCCCGCTATTTGCAGAGCTCGATCAACGACAGACCGTCCTTGCCCGGCTCGGCTGGTTGATGCTGGCGATCGTAGCGCTTTGCTTGGTTGCGGCGTCGATTGACAGCCGAACGATCAACGGTGTCTCCGTATGGGTGAAGCCCGCGAAGTTCGCCGCTTCCTTTGTAGCGTGGTTTTGGACCATGGCATGGGCGTGGGGGTTCTTGGCACCCACCGCGCGCCGGGGATGGATTGCGCGCATCATCCTATGGGGAACGGTACTGGCAGCGGCGTTCGAACAAAGCTGGATCTTGTTGCGCGCCGGGCTTGGGCAACCCAGCCACTTTGCCGCAGATCGGGTTGGCGAACTCGCATATCGGCTGATGGGGCTCGGCGCATTGAGCCTGGTCTTGCTGGCATTCGTGCTCGGCGTCCTCGTCCTATCACGCGGTGATCCGCGGCACAGAAAGAGCTGGAGGCTGGCCGTCGGACTTGGCCTTGCAATCAGCGGCATTCTCGGTGGTGCCACTGGCGCTACGATCTCCGTGATGATGACGCCGCATGTCGGCGGAACAGCGACAGATGCAGCGAATTTTGCGCCATTCTTCTGGTCACGCGATGGCGGAGATCTGCGCGTCGCGCATTTCCTTGCGGTGCATGCAATGCAGGTGCTCCCTGCGGTCGCGCTAATGTCGCGATCAGCAACGCCGGCCGTCATCGGCGTCGCTGCGTGCGTGTGGATTGCCGTGACGGCAGGTGCCTACGCCGCAGCACTGGCCGGAATATCTATGTCGCCTTGATGGCAGCCAGCATCGGATTTCGGTGCTCCGATCGCCAGCAGGGTCATCGATCCCGGTGAGGATCCATCCGCCCCACCAGCATCCGCAGCAGGTCGATCGTAGCACCAGGATAGGCTTCCACCACGGCCTCCATGCACGCGAGCACCGGACCGAGGCAGGAACGTAGCGCGGCTTCGAACAGCGTATCCTTGTTGGGAAATTGAGGAATACCGTACCTTTTTGCTACGCCAGGGCGCCGCGCCACGAACTCATCCGTGTTACCTTCAACGCGGCACGACTGCGCTTATGATGGCGCACGACAACCGTATCCTGGACCTGGCCGACCGGATCATCGTGATGGAAGATGGGCGGGTGGATGATGGCGGCTGAGCCGCTGCCCCCCAGAGAAGTGTCAACGGCGGAGCAAAACCAGGCCAGCGCGGCGGCGGAAAACAAGGCCACTGGCGACATGGCGGCATCAGACCTGGCCGGCCCCCGATCGGGGGCCGGCCAGGTCTGCGGCTGGTTCCTCTGAT
>NZ_JACADR010000570.1 GCF_016106005.1 Roseomonas rosulenta
CCGGCGGGCACGGCATCGGCGCGGATCGGCCCGGCGGCCTGCGCCACGCCGGCCGCGGCGGCAGCCGCGCCGCCGATGCCCAGCGCCCTCAGGAAGCCGCGGCGTTCCGGCGCGGTGGTGATGCTTTTGCTCATTGCGTCCTTACTCCCCGACATGCGTCATGGCGGCAGCCCGAGGGCCGCCTGCTCGATCTCGATCGCGACTCGCCCGAGGCGGCCGACGGCGCGATAGAAGCGTGCCGCCTCGGCCTTCTCGAGATCCGCGAAGAACCTGCCGGCCCAGGGCCGCAGGTGCTTCCCGAAGAACGTCTCGGCCTGCGCCGCCCCGCCTTCAAAGCTGCCCGAGAGCAGCCCGGCATAGACCTCGCATTCCGATCCGATGTGGTCCTCCGGCTCCGCCACGCCCTCGGCCCGCTCGAGGCCGAGGCGCGCGAGGTCGCCGCGCAGCTCGGCCAGCGGCCGTTCGTGCAGGAAGCCGGTCAGGTAGTAGGAGGCGAAGGGCAACAGCTCGCCGCGCCCGAGGCCGATGAACAGGTCATGGAATTCGCGCTCCGCCGAGACCGGGTCCGATCCGCGCGCCGCGGCCGCCAGCGCGCCATAGGCGCCGCCCAGATCGGTGCCATCCCCGTGCAGTCCCGCCAGGGCGGCCAGCAACCCCGAATCGGGCGCGGCCACGAGCAGGCGCCCGAGCAGCGCGAAGATCCGCGCACGCTCGATCGTCATCCCGTCAGACCGGGCGTCCAGTGTCTCCTGCGCGGACATGAAGCGACCGCCTTCCACCCCCCAAATCCCGACCATTATACGCGGAAACTCACGTCACCTCAAAGATTTGAACTCGTTGCACTTTATCGAGAGCAGCCCTCAGCTCGGCAGCGCCGACCCATGCCGCCGCGGCGCGACCGGCCGTTCCGCCACATCCGGCGCCGGCGTCTGGCCCCCAGCGACCAGGGCGGGGCCGGGCGGTGGCGCGTGGTCGGCCGGCGGTGGCGGGTCCAGGGGCGTGGCGGCCTCCGCCTGGGGCCCGGATCCGAAGAGCTCACGT
>NZ_JACADR010000571.1 GCF_016106005.1 Roseomonas rosulenta
GCGGCCGGGCGGCGGCGCCTCCGCGGCGGGGGCATCGGCGACAGCGCTGGGCTCGGGCGCAGCCGGGCCGGCACGCCGGCGCTTCATGCGGGCGGGGTCGAGCGGCGCGTCGGCGCGTAGCGGATTCGATGACACACCGGGCAAATACACGATTTCCTTCAACTCCGCGACCATCCCGCGCCCCCGGCCCAGCGCTCAAACGGGCGTGATCGCGCGGTCTATCCGGCCGCCGCCTGCGCCCCCGTCGCCTCGAGCCATTGCCGCACCGCCCGCGCCAGTGCGCCCGCCAGCCGCGCGCGATGGTCCGCGCGCTTCAGCGCCGCCTCGTCGCGCGGGTCCGACAGGAAGCCCAGCTCCACCAGCGCCGAGGGGATCTCCGGCGCCTTCAGCACCACGAAGGACGCCTCGCGGTGGGTATTGGGCAGCAGCGGCCCTTCCTCGCCCAGTTCGCGCACGGCAAGCCGGGCCATGCGCGCCGAACCGGCCCGCGTCTCCTGCCGCATCAGGCTGATCAGGATGCGCTGCACCTCGGGGCTGACCGAGGGAAGGCGCAACCCGCCGGCGATGTCGGCGCGGTTCTCGCGACGCGCCAGCGCCTCGCTCATCGCATCCGAAGCCGTCTCGGCAAGCGTGTAGACCGAGGCACCCCGCGCGCCCGGCGCGCTGTCCGCATGCAGCGAGACAAACAGCGCCGCTTCCCGCCGCCGCGCGAATTCCACCCGCTCGGCCAGCGGGACGAAGACGTCGCGCGTGCGGGTCAGCGCCACGCGGCAGCTGCGCGTCGCCTCGAGGCGCGCCTTGAGGTCGAGCGCGGCGGCCAGCACGATGCGCTTCTCCTGCGTGCCGGAGGCGCCGATTGCCCCCGGGTCGCGCCCGCCATGGCCCGGGTCGAGCACCACCAGCGGCAGCGGAGCGGCGCTGCGCGCCACCCCCGCCAGCGTATCGTGCCCGGCGCGCACCGCCGCGGCGAAGTCGGCCGCCGGCGCGGGGCGGATGTCGATCACGATGTAACCGGCGCGGGCCGGCCCGCCG
>NZ_JACADR010000572.1 GCF_016106005.1 Roseomonas rosulenta
CGCCCTCGCCGCGGCCGGCAGCGTCAGGGCGGGCACGGCGGCGGCGAGGGCGCGGCGGGTGAGGGTCATGGCGTGGTCTCCGGCGGCGCGGCGGGCCCTGCCCGCGCGCGGGATGTCGATGGGGCGGGATGACGGCCGCCCGGAGGCGGTTTGCAGCATGGCACAGCCGGATCGTCCAGCGGTTCCGGCCCGGCGGGGCGGCCCTGCGCCGGGGCCGTGGCGCAGTGGCGGACGGCTGGCGCCGGGAGGCCTTGCCGCAACCCTGGATTGCCTGGAGCCTCCCGAATACGCTTTCATACTCTCCTAAGCTGCGGCCATACATTCTGGACGGGTTCCCCCCAGCCGGAGCGCAACCCATGACCGCCCTGCCCCGCGTGATGCTCCCCTGCGTCGCGCTGCTCTGCCTGCCAGGCTGCGCCACCGTGGCGCTGAACGCGGCGCTGCGCGCCACGAACCCGCAGCCGGCCTGGAACGGGGAGGTCGCGGTGGCCTCCGAGCCGCCCGGGGCGCGCTGCACGCTCACCCGCGGGGCGCGCGTGATGGCCGAGGTGCCCGCCGCACCCGGCACGGTGCGGCTCGAACGCTCCCACAGCACGCTCGATGTGCGCTGCGCCGCCGACGGCTTCCTCGAGACGGCCGAGGTGCTGCGCCCGCGCGACGACCCGGCGGTGTTCCGCATGGCGCCCAACGGCGTGATCGGTGCGACGGCGACGGTGATCAGCCTCGCCGCGGCATGGACCATGCGCTACCCGTCCGAGGTCACGGTCACGCTGGTGCCCGCGACCTTCCCGAGCGAGGAGGCGCGCGAGGCGTTCTTCGCCGCGCGCCGCGCCGCCGTGCTGGCCCTGCGCGCCACCGAGATCGCGCTGGGCGAGGAACGCTGCCGCGCCAATGCCGACACCACCTGCGACCCGTCGCTGCTGGTGGCGCAGCGCCAGCAGGCCGAGGACCTGGCGCGGCTGGATGCGCTGCGCGGCGCCGCGCGCGTGGAGGTGGCCACCGCCGCGCCGGCCGATCCGGCGCCCGCCCCG
>NZ_JACADR010000573.1 GCF_016106005.1 Roseomonas rosulenta
GCGGGACCGCGCCGCGCGGATCGGCGGCTTCGCGGGCACGGTGCCGATGACGGCGGGGCTTGCCCTGCTGGCCACCGGCCGCCCCGCGCAGGCCGGCATCGCCTTCGAGGCCGCGCTGGCCGACGCACCCACCGATCCGGCGGCGCTGTTCAATGCCGGCGTCGCGGCGCTGGCCGCAGGCGATGCGCTGCGGGCGGAGACGCTGTTCGCCGCCCTGCCCGCCTGCGGCGCGGATGCCATGGCCGAGGCCGCCTGGCCGTGCTTCGGGGAAGCGCCCTGGCCCTTCGCCGCGCCACCCATCGCGGCCCCCGCGCGCAGCGACTGGCCGCGCATCCGGCTGGTAACGCCCTGCTTCAACCCCGGGCCCTGGCTCGAGGAGACGATCCTCTCGGTCGCCGCGCAGGGCTATCCGGCGGTCGAGCACGTGGTGGTCGATGCCTGCTCCACCGACGGCACGGCCGAGGTGCTGGCGCGCCATCGCCACCGGCTGCACGCGGTCATCGTCGAGCCCGACGGCGGCCCGGCGGAGGCGATCTACAAGGGGTTCGCCGGCAGCGACGCCGAGCTGCTCGGCTGGATCAACGCCGACGACCTGCTGGCACCCGGCGCGCTGCATCGCCTGGGCGCGGCCTTCGCCGCCGAGCCTTCGGCCGACATCGTGCACGGCTTCGCGGTGCCGCATCGCGCGCGGCGGATCATGGGCGTGCACCGCGCCCTGGCAGACGGGCCGGCGGGCTTCACGACAGAAGCGCTGGCCGACGTGTTCGGCCGCTGGGCGCAGGGCGCGTTCTTCCTGCAGCCCGAGGCGCTGGTCGCGCGGCGCTTCTGGGAGCGCATCGGCGGGCGGCTCGACACCCGCCTCTCGGCCGCTTTCGACTATGAAATGTGGTTGCGCGCGGCGGCAGCCGGGCCGCGCATCGTCTCGGTGCCCTGGCCGGTCGCCTTCTACCGGCTGCATGCGGCGCAGCGCAGCGCCGGGCGCGCGGCGCTGGCGGCGGAGCAGGTGGCGGTGCGCGACCGCTTC
>NZ_JACADR010000574.1 GCF_016106005.1 Roseomonas rosulenta
GGACCTGGCGCGGCTGGATGCGCTGCGCGGCGCCGCGCGCGTGGAGGTGGCCACCGCCGCGCCGGCCGATCCGGCGCCCGCCCCGGCCCCTCGGCCACGCTCGGTGCGGATGGCGACGGCCGCGGGCCTGCAATAGAGCGGATGCCGATCAGGTGGAATCGCCTGATCGGGTGAAGATGCTCGCAAGAACAGACTGCCAGAGGCGTTGCCGCGAGCCGAGGCGCGCGGAAACGCCTCCAGCGCCAGGCGGTCCGGCCGCCCGCCCCCGGCCGGCGCGCGGCGGCTACTGCGCCTCCGCCACGAGCCGCCCGCCATGGATGAAGCCGAAGGTCGGGAAGTTGGTCTGGCCGAGGTCGTTGGCCGGCGGATACCAGACCCGCACCAGCGACCAGTCGTTGTTGGGCGAGACATCGACCACCGGCTGGTCGCGCGCCACGCGCCCGCGGTTGCGCCCACTGGCCCAGTTGGCGTGGTCCACGCGGATCTCGCGCGCGCCGACCACCCGCGACACCACGGCGAGATGCCCGCTGCGGTTGCGCTGCGTGCGCATGAAGACCAGCACCGAGCCCACGCGCGGCCGGCGGGAGCGGTCGTAGCGGCCGGAGGTCGCCGCCGCGTCCCACCACTGCCAGGCATCGCCCTGCAGGTCGATGCCCGAGCGCGCGCGGGCATAGGGCACGCAGGAGGTCTCGCCCCCCGCATAGCCCGGCACGCCGGTGCGCGGCGCGCTGCCTGAACTGCCACATGCCGCGAGCGCCAAGGCGCCCAGCATCGCGATCATGCGAAGCATGACCCCGAACCCCCTGATTCCCCTCGACAGATGCTATCGGAGATCGCGGCGGAAGTGGAGCATTCCGGTGGCGGCCCATGGATTTGCGGGGCCAGCGTGTCGCCGCTGCACGTCGCGCCCCGGCGAGGCGCGGGCGAAGGGCCGCGTCCTTGAGGGGCGTCGCGCGGAGGCGCGCGGGCAGTCGTCGCGCGGAGGCGCGCGGGGAGGCGCCACGCGGAGGCGCGCGGGGAGATG
>NZ_JACADR010000575.1 GCF_016106005.1 Roseomonas rosulenta
TGCGCGCCGCCGCAGTCCCCGGCAGCGCGGCCAGCGCCGCCCGCCCGCCGGCGGCGAAGACCGCCACGGCCCGCAGCAGGTCGCGCAGCGTGCCGGCCGAAGCGGAATCGAAGGGCGCATAGGCCCCGCCCGAGACCTTCGCCACCTGGCGGAAGGCATTGGCGGCAATCGGGTTGGCCCCCTCGTGGAAGCAGAAGACCGGCGTGCCGAACAGGCCGAGCTCGCCGGCGGCGTGGCAGATCGCGTCCACGTCCTCCTCCACCGCGTCGCCCACCAGGACCAGCGCGCCGACCTTCTCATTGCGCGATTCCGCCAGCGCGTGGCGCAGCGCGCGGAGGATCTGCGTCTGGCCGCCGAGGCAGGTCACGGTGGACATCCGTCGCGCCAGTTCCGCCCCGTCGGTCAGGAAGGGGGTCGCGGCGAATTCCCGGAAGCCGCGCCAGTAAGCCAGCGAGACCGCGAGGCCGCCGAGGTCGCGGGTGGCGAGGAACATCTCCCCGGTCAGCGCGCAGGCGCGGTCCCAGGCCGGCTGGCGCGACGCCGTGGCATCGACGGTGAAGATCAGCCGGCCCGGGCGGCCGCTGGCCGGGCGCGCGGCAGGCAGGCGCGCCACCCGGTCGAGGAAGGCGGCGACCTCGGGCGTGGGTCCGGTGCGGGCGGGCGGACGGGTCATGGTCGGGTCAGGTGCTCGCGCATGGTCCCCGTCATGTGAAACCGCTCACACGCCGCGCCAAGGCCCGGCACGCCGATGCTGGTGCGAAGCGCCCGCGCGGGGTTTACTGCGGCGACGCAACAGGAGGGCAGGCCGGATGCACACAGCAGGCAGGATGGGCGCCAGGGCCACGATGCTAGCCGGGGTGGCAGGGCTTGCCCTCGCCGGGGCCGCGATGGCACAGCCCAAGCCCTCGGGGCAGAGCGCACCGCAGCAGGCGCTGCCCACGGCAAAGCCGCCGCCGCTCGGCGCCCCCCAGCAGGCCCAGCCTGCGCCGCGCCCCGCGCCGCCGGCCCAGGC
>NZ_JACADR010000576.1 GCF_016106005.1 Roseomonas rosulenta
TGCGGGCTGGCCGCGGCCCTGGCCGGGGCGGTGCCGGCGCCGCGCGCCGCGCAGGCGCCGCAGGTCGGACTCTCGCCGGCGCTCGACAGGATGATGGCCGCCGCGGCGCCCTGAGGCCGCCCTTCCCTGCCGCGGGGCCCACCCCGCTTGCCCCCGGCAGTCGAGGCGCCTAGGTGAGATGCAACCGCGCGACCATCCGGCCGCGCCCGCGACATGAGACGCGATCCCGACATGACCCACACGCAGGACACCCCGAAAGACCCGCACGCCCCCGGCGCGGCCGAGGCGCCGGCCTCCGCCGCGACCGACGGGCCCGCCGCCGAGGCCGAGGCCCCGCCCCCCGAACCCACCACTGAGGAACGCATCGCCGCCCTCGAGGCCGAGACTGCGACGCTCAAGGATCGCTGGCTGCGCGCCGAGGCCGAGATGCAGAACCTGCGCGCCCGCACCACGCGGGACGTGCAGGAAGCGCGCGCCTATGCCACCCAGAAATTCGCCCGCGACGTTGTGGAAGCGGCCGAGAACCTGCGCCGCGGCATCGACGCCCTGCCCGCCAAGGCGGAAGGCGAGCCCGAGGTGCTGACGAAGATCCGAGACGGGATCGAAGGGGTGGAACGCGCCTTCCTCGGCATCCTGGAACGCAACGGCGTGAAGCGCGACGACCCGACCGGCAAGCCCTTCGATCCGGAGATGCACCAGGCGATGGCCGAGCAGCCCGCCCCGCCGGGTGTCGCGCCGGGCTCGGTCGTGGCCTGCTGGACGCCGGCCTGGACCTTGAACGGGCGCCTGCTGAAGCCGGCCATGGTGGTGGTGGGGAAGTAGCCAGGCCAGCCCGGCGACGCCGGGCGGGGTCGCGGCGGAAGGGCCGCGCGGCACGGGCCGCGGGCGGCGAGGGAAGGACAGGCGATGCGCATCATTACGGCGGCCATGGCGCTGCTTCCGCTCGCGCTGGCGGCCTGCCAGCCGCCGGCCGCGCCGCCCCCCGTCGCGGCACCCGCCGCTGCCCCCGT
>NZ_JACADR010000577.1 GCF_016106005.1 Roseomonas rosulenta
GGACCAGCCCGGCCCAGGCGGGCACGCCGGCCGAGGGCGCCGCGCCGGGCGAACCGCCGCCCCGCCCCGTGGCACCGATGCCCGCCGCCGCGACGGTCGAGGCGGTGGCGCAGTACGGCTCGCTCAACGAATGGCTCGAGATCCGCCGGCGCCTGGTGGCCAATGCCGCGCGCGTCGAGGTGGTGGCCATCTCGACCGACCGGGCGCGCCTGCGCCTGGGGCTGCGCGCGCCGCCGGCGGTGGCGGCGGAGGAGCTGGCCCGGCAGGGCCTGACGATGGTCCCCGGCTCCGGGGCGCCCGGCGATGCCTGGCGCGTGGGCCTTGGCGGACGATCCTGACCGCCTGCGCCGCCCGGACGGGGCCGGCCCGGCCGAGCGCGAGGCCGGGCTGTTCACCGTGCCGAACATCATCACCCTGGCGCGCATCTGCGCCGTGCCGGCGACGGTGTGGCTGATGCTGCGGCACCGGCTCGACCTCGCCTTCCTGGTCTTCGTGGGTGCGGGCATCTCGGATGCGGTGGATGGCTGGCTCGCACGGGTGTGGAACCAACGCTCGGCGCTCGGCGCGCTGCTCGATCCGATCGCGGACAAGGCGCTGCTGGTCTCGGTCTATGTCACCCTCGCGGCGATCGGCGTGCTTCCCGATTGGCTCGCCATCCTGGTGGTGTTCCGCGACCTGCTGATCGTGGGCGGGGTGGTCTTCCTCTGGATGCTCGGCGTGCGGGCGCGCATCCGCCCGCTGATGGTCAGCAAGGCCAATACCTTCGCGCAGATCGCGCTGGCCGCGCTGGCGCTGCTGCTGTCGGGGTTCGAGCTTTCGGCGCCGCTGCTGCTGGACGGGATGATCCTGGCGGTCGCGGCCACCACGCTCGCCTCCGGCGCGGCCTATGTGGGGCAGGCGGCGCGGCTGACGGCGGGTGGCGGGGCGTGAACGACACGCCGCCGCGCCTGCCCGCGCGCCCCGAGGCCCCGCCGCGGCCCGTCGCCCCGGCG
>NZ_JACADR010000578.1 GCF_016106005.1 Roseomonas rosulenta
AGCCAGCGCGGCGCCTCGTAGGGGCGGCGCTGCGGCGCGCGCGGCGTGCTCACGGTGGCGAGCTGCCCGGACAGCAGCTGCGGCGCCAGCGCCAGGCCGGTGGCGGCGATGGCCGCCTCGCCGGCGTCGCGCCCGGCGATCAGCAGCAGCGTGCCGGCCTGGTCGTTCGGGTTCTCCAGAAGAGCCACGGTCGGGCCCGCGAGCGGCGGCAGCACGAGCCCCGCCGGCACCGATAGCGGCGTGGCCACCACCACGCCATGCCCGCTGGCCGGCAGCGTGGCCGAGACCGGGAAGCGCGCGCCGCGGTATTCCGCCTGGACCGCGAACCAGGATGCCGCGATGGCGGAGGCGCGCAGCACCTCGCTCGATGCAGCGTCGGGCAGGATGAAGGGCAGCACCAGCGTGTCGCGCAGCTCGCGCGGGTCGAAGAAGGGTTCGGGCAGCCGCGCGAGGTCGCGCGGCAGCACCAGCCGTTCCACCGTGAGATGCAGCGCCGAGGCGTCGGACACGGTCATCCACAGCAGGTCCGACAGCGGGTCCTGGCAGGCGGCGGGGTAGCGGCCGGCGAAGGCGAAGTTCAGCCGGTTGATCTCGGTGAAGAAATCCGGGCTGAGCGGCATCTCGATGGGCCCGAAGGCCGGGCGCGCCGGGTCGGGGCGCACAGCGCCGACCAGCTGGTCGTTGAGCGTGACGGTGAGCTGGCTCGCCTCCGCCACCAGGGCGGGGGAGGCGGCGCCGGAGATGACCAGCCGGGCCTCGGTCACCACCTCGTCGGCGCGGATGCCGAACTGCACGCCCTGCAGGGGCGAGACGCCGCGCAGCTGCATCGGGCCAGGCAGGCCGAGCTGGCGCAGCGAACGAACGACGCGCCGCGCGGTGGGCGCCGCCGCCGGTGCCGGCTGCGGGTCTGGCGTCAAGGCGAGTGACGCCGGCGGCGGCAGGCTGAAGGCCGGCGCCGGGTCGGCCGGGGCGGGGGCCGCGG
>NZ_JACADR010000579.1 GCF_016106005.1 Roseomonas rosulenta
GCGCGGCGTGGGCGCGAGGCGCCGATCCAGGTCGACCAGCCGAGCCGCGCGCCGCCGCCGGCGCGCGCGGCGGGCACCTCCTCCGCCTGCAGCACGAGGTTCACCGCGAAGGACGTATCCTGGCCCACGAAGAGCCGTGCCAGCTGCGTGATCCGGTGCCAGGACGTCGTGCCCGGCAGCAGCGCCTCGAACTCGGCGCGGGTCAACGGGCCGAAGCGGATGATGAAGCGCGCCTGCGCGTCCCATACCTGTGCCCCGGAGATGGCCGAGACGCCGAGCACGCAATGCTGCGGCGCCGCGCGGCCCCTCGGCATGCGCGTCTGTTCGGCTTCGGGCAGGCGGATGTAGCCGCCGGCGAATTCCTCGATCTCGACCTTACGGCCGGTCTCGGCCTGCAGCATGGCGCGCAGGCGCTCGGCGCTGCGGGTGCGCGAAGCAAGGTTGCCCGCGTGATAGAGCAGGTCCTGCCGCTCGACGCGCATGCGTCCATCGAGATGCCCGGTGCCCATCCCGATCGTGGCCGAGAGCGCATCGGTGGTGGGCTGCGGGTTGCGCGTCGGGCGGTACTTCGCGCCGGCCTTGGGAAACAGCCCGACGGTGCGCCGCGCCACCATGTCGAGGAAGGCATGCAGCGCGAGCGAGCGCTTGCGCTGTTCCGTCGCCACCATCGCGGTGTGGTGGCGCGGCAGCACGCCCCCTGCCCCCACCAGGCCGAAGGTGCCGAGCGTGAGCTCGCCCTCCTCCGGCTTCGCCTGCACCACGGCGCCCGCGGGCATGCCGAGGCGCGCCAGGCTGCGCAGGCGCAGCGACTCGGGTTCGCCCGCCGGCCCGCCCGACGCATGCAGCGCGACCGTCACCGCCTGGTCGAGGTCGAAGCGCGCGGGTTCGCGCCGCAGCCGATCGACCGGCGAGAGCGGTGCGAGCACCGGCGCGGGCGGCGGTTCGGGTGCGGGGCGCGCCGCCGCGGCCGCCTGCTC
>NZ_JACADR010000058.1 GCF_016106005.1 Roseomonas rosulenta
CGGCGACGACCGTGACCGCGAGCGCGGCTTCCGCGGCCCGCGCCCGGCCGGCCGCTTCGGCTCGGGCCGCGGCGGCGGACGCGAGCGCGGCGACGACCGCGAGGAATTCCGCGCGCGCCCGCGCGACGAGATGGACGGCCCCGGCGGGCACGAGGAGTAAGCATCCATGTCTGAATCGACCGACCTGACCCCCGCCGGCCGCCGCCCCGCCGTCGGCGCGCGCCGCCCCTTCTACCGGCGCAAGAAGTCCTGCCCGTTCTCGGGCCCGCAGGCGCCCAAGATCGACTACAAGGACGTCCGCCTGCTCTCCCGCTTCCTGAGCGAGCGCGGCAAGATCGTCCCGTCCCGCATCACGGCGGTCTCCGGCAAGAAGCAGCGCGAGTTGGCCCAGGCCATCAAGCGCGCCCGCTTCCTGGCGCTGCTGCCCTACGTGATCAACGACTGACCAGGCCATGGGCGGCGTGCTGGGCAATCCGCGCTGGCTCGCGGCAACGGCAGGGGGCCTCGTGGCCGCCGTGCTGTCGCTGTGGGCGATGCGCGGCCTGCCGCTCGGCTTCGCCGCCTTCTGGCTGACGCCGCTGCCGCTGTTCGCCACGGGGCTGGGCTTCGGCCCCGGGGCCATGGCGGGCGCGGCGGGGCTTGCCGCTGTCCTCCATGTAGCACTCGCCGGCATGTTGCCGATGGCGGTGTTCCTGGTTGCCTTCGCCATTCCAGCGGTGCTGATCGTCGCGACCGGCTTCCGCCAGGGGCGCATCGATCCGGGCCTGCCGCTCGCCATCCTCGGCCTGTGGCCGGCGGTGGTGATCCTGGGCTGCGCCATTGGCTTCTCGGGCCTGCCCGGCGGGCTCGAAGGCGCGATGCGCGGCGCGGTGGAACAGGGGCTGCGGCGCATGGGGTCCAGCGCCGCGCAGATGCCGGTCGACCAGCTCGTGCAGGTGATGGCGGCGGCACTCGGCTTCTGGGCCGCGGTGTCGCTCTCGGTGAACGGTGCGGCGGCGCAGTCTGCCCTCGCCCGATCCGGCTGGGCGCTCGCCCCCACCCCGCGCTGGAGCGAGGTGCGCCTGCCCGGCTGGTATCCGCCGCTGACCGGTGCGGGGGCCGCCGGCTGGCTGGTCTTCGGGGGCGATGGCGACGTGGTCGCGCTGTCGGTCCTGCTGGTGCTGCTGCTGCCGGTGTTCCTGCAGGGAATCGCCGCGGTGCATCGCCGCTCGGCCGGGCGGCCGGGCCGCAACTTCATGCTCGGCGTGTTCTACACCGGGCTGGTCATCCTCAGCGTGCCGGCCGCGATCGCGGTGACGGCCTTCGGTTTCTACGAGCAATGGGGGCGGCGCTCGAGCCCGCCCGGAGGCACAACATGATCGAACTCATCCTGATGCAGCGCGTGGACAAGCTCGGCCAGATGGGCGAGCTGGTGAAGGTCCGCCCGGGCTATGCGCGCAACCACCTGATCCCGACCGGCAAGGCGATCCGCGCCAACAAGGACAACCTCGCCCGGTTCGAGCGCGAGCGCGCCCAGCTGGAAGCACAGAACATCAAGCGCCGCGAGGAAGCGGAGCGGATCGCCGAGCGCGTCTCGGGCCTGTCCATCGTGATCATCCGCCAGGCGGGCGAGAGCGGCGCTCTGTACGGCTCCGTCTCGACGCGCGACATCGCCGATGGCTGCAAGGCCTCGGGCCTGACCGTCACGCGCGAGCAGGTGCTGCTCGGCCAGCCGATCAAGTCGGTCGGGCTGACCACCGTGCAGGTCGCGCTGCACCCCGAGGTCGCCATCCCGGTGGTGGTGAACGTGGCGCGCAGCCCCGAGGAAGCCGAGAAGCAGGCGCGCGGCGAGCGAGTCGAGGCCGAGGACGAGGCCGAGGCCGCGAGCCTCGAGGCCGAGCTCGCCGCGGAGCTGGCGGCCGGCCAGGCCGAAGGGGCCTGACCCCACACGGCGCGGGGGGCGACCCCCGCGCCCCTGGCGTGCCGCATCGCCACACGGCGGCCTATCGCCCTCCATGCGTGATATGCAATGCTTCTCCCTCGCCAGGGAGGAGCCTTGATGCTGTTCCACCTCGCCCTCAAGCGACTGGTCCGCCGTGGCACGCTCACCGTCCGCTACCCGGACGGGACAGAACGACGCTACGGCGATGGCGGCGACCTTAGGGCGGGGATGCATATCCGCACCGATCGCGCGCTGCGGCGCCTGACCTTCAACGCTGGCCTTGCCCTCGGCGAAGGCTACATGGATGGCGAGGTGGAGCCGATCGGTTGCTCCATCTACGACCTTCTCGAATTCCTCACGCTGAACATCGCGCAGGGCGGGTCGCACCCGTTCGAGCGGCTGCGCGAGCACCTGCGGCGCATCACGCGGCTGCTGGCGCAGATCAACCCGGCGCCGCGCGCCCGGCGCAACGTCGCGCATCACTACGACCTGGACGGGCGGCTCTATTCGCTGTTCCTCGACCGGGACCGGCAATACTCCTGCGCCTATTTCGAGACGGGGCGCGAGACGCTCGAGGAAGCACAGGCAGCGAAGAAGCGGCACATCGCCGCGAAGCTGCTGCTCGACCGGCCGGGGCTCGAGGTGCTCGACATCGGGTCGGGCTGGGGCGGGATGGCCATCACGCTGGGGCGGGAGCACGGCGCGCGCGTCACCGGCATCACGCTCTCGACCGAGCAGCTCGAGGTGGCGCGGGCGCGCGCCGCGGAAGCCGGCGTCGCCGATCGCGTGACCTTCGAACTGCTGGACTACCGCGCCTGGAGCAGGCCGGTGGACCGCATCGTCTCGGTCGGCATGTTCGAGCATGTGGGCCTCGCGCAGTATCGCGGCTTCTTTCGCATGCTGCGCGGCGCGCTGCGGCCCGACGGCGTGGCGCTGGTGCATGCGATCGGCCGCGCCGACGGGCCCGGCGCTACCAATCCCTGGATCAGGAAGTACATCTTCCCCGGCGCCTATTGCCCGGCCCTGTCCGAAGTGCTGCCGGCGATCGAGACCTCGGGCCTCTGGGCCACCGACATCGAGGTGCTGCGGCTGCACTATGCGATGACCATCGCGCAGTGGCGCGCGCACTTCGCCGGCAACCGCGACACCATCGCCGCGCTGAAGGACGAGCGCTTCTGCCGCATGTTCGAATTCTACCTGGCCGGCGTGGAACTGATCTTCCGCCACTGGGGCCACATGGTCTGGCAGGTGCAGCTGGCGCCACGGCAGGAGAACGTGCCGCTGACGCGCGACTACATCGTCGCGGCCGAGGGCGCCGCGGCGCAGCGCGCGCGCGAATCGGCCTGATCCGGTTGGCCGCGGCCCGCCCCCGGCGCCGGCCCCGCATGCGACTGATCGCCCCGACGATCATCCGCAGCGAGGCGGCCATCCTGCCCGACGACGTCGGCTATTGCGCCGCGCTGTTCGACGAGCTGCGGGTGGTGGACCATGCCTCGAGCGACGGCACGGCGGAGATGCTGGCGGCCCGGCGAGGACGCTGACGGTCACGGTCTGGCGCTTCGTACATCGCGCCAAGATGCAGTTGCGCGCGAGGCAGTGAGGCGCGGCGCCGACTGGGTGTTCCCGCGCGATGGCGAAGAATCCCAGCCCTTCGCATCGCGCGACGCGCTGTGCGCCCTGCTCGACGGCGCGGGGCCGCTGCAGGCCTGGCGCTGGCGCGACCTCTGGCCGGGACCGGATGCCGCATTCGGGTCCTGCCGCCTCGATGGACGATACGAAACGGCGGCTTCGCAACTCCGGACGGTCGTGCTGGCACGCGAGCATATCACGGGCGACCGGCGGCTCGTGATCGGCGCGGGCGGCCACGGTGCGCGGCCCCTGCCCGCCGGCCTCACGGCGAAAGAACGTCTGGGCAGCCTGCTGCAAGCCCCGGTGCGCGGCGCGGGGCGCGCTGCGGCTGAAGATCGCGGCGAACCTCGTGGCGCATGCGGATCGTCCGGACCGACGGGCCGGACAAGGCGGCGACTACGAGCGTGCCGCAACCCGCATGGACGGGCGCACCGCGACGGATCCCGGGCTGCGTCGTCGCCTCGCGCTTGGCGATCCGCGGATCGCCGGCGCCGATGACACGGCGGCATCGCAGTTCGTGGATTTCGCCCCGGCCAGGCGCATTGACGCCCTGCCCGAGCCCGCCCGCAGCAAGGAGGAGGTCGTGGCACGCGATGGCGCGCTGCGCTGGCACGCCCTACCCGAGGGCGCCGGCGATCCTCGCGCCTCAGGCCGCAGGAGGTCGCGGCCAGTCTGTCGGCGCGCTGAGCAGGGCCGCTGCCGACCATCCCCGTGTTCCACAGGCGGGCAGCCCGCCGACGGGGGCATCCGCCGCGCGCAGGCGCTATGATGGCGCCATGAACGAAATCGATCCCGCGGGCGGCGGGCTTCTTGGCCTGTCGCAGCGCATGCCGCCGTCGAACCTGGCGGCGGAGCAGGCGCTGCTCGGCGCGCTGCTGGCCAACAACAAGGCCTATGAGCGGGTCAGCGAATTCCTCGCCCCCGAGCATTTCGCCGATCCGATCCATGGCCGCATCTTCCAGGCGATCCAGCGCCGCGTGGAGGCCGGGCAGCTGGCCGACGTGGTCACGCTGCGCGCCGAGTTCGAGCATTCCGGACTGCTCGAAGAGGTGGGCGGGCCGGCCTACCTCGCGCAGCTGCTCTCGGCCATGGTCGGCATCATCAACGCGGGCGAATACGGTCGCGTGATCTTCGATGCCTGGCTGCGGCGGCAGCTGATCGACCTCGGCGAAGTCGTGGTGAACCGTGCCTTCGGCGCCGAGGCGGAGCTCGATGCCGGCCAGCAGCTGGAAGCCGCCGAGCAGGCGCTGTTCGACCTGTCGAAGGATGGCGCGGCCGGCGAAGGCGGGCCGATCACCTTCGACCGCGCGCTGGCGGTCGCGGTCGAGAACGCCGCCAAGGCCTTCTCGACGCCCGGCGGCGTCTCCGGCCTGACCACCGGCCTGCGCGACATCGATGCCAAGATGGGCGGGCTGCACAAGTCGGACCTGCTGATCGTCGCGGGGCGGCCGGGCATGGGCAAGACCGCGCTCGCGACCAAGATCGGCTTCGGCGCGGCAAAGGCCATATTGCGCGAGGCGCGCGATGCCGACCCCAACGCGGTGCCCAAGGGCGGGGTCGCGATCTTCTCGCTGGAAATGAGCGCGGACCAGCTCGCCACACGTCTGCTGTCGGAGGAGGCGCGCATCTCCGGCGACCGCATCCGCCGCGGCGAGATCGGCCAGCGCGACTTCGACCGCTTCGTCGAGGTCAGCCGCGAGATCGCCGCGTTGCCGATCTACATCGACGACACGCCCGCCATCACTATCAGCGCGCTGCGCACCCGCTGCCGTCGGCTCAAGCGCACGCGCGGGCTCGACCTGGTGATCGTGGACTACCTCCAGCTGATGCGCCCCGCGGCGGGCACGCGGCCGGAGAACCGCGTGCTGGAAATCTCGATGATCACCCAGGGGCTGAAGGCGATCGCGAAGGAACTGGCGGTGCCGGTGATCGCGCTGTCGCAGCTCTCCCGCCAGGTGGAATCGCGCGAGGACAAGCGCCCGCAGCTGTCGGACCTGCGCGAATCGGGGTCTATCGAGCAGGACGCCGACGTCGTCATGTTCGTCTATCGCGACGACTACTACCTGATGCAGCGCGCGCCGAAGGAGCTCGCCTTCGACAACCCCGACAAGTTCCACGAGGCGGTCGACAAGTGGCAGAAGGACATGGAGATGGCGCACAACAAGGCTGAGCTCATCATCGCCAAGCAGCGCCACGGCCCGACCGGCACGGTGAAGCTGTTCTTCGAGGCCGAGTTCACGCGCTTCGGCGACCTCGACACGCAACACGAGGACCAGATGCGTGACTGACGCCGTCGCCATCCGCCCCGCGCGGCCCGGGGATTACGACGCCTGGCTGCCGCTCTGGGAGGGCTACAACGCCTTCTACGAACGCCGCGGCCCGACCGCGGTCAGCGAGGCCATGACGCGCACCACCTGGGCGCGCTTCTTCGACGGCTACGAACCGATGGAGGCGATCGTCGCGGAACAGGCGGGTGCGCTGGTCGGCTTCGTGCACATCGTCTTCCACCGCAACACCATCATGATGGGGCCGACCTGCTACCTGCAGGACCTGTTCGCCGCCCCATCCGTGCGCGGCAAGGGCGTGGGCCGCGCGCTGATCGAGGCGGCGGCCGCGCGGGCGAAGGCCGCCGGAGCGCCGCGGCTGTACTGGCAGACGCAGGAGGGCAATGCGACGGCGCGGTTGCTCTATGACCGTATCGCGACGCGGTCGGGCTTCATCGTCTATCGAATGGACCTGGCATGACCACAGGGCCGCTGACCGGCCAGCCGGTGCTGACCATCGACCTGCCCGCCATCGTCGCGAACTGGCGCGATCTGGCCGCGCGCGGCGCGCCGGGCGCGGTGGCGGGCGTGGTCAAGGCGGATGGCTACGGGCTCGGCGCCATCGAGGTGGCGCGCGCGCTGCGCAGCGCCGGCTGCCGTCACTTCTTCGTGGCCTGCATCAGCGAGGGCCTGGCGCTGCGCGCGGCCCTCGGGGCCGGGCCGATGATCGCGGTGCTGGAAGGCTTCGCCCCGGGCGAGGACGGCGACGCGGCGCTGGTGCCGGTGCTGAACGGGCTGCAGGACCTGGCGGCCCATGCCGCGGCGGGTCGCGCGGCGGGGGTGGCGCGCCGCGCGATCCTGCACCTCGATACCGGCATGGCGCGGCTCGGGCTCGATGCGGGGGAACAGGCGCGGCTGGCCGAGGATCACGCCCTGCTGGCGGGGCTCGACCTGCTCTACGCGATGACGCATCTCGCCTGCGCGGACGAACCGGCGCATCCGCTCAACGCCGCGCAGGCGGCGCGCTTCGCGGCGGCCTGCGCGGCGCTGCCGCCGATGCGGCGGTCCCTGGCCAATTCATCGGGGATGTTCCTCGGCGCGGACTTCGCCTCGGACCTCGCGCGGCCGGGCTGCGCGCTCTATGGCATCAATCCGACGCCGGGTGCCGCGAACCCGATGCGGCAGGTGATGCGGCTCGACGCGCCAGTGCTGCAGCTGCGCGCGATCCCGGCCGGCGCCTCCGTGGGTTATGGCGCCTCCTGGGTCGCGCCGCGGCCCTCGCGCATCGCCACGGTTGCGGTGGGCTATGCGGATGGCTACCTGAGAAGCCTCTCGGGCCGTGCCCTCGGCGAATGTCGCGGCCGGCCCGTTCCCCTCGTGGCGCGGGTGTCCATGGACCTGACGACCTTCGACGTGACCGACCGGCCCGACATCGCGGTGGGCGATCGCATCACCGTGCTCGGCGGCGCGGGCTGCACGCCCGACGAGGCGGCCGCGCTTGCGGGCACCATCGGCTACGAGATGCTGACCGGCCTCGGCGCGCGCTACCATCGCGACTACATCCGGGGCTGAGGGATTGGACCTGGTGCTGAACCCGGTGGCCGCGGTGGGTCGCGGCATGCTCGCTGCCTGCCGCACGGTAGGCGACGTGGCGCTGTTCGCGCTCCTGGCCCTGTCGCATCTGCTGCGCCCGCCCTTCTACGGGCGGCTGTTCCTCCGGCACCTCGCCGAGATCGCGTATTTCTCGCTGCCCGTGGTGGCGCTGACCGCGGTCTTCACCGGCATGGTGCTGGCACTGCAATCCTATACCGGCTTCGCGCGGTTCAACGCGGAAGGCGCCGTGGCGAATGTCGTGGTGCTGTCGGTCACGCGCGAACTGGGCCCGGTCATCGCGAGCCTGATGGTGGCCGGACGGATCGGTGCCGCCTTCGCCGCCGAGATCGGCACCATGCGGGTAACCGACCAGATCGATGCCCTGACCACGCTCTCCACCAATCCGATGAAGTACCTGGTAGCGCCGCGGCTGCTCGCGGGCGTCGTCGCCCTGCCCTTCCTGGTGCTGGTGGCCGACATCCTCGGCGTGATGGGCGGCTGGCTGATCGGCACCACGAAGCTCGGCTTCAGCTCGGCCGGCTACCTCAAGGCCACGATGGATTTCCTCGAGGTAATGGACGTGGTCTCGGGCCTGGTGAAGGCGGCGGTGTTCGGCTTCGTCATCACGCTGATGGGCTGCTGGTGCGGCTACAATTCGCGCGGCGGCGCGCAGGGCGTGGGTGCCGCGACCACATCGGCGGTGGTCTCCTCCTCCATCCTGATCCTCGCCCTCGACTACATCCTGACCGAGCTGTTCTTCGCATCATGAGCGATGCGACGCCCAAGATCCGCCTGCGCGGCCTGTCCAAGGCCTTCGGCGAGAAGCGCGTGCTGGATGGCGTCGACCTCGATATCCGCGCCGGGCACGGCATGGTGATCCTGGGCGGGTCGGGCTCGGGCAAGTCGGTCACGATCAAGTGCATCCTGGGGCTGATCGAACCGGATGCCGGCAGCATCGAGGTGGATGGGCGCGACGTGCTGGCCATGCCGCGGCGCGAGCGCGAGGCGCTCAACGACCGCATCGGCATGCTGTTCCAGAACGGCGCGCTGTTCGACAGCCTGCCGGTCTGGGAGAATGTCTGCTTCAAGCTGCTGGCGCAGAAGCGCATCACGCGGTCGAAGGCGCGCGACAAGGCGGCGGAGGTGCTCGCACAGGTCGGCCTCGCGGCCTCCGTCGGCGACCTCTCGCCTGCCGAGCTCTCCGGCGGGATGCAAAAGCGCGTGGGCCTGGCGCGCGCCATCGCCGCCGAGCCGGACATCATCTTCTTCGACGAACCCACCACCGGGCTCGACCCCATCATGGGCGCGGTGATCGACGGGCTGATCGTGGACGTGGTGAAGCGGCTGGGCGCGACGGCGGTCTCCATCACCCACGACATGGCGAGCGCGCGGCGCATCGGCGACGACGCCGCCATGCTGCACAAGGGGCGCATCGTCTGGACCGGCCCGGCCTCCGCCCTCGGCGATACGGGCAACGCCATGGTGGACCAGTTCGCCCGCGGCGACCGCGAGGGGCCGATCCAGATGGAACTGCGGCGGTAGCACCGCGCCGTCGCGCTTGACCGTCGCGCCGTGCAGGCGCGCTTGACCGGCGCCCCCCGCCGGCGCGACCCTGCCGGCACGAAGCCCGGCCGCCCGCCGGCGGACCGGGCCGCATCCGAGGAACGCCGCCCATGCCGCTCACGCTCAAGCCGCTGCATCCGCTGTTTGTCGCCGAGGCGACCGGCATCGACCTGCGAAAGCCCGTCTCACCGGACCTCGCCGCGGAGATCCACCGCGCTATGGACACCTACGCCGTGCTCGTCTTCCCGGGCCAGGCGCTGGACGACGACCAGCAGATGGATTTCGGCCGCGCGCTCGGCACGCTCGAAGCCACGCGCGGCGTGGTCGATGCGCACAAGCACCGCCTGAAGCACCAGGAGATGAACGACATCTCCAACCTCGACACTGATGGCAGCCTGCTGGCCGCCGATGACCGGCGGCGCATGTTCGCGCTGGGCAACCGGCTCTGGCACAGTGATTCGTCCTTCAAGCCGACGCCGGCCATGTATTCCATGCTGCACGCCCGCGTGATCCCGCCCGAGGGCGGTGAGACGGAATTCGCCGACATGCGCGCCGCCTGGGACGCACTGCCCGACCGCACCAAGGCGAAGATCAAGGACCTCACCACCTGGCACTCGCTGATCTATTCGCGCGCGCAGCTCGGCTTCGACGAGTACACGGCTGAGGAGAAGAAGGCCTTCGCGCCCGTCCCGCAGCGCCTGGTGCGTCGGCATCCGGGCTCGGGGCGGGCCTCGCTCTACCTCTCCGCCCATATCGGCCGCGTCGACGGCATGCCCATCCCCGAAGGCATGGCGATGATCCGCGACCTGACGGAACACGCGACGCAACGCGACTTCGTCTACCGCCACCACTGGACACAGAACGACCTCGTGATGTGGGACAACCGCTGCACGCTGCACCGCGCCCGGCCCTTCGAGGACACCACCTACCCGCGCGACATGCGCCGCGTGACACTGATGGACGTGGCACCCACGCTGGAACAGCAGGCGGCGTGATGGCAGGGGTGCGGCACGGGGGAGGGCTTTGCCCTCCCCCGGCCCCCCACCCACCAAGGGCCGAAGGGCCCCTGGACCCCTCGACTTGATCGGGGAGAGTGGGGAGGGGCATCGTCGGCGATGACCTGCGCGACGGTCGCGCCGTGCCCCTCCCCAATCTCCCCGATTACAAATCCGCGGATCCAAGGGGCCGTTGCCCCCTGGCGGGGTGAGGTTTGGAGAGGGCCGGAGCCCCTCTCCAACGTCCCCCGCCTTCCCCGCCCCGCTCCATGGTGCGACATAGGTGTCGTCGCGAACGGAGGGCTGCCATGGAACGCTATGATCTCATCCTGAAGGGCGGGCATGTCGTGACCCCCTGGGGTGTCGAGGCGGCAGATGTCGCCGTGCGCGACGGGCGCATCGCGACGCTGGGCGACCTGCGCACGGCCGAGGCTGCCCAGACGATCGACTGCGCCGGGCTGCATGTCCTGCCCGGGCTGATCGACCCGCATGTGCATCTGCGCGATCCGGGCGACGCCTCGGTCGAATCGATCGAGACCGGCACGAAGGCGGCGATCCTGGGCGGCCTCGCGGCCGTCTTCGACATGCCCAACACCGCGAAGTCGGTGACGAGCCGCGACATCCTGGACGAGAAGCGCGCCTTCCTGTCGGGCCGCGCCTGGTGCGATGTCGGCCTGTACGTGGGCGCGTCGAAGAAGAACATCGCCGAGCTGGCGGAGCTCGAGCTCCAGCCCAATGTCTGCGCGATCAAGGTCTTCGCCGGGTCGTCCACGGGCGACCTGCTGGTCGAGGACGACGCAAGCCTGGAAGCCGTGATGCGGTCCGGCCGCCGGCGCATCTGCTACCATTCCGAGGATGAATACCGGCTGCAGGAACGCAAGCCGATGTTCACCCCCGGCATGCCGCATCGCAACCACATGGTCTGGCGCGATGTCGAGACCGCGATGCTCGGCACCAAGCGGCTGATGGCGCTGGCGCGCAAGACCGGGCGCGCGGCGCATATCCTGCACGTCTCGACCGCCGAGGAACTCGCCTACCTGCGTGACTTCCGCGACGTCTGCACGGTCGAGGTGCTGCTCAACCACCTCACCCAGACCGACGAGGCCTATGACCGGCTCGGCGGCTATGCGGTGATGAACCCGCCGATCCGCGACCAGCGGCACCTCGATGCCGCCTGGGCCGCGGTCAACGACGGCACCGTGGACTGCATCGGATCGGACCACGCGCCGCATTCGCGCGAGGCGAAGGAACGCCCCTGGCCCAATACCGCCGCGGGGCTGACGGGCATCCAGACGCTGGTGCCGCTGATGCTCGACCATGTCACCTCCGGCCGGCTGTCGATCTCGCGCCTGGTGGACCTGATGTGTGCCGGCCCGGCGCGGGTCTATGGCGCGCTGAACAAGGGGCGGCTCGCGGCCGGCTACGATGCGGACTTCACGCTGGTCGACCTCAAGCGCCAGCGCATGATCCGCAACGACTGGCTCGCCTCGCCCTGCGGCTGGACGCCCTTCGACGGCACGGTCTGCACGGGCTGGCCGGTCGCGACCATCATCCGCGGCCGCGCGGTGATGCGCGAGGACGAGGTGCTGGGCGCGCCGACCGGTCGCCCGGTGTCCTTCGCCGAGACGCATCGGTGACAGCCGAGGAGGCCATCGCCTCCCGCCGGTCGATCCGCGCCTTCCTGCCCACGCCGGTGCCGCGGGCGGATGTCGAGCGTATCCTCGACATCGCCGCGCGCGCGCCCTCGGGCACCAACATGCAGCCCTGGCGCGGCTATGCGCTCACCGGCGCGCCGCTACGCGCGCTGACCGAGGCGCTGGTGGCGGAGGCGGGCGCGAAGGTCGAGGCCGAGTACCGCTACTACCCCGAGGCCTTCTTCGAGCCCTACCTGTCGCGCCGCCGCAAGGTGGGCTGGGACCTGTATGGCCTGCTCGGCATCGCGCGGGGCGAGACGGAGAAGATGCAGCGCCAGCACGCGCGCAACTTCACCTTCTTCGGCGCGCCGGTGGGGCTGATCTTCACCATCGACCGGCGGCTCGAGATCGGCTCCTGGCTCGACTACGGGATTTTCCTCGGCAACGTCATGACGGTGGCGCGGGGTATGGGCCTCGACACCTGCCCGCAGGCCGCCTTCGCGCCGCATCACCGCACCATCCGCGCCATGCTGAACATTCCGGCGAACGAGGTGGTGGTCTGCGGCATGGCGCTGGGCCATGCCGACCCCGCGGCGCCGGAGAACGCCCTGGTGACGGAACGCGCACCAGCCGCGGAATTCTGCAGCTTCCAGGGGTGGGATCGCTGACGCCGCTCAGCGGTGCGGCGCTGTGGACGCGGCTGATCGTCATCAGCGCGCTGTGGGGCGCCGCCTACCCATTGATCCGCTACCTGGCGCTTCACATGCCGCCCTTCGCGGTGGCGGGCGTGCGTGGCGCGCTGGCGGCGGTGGCGGTCTTCGCCTTCCTGTGGTTCCGCCGCGAGCTGGGCGGCATCTCGCGCAGCGTGGTGATCACCTCGCTGGTGCTCGGCGTGCTGAGCGGGGTCATTCCGAATACGCTGATCCCGCTGGCGCTGCAGCGGATGGAGGCCGCACCCGCCTCGCTCGTGCAGGCGGCCGGGCCGCTGATCCTGACGCTGCTGGCCGGCGTGCTGCTGCAGAACGAGAAGCCGACGCCGCGCATGCTGACGGGCATCGTGCTCGGCTTCGTCGGCATCGCGCTGGTGGTGGGGTCGGGCGGCCTGCAAGGCGGCAGCGTGACGGGCGCGCTGCTGATCCTGGGGGCGACCATCTCCTATGCGCTCAGCACGATCTGGGTGCGCCGCGCGGATTGCGGGCCGGCGGCGGCCCTGGCGCTGGGGCAGCAGCTGGTCTCGGGCGTGCTCTCGGGCAGCCTGGCGCTCGCGGTGGACGGACCCGGCGCGCTTGTGCAGCCGGTCGATGTCTGGGTGGTGGCGGTGATCCTCGCGATCTTCGCGACGGCGGTGCCGCTGACCTTGTTCCTGGGCCTGGCGATGCGCGCGCGGGCGGCGGATTCGGCGATGGTGGGCTACATCCAGCCGGTCTTCTCCACCGCCATCGCGGCGGTGTGGCTGGGGGAGGTGCCATCCTGGCAGGTGGTGGCGGGGGGCGCGGTGGTGCTGGCCTCGGTCTGGCTGGTCACGTCGCGCCGGTGATGCGTCGGCGGCGGCTGATTCACCGCTCCGGCGATTCCGCCTCCGCGGATCAGGCGTCAGCCTGCCCCTTCGCCGGCATGCGGGAGAAGATCCAGGCCGTCAGCGCCGGCGGCAGCGCACCCGCGAGCCGCGCCATCGCGTAGGTCGGCCAGGGATAGGCGATCCGCACCCGCCCGCGCGCGATGCCCGCCAGCGTGCGGCGCGCCGCCTCCTCCGCATCCATCAGGAAGGGCATGGGGAAGGCGTTGAGCGCCGTCATGGGCGTGCGGACATAGCCCGGGCAGACCGCGTGCAGGCGGATGCCGCGGGCGCGCTCGGTCGCATCCAGCGCCTCCGCCCAGCGCTGCACGGCGGCCTTGGTGGCGCAATAGGCCGGCGCGCCGGGCGCGGCCACGAAGGCCGCCAGCGAGGCGATCACCGCCACCCGCCCGCGCACGCCGTCGGGGCCGGGCGCCTGCGCCGCCATGGCCTCGATCGCCGGCAGCGCGGTGTTGAGCACGCCGGTCACGTTGGTGGCGAAGATCGCACGAGACTGCGCCGGCGGTTCCGTGAGCCCACCCGTGCCGGCCGAGATGCCGGCATTCGCCACCACCAGGTCGAGCCGCCCTGCCCCGCCGATCCAGTTCGCCATCGCCGCGGCGTCGGTCACGTCGAGCACCGCCGGGCGCACCTCGGCACCCTTGGCCCGGCAGGCGGCGACCGTCGCTTCCAGCCGCGTCGCATCGCGGCCGGACAGGTGCAGCACGGCGCCCGGCCGCGCGCAGGCCTCCGCCAGTGCACGCCCGAGGCCCGAGGAGGCCCCCGTGATCAGCACATGCGTCCATGCGGCTTGCATCGCGACCCTTCCGGGGGGAGAAGCGGCGCCATGGCCGCACACCCCCTCTCCTCCATGACCGGCTTCGCCCGCGAGGGCGGAACCCTGGCCGACGGCTCCTCCTTCATCTGGGAATTGCGCAGCGTCAACGGGCGGGGCCTCGATGTCCGGCTCCGCCTGCCGGGCGGCTTCGACGCGCTGGAGGCGCCGCTCAAGGAGGCCGCCGGACGGGTGCTGAAGCGCGGCAACGTCAATGGGACGCTCACGGTCAAGCGCGAGGACCGGGCCGGGGCGCGCCTCACTCCCGATCCGGTGGCGCTGGACCAGGCGCTGCGTCTCGCCCTCGACCTCGCCGCGCGCATCCCGGGCGCACCGCCGCCGCGCGCCGAGGCGCTGCTGACCCTGCCTGGCGTGCTGCGCGCCGAGGTCGCCGAACCGGACGAGGCGGAGGAGGACGCCAAGCGCGCCGCCATCGCCGCTGCCTTCGCGCGCGCGCTCGATGGCCTGGTCGCGGCGCGCCGCGCGGAGGGAGCGAAGCTCGCCGAGATCCTGGGCGTGCTGCTCGACGAGGTGGCCGCGCTGCACGGCCTCGCCGCGACCGAAGCCGCCGGCCAGCCCGCCCTGCATGCCGCGCGCCTTCGCGAGAGCCTGGCCGCACTGCTCGAGGGCGAGCGCCGCGTGCCGGAGGACCGCCTGGCGCAGGAGGTCGCGCTGCTCGCGACCAAGTCCGACGTGCGCGAGGAGCTCGACCGCCTGTCGGCCCACATCGCCGAGGCCCGGCGCCTGCTCGCCTCGGGCGAGGCGATCGGCCGCAAGCTCGATTTCCTCACCCAGGAATTCGTGCGCGAGGCGAATACCCTGTGCAGCAAGTCGGCCAGCACGGCGCTCACCCGCATCGGGCTCGAATTGAAGGCGGCGATCGAGCGCCTGAAGGAGCAGTCGGCGAATGTCGAATGACGCGGCGCCGCGGCGCGGCCTCTGCCTGGTGCTCGCGGCCGCGCCGGGGGCGGGCAAGACCTCGGTCTCGCGCGCGCTGCTGGAGACCGAGCCCAACCTCTCGCTCTCGGTCAGCGCCACCACGCGCCCGCCAAGGCCCGGCGAGCAGGAGGGCGTCCACTACTTCTTCAAGACCGAGGATGCGTTCGACGCCATGGCCGCGGCGGGCGAATTCCTGGAACATGCGCGCTTCCTCGGCCGCGCCTATGGCACGCCGCGCGGGCCGGTGGAGGCCGCGCTCGCGGCCGGCCGCGACGTGCTCTTCGACATCGAGTGGCAGGGCCATCGCCAGATGAAGGCGGCGCTGCCCGAGGACGTGGTCGGCGTCTTCCTGCTGCCGCCTTCCCTGCCCGACCTCGAGGCGCGGCTGCGCGGCCGCGGCCAGGACAGCGAGGTCGAGATTGCGCGCCGCATGGCCGCCGCGCGGCAGGAGATCACGCACTGGGACGAGTTCGACCATGTGGTGGTGAACCGCGACTTCGCGCACACGGTCGCGCAGGTGCGCGCCATCCTACACGCGGCGCGCAGCGAGCGCCGCCGCCAGCCCGGCATGGCAGGCTTCATCGCGCGGCTGCTCGCGGGATAGCGTGGCGATCATCCTCGAGATCGTCGCACCGGTCTTCGCGATCATCGCGATGGGCTGGGCCGCGGCGGCCTGGAAATGGGTGGACGAGGCGGGCTTCCGAACGCTGATCTGGTTCACCTTCACCATCGCATCCCCGGCGCTGCTGTTTGCCGGCGGCACCTCGGGCAATACGGGCGGCGGACCGGCGGCCCTGGCCTTCTTCCTCGCCGCGCTCGTGGTCTATGGCGCAGCGCTGTGGATCGCGCTGCGGCATCTCGGGCTGAACCTGGCGGAAGGCGGGCTCTTCGCGCTGAACTGCACCTTCGGCAACACGGTGATGATGGGCATCCCGCTCACCGCCGCGGCCTATGGGCAGGCGGGGGTGGCGGTGCTGCTGGCGCTGATCGCGCTGCATTCCATGGTGCTGCTGAGCCTCGGCACGGTGGTGGCGGAGCTGGGCCTGCATCGCCACGCGCCGCTGACGCGCGTGCTGCGCGCGACGCTCAGCGGCGTGATGCGCAACCCGATCGTGATGTCGGTGGTCGTCGCACTCGTCTGGAGCACGCTGGGCCTGCCGGTGCCCTCGGCGCTGCGGCGCACGCTGGAACTGCTCGGCGCGTCGAGCCCGCCGCTCGCGCTGTTCTGCCTGGGCGGGTCGCTGGCCTCGTTCCGGCTCGCGGGATCGCTGCGCGATGTCGCCTGGGCGCTGGTGCTGAAGCTGGCGATGCTGCCGCTGCTGGTCTGGGGGCTGTGCCTGGCCTTCCGCCTCGGGCCGCTCGAGACCGCGGTGGCGGTGACGACGGCGGCGCTGCCCACCGGCGCCAACGCCTTCATGCTGGCGCGGCGCTATGCGGTCGGGGCGGAACGCTCGGGCGCGACGGTGCTGGTCTCGACCGTGATCTCCGTTTTCACCGTGGCGGCGGTGCTCGCCTGGTTCCGAGGATAGGTCAGCGCGCCGCCACCAGGCGCGCGAGCCTGTCGAATTCCGCGACGGTGAGCGTCTCCGCCCGCCGCGCGCCGTCGATGCCCGCCGCCGCCAGCAGGCCCGGCGCGTCGCCGAGCGACTTCAACGCGCCGCGCAGCATCTTGCGGCGCTGCCCGAAGGCGGCGGCAGTGGTCCGCTCCATGGCCGCGAACAGCGCGGCGCCAGGGTCATCAGCGTGGGGCGTGAAGCCGACAACGGCGGACCACACCTTGGGCGGCGGGGAGAAGGCGCCGGGCGGCAGGCGCAGCAGCAGGTCGCAGCGGCAGCGCCACTGCGCCAGCACCGCAAGCCGCCCATAGGCCGGCGTGTCGGGGGCGGCACAGATGCGCTCGGCCACCTCCTGCTGGAACATCAGGGTCATGCCTTCGATCGCAGCCGCACCGCGCAGCCAGCCGACCAGGAGCGGCGAGGCGACGTTGTAGGGCAGGTTCGCGATGATGCGCCGCGGCGCCGGCAGCAGCGCCGCCGGGTCGATGCGCAGCGCATCGCCCTCCTGCACGCGCAGGCGCCCCGGATGCGCCGCTTCGAGTTCCGCCAGCGCCGCCACCGCGCGGCGGTCGAGTTCCACCGCCACCACCTGCGCCGCCGGCGTGGCGAGCAGCGCGCGTGTCAGCCCGCCCGGTCCAGGGCCGACCTCGAGCACGTGCCGATCTGAAAGATCCCCCGCCAGCGCCGCGATGCGCGCGCAGACCGCGGGGTCGAGCAGGAAATGCTGCCCGAGCGCCTTGCGCGCATCGAGCCCGTGCCGCGCGACCGTCTCGCGCAGGCTGGGCAGGCCGTGGTCGGACACGGGATCAGCCGCGCCGCTGGGGCGGCTGGGCGGCGGCGGGGGCTTCGTTGGCCTGGTTGCGGATGTCGATCTGCGCGCGCCGCTGCAGGTCGCGCAGCACCTGGCGGGAAATGAGTTCCACACGCTCGCGCAGCAGCCGGTCGCGCGCCTGCTCGGGCGTGAGTTCGGCCAGGTTGCGCGTCTCGCGCGCGCAGACGGCAATCACCAGCACGCCGTCGGGCGAGACGATCGGCTGGGTCGGCCGGCCGATCGGCAGGTTGGTCAGCAGCTCGCGCAGCTCGGGCGGATTGACGGCATCCTGGCGGATCTGGCCGGGATCGGCGGCGCGCGGGCCGCCACGCGCCGCGGCCTCGACCGCCTCGCAGCCGCGCGCGGTCTCGGACAGGCGCTGCGCCGCCTCGACCTGGCGAAGCTGCTGGGCGGTGGGGGCCGCCGGGTTCACCTGGCCCTCGAAGGGGAAGAAGGCCTGGCGGACCGAGATCATGGTCGCGATGTCGCGCCCCGCGATGCGCTTCTGGCGCAGCTGCGCGATCACGAAGCCGCCGGGCACGCGGATCGGGTTGGAGACGGCGCCTTCGGGCATCTGGCGCACCACGGCGGCGACTTCGGGGTCGAGCCGGTCGGGCTGCACCCAGCCGAGGTCGCCGCCGAGCAGCGCGGTCTGCGACTGGCTGAACTGGGTCGCCACCATCGGGAAGGGCGCGCCCTGGCGCAGCCGCGCGATCACGTCGTCGACGAAGCGGCGGACCTCGGCGTCCTGGCCCGGGTTGGAGACCGGGATGTAGATCTCGGAGACCAGGAATTCCGGCTGGCCGGTGCGCGCGCGCGCGGCATTCACGTATTCGTCGATCTCGGCCTGCGAGATCGTGGCTTGGCCGCCGAGTTGCGACCGCAGCAGGCGGTTCCAGCCGATCTGCGCGCGGATCTGGTCGTAGAGCACGCGCGCGTCGATGCCCGCGCGGCGCAGGTTGTCGCGCAGGCCGCCGGGGGGCAGGTTGTTGCGGCTCTCGATCTCGCCGACCGCGCCGGCGATGTCGGCGTCGGTCACGGGAATGCGCCGGCGCGCCACCTCCTGGGTGCGCAGGCGTTCATCCACCAGCAGGCGCACGATCTGGTCGTTGGCGCGCCCCGGCCCGTCCCCGGTCATGCCGGCGGTGAGCGCCAGCAGCCGCCGGCGGCTCGCGACCTCGTTGGCGGTGATGACATCGCCGTTCACCACGGCGGCGACCCGGTTGGCCTGCGCGCGCGCCGGCGCCGCCGGGGCGGACAGGCTGAGGAGCATCGCGGCCAGCAGGGCCAGCAGCGGTGTCCGGAGGGGGGTATGCGTCGCGGCGGTCATGGCGGTGCCTTCATACGACCCGGCGCAGGCCCGGGAAAGCGCGGCGAGGCACAGCGCGCCCCCGGCCGCCTGGGACCGCCGGTGCCGGACTGCGGGACGCGCCATCGGGCGAGGCTCCGAAGGCCCCCTCAGATCGCGCGGAAGCCGACATCGCCGATCGTCTTGAGGCCGATCCGGAACAGCAGGATGGTGTTGGCGGGATAGAGGTTGTTGGTCGAGGGGTCCTCGGCGAAGCGCTTGAGGAAGCGGGTCTCGAACAGGAAGCACTCGTCCTCGTAGGTGACGGAGGCGGTGACCACGACGGGGCGGTTGTTCTCGATGCTGTAGCGCGCGTAGGCGCCGAAGCGCCAGTTGCCCCATTGCTGCTGCAGGCCGCCCGCCACCTCGTTGCGCGGCTGCACCGGCGTCAGGTAGGGCGCGGCGGGCGTGTACAGGTAGCCCGCAGTCAGAGTGGTGCGCGTCTCCAGGCTGACATTGGTCGCGAGATCCACGAAGCGCAGGTCGCCGTTCTCGTTGGCGAAGCGGCCGCGGCCGAGGAATTCCAGCCACGGCACCGGCCTGATCCGCGCGCGCGCCACGTAGTCGGAGGCGCGGTTCTCGACGCCGCTGCCGGCATAGAACGGCCCGCCATCGGCTTGCGTGCGATAGGAGGCCCCGGCGAGTCCCTCGAGCATGCCGCCATTGGGGAAGTACCAGGCGCCGCGCAGCGCGTAGTCGAAGCGCGTGCCGCCTTCCTGCCGGTCGCGGCCGTAGAAGCGGTTCAGGCTGAACAGGTTGGCATCGGTGAATTCGAAGTCGATGCTGTCCTCGTTGGGCACGCTGGACTGACTGCCGGTGAGCGGGCCGCCGACCACCTGCAGCATCGGTTCGATCACCTGGTGGCCATACTCGCCGGCCGGGCGCACGAAGGGCATCCGCCAGGCCAGCCCGGCGCGGATATTGGCGCGCGCCGCTGTGCCGTCATTCGCCGTGGTCGAGTTGTTGGGCGCCAGCGCGAGGTCGGTGAAGGCATAGGAGGCGATGTCGGATTGCGCGCGCAGCGTCCAGACGCCGCCCAGCCCGTCGCGCATCGGCAGGTCGTAGCCGAGCCTGAATGCACCGCGCTGGGTGTTGGTGCCCCCGGACCGGAACACCGCGAAGTTCCAGGTGTCGAAGGTCAGCGTGCCGCCCAGCGAATCCACCGGTGCGCGCCAGTCGAGGTAGACGTTGGGACCCACCGTCGGGATCAGGCTGGTGTTGTCGGTCGGGCGCAGGCCCTGGAAGATGCGTGCATCGACGCGGGCATAGGCGTCCGGTCCCCAGAAGCCCTCGGTGAAGACGTTCGAATCGAGCCGCCGGCGGGCGCCGTAGCGGTAGATGCGCAGGTAGTCCTCGCTGCTTGCGCGATTGAAGTCGAAGCCGGTGCGCCAGGTCTCGTCGATCGCAAAGCGCCCGCGCGAGAAGATGTGCCCGGCGAAGCCCTCGGGCGTGTTCTGGTCGCCGTTCAGGTAGCCCAGCGAGCCTTCGGCCGAAATCTCCCCGAAGTTGAAGCGGCGGCGGTATTCGAGGCCGAGATTGGGTGCCGCCTGCGTCGCGATCTGCGGCCGCAGCACGAGCTCCTGGCTCTGGTCGATCGCCCAGTAGTAGGGCGTCTCGACAAAGCCGCCGAGGAACCTCGTGATGCCGAAGGTCGGGCTGAGGAAGCCGGACTGCCGCGGCGCATCGCCCGCCGGGTGCTGCAGGTAGGGCGTCCAGAAGGTCGGGATGCCCGCGAACTCCACCACCGCGTCGCGGTAGCGTGCCTGGCGCGCCTCCTGGTCGAGCGTCGCGGTGCGCGCGCGCACCTGCCACAGCGGCGGCGCGAGCGGGTCATCCTCGCAGGCATTGCAGGATGAATAGACGACGCGCGAGAGGTCGAAGATGGACCCGCCCGTGCGCCGCGCGCTGTTCGCCGCGACACGCCCGTTCTGCGTGAGGAGCCCGCGCAGCCCCTCGATCACGCCGTCGCGGAACTGGTTCTCGAGCACGATCGAGTCCGCGAAGATGACCTGGCCGTCGGCCTCGATCAGCTGGACGTTGCCGCGCGCGGTGGCCACGCCCGTGTTGCGGTCGTAGGTGAATTCGTCGGCGCGCACGACGCGGTTGCCTTGCCAGGCCTCGACCCGCCCGCGGGCGACCACGACGGCACGGTTCTGGTCGTACTCCACTTCCTCGGCGGTGAAGGTGACCGGCTGGTCGCGGGCCGGCTGCGCGGCGGCAGCGGCCGGGGCGGGCTGGCCGGGCAGCGAGGTGGCGACGTCCTGCGGCGCGACGATGGGCGGCAGCGCGGACTGCT
>NZ_JACADR010000580.1 GCF_016106005.1 Roseomonas rosulenta
GGCCCTTCGCCGCCGCCCCGCCGCGCCCCGCGGCCGAGCCCGCCAACGACGCCGCCGCCGTGACCCTGCCGCTGTTCGGCCGGATCGCCGCCGGCGTGCCGATCGAGGCGCTGCGGGACCAGGGTGCGTCGGTCGAGGTGCCGGCCGCGCTGATCGGCAACGGGGAGCACTACGCGCTGGAAGTCGCCGGCGATTCGATGATCGACGCCGGCATCCTCGATGGCGACACGGTGCTGATCCAGCGCGCCGACACGGCCGAGAACGGCACCATCGTGGTGGCCCTGGTGGACGAGAACGAAGTGACGCTGAAGCGCATCCGCCGGCGGGGCAATTCCATCGCGCTGGAACCGGCCAACCCGCGGCACGAGACGCGCATCTTCGGCCCCGACAGGGTGCGGGTGCAGGGGCGGCTGGTGGGGCTGCTGCGGCGCTACTGAGGCGCAGGGCCGCGCCATCCCGGCCCCTTGGCGCATGCGCGCGGATGCGGCGCGCGCGGCGATTCCATGACCGGCGGGACCGGCAGCGACAATTTCCGCTGACACACCCCCGCCGAGGCCTCGCCGGCGGACACAGACGTCATCCTTGACTTCACCTTCTCGGCGGCGCTCGGCATCGACCGGATCGACCTGCGGTTGATCGACGCAAACAGCCCGGTCGCGGGCAGCCAGGGCGTAACGTGGATCGGCACCGCGGCCTTCCGGGGCACCGGCGCCACCAGCGCGGGGCGGTTGCGCTGCGACGTGAACGCGCCGGACGACGACACGATCAAGGGCGACGCGGACGGCGACGGCACCGCGGATGTCTGGATCAATGTGATCAGCACCTTCATCCCCGAGGCGGGGTCGATGTTCCAATAGCCCGGCGTCATTCGACCGGGGCGGGCGGCAGGTCCTCCCGCGCCCGGGGGCTGGGCGGCGGCGGCACCCAGGGCCGCGCGCCGCGCCAGCCGCGGTCGGAGACGACGCGCGCCCCGGC
>NZ_JACADR010000581.1 GCF_016106005.1 Roseomonas rosulenta
CGCGCCGCCCTGGCCGGTCGAAGCGGCGACGCCGCTGCCCGCAACCGTTTCGCCGACGCCGCTGCCCGCGGCGATTCCGCCGGCGCCGCTGCCCGCGACGCTTCCGCCGGCGCCGCTGCCCGCGGCGACGATACCGGCGCACCGCCCGATCGACTTTCCCCTGATCGCCGCGGCGCTCGGCAGCGCCGCTGCACCTGCCGCGCCGCCCGTGACGGATGCGACGCTGGTCTTCCTCAGCCTGCGCATGGCGCAGACCGGCCCGGGGCGCTGACGGGCATGGCCCTCATCTGCGTCGCCTCGCCAAAAGGCGGCGTCGGCAAGACATCCCTGGTCGCCGGGCTCAGCGATGCCCTGCGCCGCGCGGGCCGACGCGTCATCGCCATAGACTGCGACCCGCAAAACGCGCTGCGCCTGCATCTGGGCCTGCCGCTGCACGAAACCTCCGGCTTCCTCGCCCGCATCGCCGAACGCCCGGACTGGCGCGCCGCGTTGCGCGCCACGCCGGCCGGCCCCGAACTCCTGCCGCATGGAGAGACCGACCTACGCGGCGCGCTCGCCGCCGCCACGACGCTCGCGGCGGAGCCCGAGCTGCTAGCCGCGCCGGTGCGCGCCATGCTGGCCGACCCCTCCGTGCTGGTGGTGGCCGACACGCCGCCGGGTGCCTCGGGCGCGCTGCAGGCGCTGGCACCCCAGGCCACCATGCTGCTGGTGGTGCTGCTGGCGGATGCCGCCAGCACCGCCCTGCTGCCCGACATCGAGAGCGGGCGCTTCCTCGGCGGCGGCACGCTGGGCAGCCTGACGGGGCCGCGCCTGCGCATCGTTCTGAACCAGGTGGACCGTGCTTCGCGCCTGTCCCTGGCGGCAGCGGAGGGGCTGGCGGGCCATCTCGGCCCGCGCCTGGTCGGCGCCGTTGCGCGCGACGATGCGATGGCCGAGGCGCTCGCCTGCCAGCGCCCGGTCGGCGCCCATGCGCCC
>NZ_JACADR010000582.1 GCF_016106005.1 Roseomonas rosulenta
GGATCGACGCCAACCTGCCGGCCGAGACGCGCGAGCGCATGGCGTCGGGCCGCACGCCCACCAAGGCGATGCAGGTGGATTGGCAGAAGCGCCTCTATGCGCAGGGCTGGGCGGTGCCGCACTGGCCAGTGGCGATGCCCTTCGCGGTCCGCCGCCGCGCCGCGGCGGCGTGACCCACGGCGTGGATTTCGGCTTCGGCGCCGCCGCCCGAACGGCTATGCCTGCGCCATGCCTGCGCTTTGCCGCGACTGCCTCCATCGGGCGGAGGCCGCCTTTGCGCGCTGCCCGTCCTGCGGATCGCGCCGCGTGGTCGCGCATGCGCGGCTGTTTGCACTGTCGGTCGCGCATGTGGATTGCGATGCCTTCTACGCCAGCGTGGAGAAGCGCGACCGGCCGGAGCTTCTGACCCGCCCGGTCATCGTCGGCGGGGGGAAGCGCGGCGTGGTGGCGGCCTGCTGCTACATCGCGCGCACGCGCGGCGTGCGCTCCGCCATGCCGATGTTCAAGGCGCTCGCGGCCTGCCCCGATGCGGTGGTGATCAGGCCCGACATGGCGAAGTACGTGAAGGAAGGCCGGCGCATCCGCGCGATGATGGAGGCGCTGACCCCGCTGGTGCAGCCGCTGTCGATCGACGAGGCGGTGCTCGACCTGTTGGGCACCGAGGCGCTGCACGGCGCGCCCCCGGCGGCCGTGCTGGCGCGCTTCGCCGCGGCGGTGGAACGCGAGGTCGGCGTGACCGTCTCGATCGGCCTCGCGGCCAACCGGCTGATGGCAAAGCTGGCGGCGGAACGCGACAAGCCGCGCGGCTTCGCGGTGATCGGCGCGGAGGAAGCGGCGGCCTGGCTCGCGCCGCAGCCGGTCACGCTGCTGCCGGGCGTGGGGCCCGCCATGGCGAAGCGCCTGGCGGCGGCGGGCTTCGCCACGCTCGGGCAGCTCGGGGCGCTGGCCGCGCGTGAGGCCGCGCTG
>NZ_JACADR010000583.1 GCF_016106005.1 Roseomonas rosulenta
GCGCGTCGTCGGCGCGCGCGTCCAGGCTGGCCGTCAACGCCGCGAGCGTGCCCTGCGCCGCAAGCCGCCCTTCCAGCGCGGCGCCGGCGATGCGCGCGTCGTTGAGTTCGGCGGTGGCGTCGAATCCCTGCGCGCCGTCGCGCAGGTCGAGCGTCGCGCGCAGCCCGGCGCGCCCGGCCATGGGCGTGCCCGCCAGGGCGGAGAAGGGCGCGAGGTCGGCGACATCCAGCGCCGCGTTGCCCACGAAGGTGGCCGCGCGCGGGTCGAGCACGCCGCGCGCATCGAGCCTTGCGGGGCCGAAGGCGAAGGCCAGGCGTTCGAGGCGCAGCCTCTCGCCCTCCGGCACGCCCTGCAGGTCGAGGGTGGCCGGCAGCCCGGCATAAGTCGCGCGCAGCCTGCCCTCGGCGCGCGGGGCCGAGAGCGGCGTGGCGATGGTCAGTGCGAGGTCCGGCGCCTCGAGCACCTGCCCGTCGCGTTCCAGCCTCTCGCCGCGCGCGGTGAGCGCGATGGAGGGATCGCCGCGCGGGCCGGTCAGGCGCGCTTGCGCCTGCAACGCGCCGGCCAGGCCCGGCACCAGCGGCGCGAGGTCGGAGGCCACCACCCGCAGCGTGGCGTCGAGCGAGGTGCCGACATCGCCTTCGGCGGTGACGCGCAGCGCGGCGCCGTCGATGGCGAGGGAGTCGATGCGTTCGGGCGGCGTGGCGCGCAGGGTGAGGCGCGGGGTCTCGCCAAGTGCGGCGGCCAGCGCCGGGGTGTCGCTGCCGAAGCCCTGCACGGCAGCGTCGAGCGCGATGCGCGGCGCGGCGATGGTGCCGGCGGCGTGCGTCTCGATGGCCAGCGACGCCCAGCGCGCGGCGGGCGGGACCAGCGTGCCGAGCGTGGTGCTGGCGCCGACGCTTGCGCGCGCGGCGACGTCCAGCGTTTCCGCGGCGAGGTCGGCGCTGCCCTGCGCGGTGACCTCG
>NZ_JACADR010000584.1 GCF_016106005.1 Roseomonas rosulenta
ACGAACATCTCCCGGCGCCCCAACCTGATCCATCAAGGTAGGACGCCCACCACTGGACGGGTTTTACTCCGCCCGCAGCAGCATCACGCCGCCGCTCCAGTGGCCGACTTTCTCTCCGCCGTTCACACGCCGCGTATCGCCATGCGGCCCGATGGGCGTGGCGCGGTCGCCGTGGGCGAGCGGATCGCGAGGACCTGAGCCAGGACATCCTGCTCGCCATCGTCGAACGCGCCCGCCACTTCGATGGCGGTCAGGCAAACTGGGCGGCCTTCGTGGGCCTGCTGGCACGGCACGTCGTGGCCGACCGTCTGAAGGCCGACAGCCATCCAAGCAGGGTGACCCTGGTTCCGCTCGAGTTCCTCGATATCGACGCGGGAGGGGCCTTTACCTCAGCGACGCAACCGGAGCCGAGCGACGACGTCGTCGCCATCGCGCGCCGCGTCGATTTGGACGCCCTGCTCGACGATCTACCGGCACAGCCGCGGGAGACTCTGCTGCTGCTGATCGCGGCGCACGGCGACATCGCCAGCGCGCAGCGTGGGAGTGGTCGCTCGTGTTCCGCCTTCTACCGGACGATCGATGAACTGCGCCTGTGGCTCCGTGCAGGCGGTCTCGGCATCGCGTCTCACCCCCGTGGGAAAAATCGTGAGGTCGATCGGTAGATACCAAGCAGCAGCAGAACTCGTCGAAAGGATATCGCATCGATGAACGTTATCGTGAGTCTTCCGCTTGCCATCAGCCCTCCTTCCATCACCGAGAAGCACGACTGGCTCGATGTGGTTAGCGATGCAAACGCGCTCTGCGATCGTGTCACCGCCGCCGCGCCTGGCCGCTACGGCTACCGCCGGATCACCGCGCTGCTGCGGGCCGAGGGCTGGCGGGTGAACGCCAAGCGGGTAGAGCGCATCTGGCGGCGCGAGGGGCTGAAGGTGCCGCGGCGGCAGCCGAAGCGA
>NZ_JACADR010000585.1 GCF_016106005.1 Roseomonas rosulenta
TCGCAAGGTCGCCCTCGTCACCGGCATCACCGGCCAGGACGGCTCCTACCTGGCCGAGATGCTGCTTGCGAAGGGCTACGTGGTGCACGGCATCAAGCGCCGCTCGTCGTCCTTCAACACCGGCCGCGTCGACCATCTGTACCACGATCGCCACGACCCGGGCGTGGGCTTCTTTCTGCACTACGGCGACCTGACGGATGCCACGAACCTGATCCGCATCCTGGCCGAGGTGAAGCCGGACGAGATCTACAACCTCGGCGCCCAGTCCCACGTGGCCGTGTCCTTCGAGACGCCGGAATACACCGCCAATTCCGACGCAATCGGCACGCTGCGGCTGCTGGAAGCCATCCGCATCCTCGGCATGGAGAAGACCGCGCGCTTCTACCAGGCCTCGACCAGCGAGCTGTACGGCAAGGTGCAGGCCGTCCCGCAGGACGAGACCACGCCCTTCTACCCGCGCAGCCCCTATGCCGCGGCCAAGCTCTACGCTTACTGGATCGTGGTGAACTACCGCGAGGCCTATGGCCTGCATGCGTCCAACGGTGTGCTGTTCAACCACGAGAGCCCGCGCCGCGGCGAGACCTTCGTCACCCGCAAGATCACCCGTGCGGTCGCCGCCATCCACCTGGGGCGGCAGGACTGCCTGTGGCTCGGCAACCTCGATGCGCAGCGCGACTGGGGCCATGCGCGCGACTTCGTCGAGGGCATGTGGCGCATCCTCCAGCAGGACACGCCCGACGACTACGTGCTCGCGACCGGGGTGACGCATACGGTGCGCCATTTCTGCGACCTGGCCTTCGCCGAGGCGGGCATCGCCCTCGAATGGCGGGGCAAGGGCGTGGAGGAAGTCGGCGTGGACCGTGCGACCGGCCGCACGCTGGTGCGCGTCGATCCCGAATACTTCCGCCCGACCGAGGTGGACCTGCTGATCGGCAACCCGGCCAAGGCCAA
>NZ_JACADR010000586.1 GCF_016106005.1 Roseomonas rosulenta
GGGGATGTCGGAGACCGATCGCGCGCTGTCGATCGCCGCCGCCATGCCGGAGCGCCGGCGCGACATGCCGCGCCTGGCGCCCCACCTGGCGCGGGAGATGGCGCGGGGCGCGACGGGCCATGTGACGCTGACGCTCGACGCGCCCTTGCAGCGCGCGACGGAGCGGCTGGCGCAGGAGATCCTCCCGACGCTGCCCGACCGTGCCGCGCTCGCCATCGTGGTTGCGGATGTCGCGACGCGCGAGGTGCGCGCGCTGATCGGCGGCGAATGGGGCGCGGAATCGCGTGCCGGTGCGCTCGACCTCACGCGCGCGGTGCGTTCGCCGGGCTCGGCGCTGAAGCCCTTCCTCTATGCCATGGCGTTCGAGCGCGGCATCGCCACGCCGGGCAGCATCGTCGCCGACCTGCCGCGGCATTTCGGCGAATACGCGCCGGAGAACTTCTCGCGCGACTTCGCCGGGCGCGTGACGGCGGCGCAGGCACTGCGCATGTCGCTGAACCTGCCGGCCGTGGCGCTGCTGGACCAGGTGGGCGCGCTGCGCTTCGCCTCGGCGCTGAAGGCTGCCGGTGCGCCGCCGCGCCTGCCGCGGGGGGCGGATGCCTCGCTTCCGCTGGCGCTGGGTGGCGCCGGCACCACGCTGCGGGAGATGGTGGCGCTCTATGCGACGCTCGCCGACCACGGGCGCGCGCGGCCGCTGCGCCTGCGGCCCGGTCCCGCCGAGGACGCGCAGCAGGTGGTCGAGCGCCGCGCGGCGGATTCCGTCGGCGCCATCCTCGTGCAGGGCTTCCCGGGTGGCGGGCCGGCCGGCGTGGCTTGGAAGACCGGCACGTCGTGGGGCGGGCGCGATGCCTGGGCGCTCGGCTTCGATGCGCGGCATGTGGCGGGCGTGTGGATCGGCCGGCCGGACGGCACCGCCATGCCGGGCGCCACCGGGCGGCAGGGC
>NZ_JACADR010000587.1 GCF_016106005.1 Roseomonas rosulenta
CCCCGCCGCACCGATCGACGATACCCCGCCCCCGCCCCGCCCCGGCGCCGGCGCAGGCTCCGGCGCCTACTGGATCTACGGCCAGCACGCCGTGCTCGCGGCGCTGTCCAACCCGCGCCGCAAGCCACGCCGGCTGCTCACCACCACCGACGCCGAACTGGCGCTGCGCGACGCCTTCACCGGCCGCTGGCGCGTCACCCCCGAACGCGCCGACCGCGCCCGCTTCGCCACCTTCCTGACCGAGGACGCGGTGCACCAGGGCATCGCCCTGCTGGCCGAACCGCTCGAACCCGTGCAGCTGGAAGACGCGATCGCGGCCTCCGAAGGCCCCGTCCTGCTGCTCGACCAGGTGACCGACCCGCGCAACGTCGGTGCCGCACTGCGTGCCGCCGCGGCCTTCGGCGCAGCCTGCGTCGTGCTGCAGGACCGCCACGCGCCACACGAGACCGGCACCCTCGCCCGCGCCGCCTCCGGCGCGCTCGACATCGTGCCGGTGGTGCGGGAAGTGAACCTCTCCCGCGCCATTGCCGCCCTGCAACGCGCCGGCTTCTGGGTCATGGGCCTGGCGGGCGAAGCGAAGCGCACCCTGGCCGAGGCCGCCCCGCGCGACCGCCGCGTCGCCCTGGTGATGGGCGCCGAGGAACACGGCCTGCGCCGCCTGCAACGCGAGACCTGCGACGAACTGGTGCGCCTGCCGATGGCCGAAGGCGTCGAGAGCCTCAACGTGGCGTCGGCAGCGGCGGTGGCGCTGTACGAGATCGTCCGGCGGTGAGGTGGCGTCGCGCGCGGCGGGCGCTGGCGGAGAGGGGCTTGGCGCGCCCTTCGGCATCGGTGCCACCCTCGACGCGCCTCCCCCAATCCCCCGATCAAGTCGAGGGGTCCAGGGGCCTTTAGGCCCTTGGCGGGTGGGGTCCGGGGAGGGCAGCGCCCTCCCCCGCCG
>NZ_JACADR010000588.1 GCF_016106005.1 Roseomonas rosulenta
TGTATTCCGACAAGGACGGTGTCGTGCAGGACCTGCCGCGCGAGCAGTGGTTCGAATGGGTGTGCAACCGGCCGAACGCCAAGGCGCAGGGCCTGGTTCCACGCCGACCGGGCGCTCGGCTATTTCTTCGGCCTGGCCGCGAGCGGCGGCGACCCGACCGCCGCGCCCGCCAGCGAACTCGCCGTGGCGGCCGCGCTGCGGCATGTCCATGGCCTGGTCTTCGGCATGGCGGAGGCAAATCGCATCACCGACGCGCACCCGGTCGAGATCGGCGACGCCTTCGGCGACGGCCTGCTGGCGGCCGAGACGGACCTGCATGCCTTCCTGGCCCGCCCGCCCGGCGTGGCGATGCCGACGGGCCTGCTTGCGGGCCTGCCCTGGGCTGGCTGCATTTGCGGCGGCGACCCGACGGCCCGGCCGAACTGAGAGCACGCGGTGTCACATCGCGTCACCTGCCGCCGCGCTCCCGCCACGGCTTGGCCGCGGTGGCGCCGCGGCACCGGGGTTTTCTGTTCCCTGCCGAACAGGAGATCCCCCCGATGCGCCGCCTGGCGTCCGCCGCCGCCCTGATCCTCATGATGCTCGCCGCCGGCCCGGCCCATGCCTGGGAGCGTGGTCCCCGCGCCACCGGCTGGGGCCATGCGCCGTCCTGGCATCATCGCCAGCCGCCGCCGCGGCACTGGCACCGCCCGGCACCCTCCTGGCATGGCTGGCGGCACGAACGGCCGCGCTACGACTGGCGCCAGGACCGCCACGGCTGGGGCCCGCGCGACAGGTGGTGATCCGCTTCGTGTGGCGGCCTGACGCCGCTCTAGGCTCCCGGCCCCTTCCCGGTGGGCCGCCTCGTGAGCAGCGGTTGCAGCGCGGCGCGCGCCTCGGCGGTGGCGCCGCGGTCGATGGCGCCCCGCGCTGCCGCGAGCGCGGCCACCGCC
>NZ_JACADR010000589.1 GCF_016106005.1 Roseomonas rosulenta
CCGGAAGCGATGTTGCCCTGGCCGTCTGGCCCCGCCTACGCTCCGCTCCGGCAGGGCCAGACGGCCAAGCCAGAACACGGGCCAAGTCTCTCATAGCTCGTGGATCCCTGATCGGGGGCAGCTCAGCGTGGCTGCGCGTCAGCCCGATCGCTACCGACTCGTTCTTCGCGACAGCTTCGGTCCGGTTCTCACCGATGGTGATGGTCTCGTTCTTCACCACCGTCTCGGTCCGGTTGCCGCCGACCGTGATCTTCTCGTCGTTCTTGATGTCGGTCGTGCGGTTGCCGGTGCCCTTGCCGCCGACCCGGCGCGTCTCGTCGTTCTCGACCAAGCTGTCGAGGTCCTTCTCCGCATGGAGGTAGACCTGCTCCGAGCCCTTCTTGTCCTCGAAGCGGATCTCGTTGGAGCCGCCGCCGCCCTTGGAGGAATTGGACTTGATGCCCGACTGCGTCTTGTTGGCCGGCAGTGCATAGGGCACCGGGTTCTCGGCATTGTAGACGCGCCCGGTGACGATCGGCCGGTCGGGGTCGCCCTCGAGGAAGTCGACGATCACCTCCTGCCCGATGCGCGGGATGTCGATCTCGCCCCAGTTCTTGCCGGCCCAGCCCTGCGAGACGCGGATCCAGCAGGAGGAATTCTCGTTCTTCTGGCCGAGCCGGTCCCAGTGGAGATCCCTGCGAAACGCCTTGCTGAGCGACAGATGGGCTGATTCGCTGAGCCTGGTGATGGCAGTTGTGAGGCGGAGATGGGTCAGCGTCGGATCGGACAGGCGAGCTTGGCGGAGGCGCTTCTGCCGGTATGGGCGGGTTCCAATCATCGTCTGGACTGCATTGTCGGCCTGATCGACTGGGCGCCGATGGAGCGCCTGCTGGCGCCGCTGCGCGCACCCACCGGCCGGCCCGGCTACCCGCCGCTGGCGCTGTTCCG
>NZ_JACADR010000059.1 GCF_016106005.1 Roseomonas rosulenta
GCAGCGCCGCGGGCAACACCAGCGGCCTGGGCGGCGGTGGCGAAAGAGCGCCGGCCGCCGTCCGGCGACGGCGTGGCGGGCCCCGCTCCGGCGGCGCCGCCTGCCGCGGACGGCCAAACGCCGCCGCCAGGCCGATTAGGATGTCGGCGTCCGGCGCCTCGACGGCGAGCTCGCGTTCCACCGCGGCGCGGATCGCGACCGGCAGCCACCGCTCCGCGCCACATGTCACGACATGGACGGGACGGCCGCGCAGCACGGCGCGCTCCACCTTATCCTCGACGTTACGGCCCGCACTGGCGTCCAGGATGGCCAGCTGTAGGACGGCGCCGGTCGGATCGCCAGCGGCGGCCAGCCGGCGCACCACCGCGGTCCGCAGCGGATCGTCGCGGCGATCCACGCCGTCTGGCGCCGGCAGGCGTGCGATCAGCTGCTGCCAGGCCTCGGCGAGCACCGCGCCCCAGGGCGCGGGCGGCACCCGCAGCAGCAGGATGCCGCCGGGCTGCCGGGCGGTCGCGAGGGCATCCGGCGCGCGCTGCAGGGCGCGCTCGACGCAGAGCCGGGCGGCCAGCAGTGCCGGATCGGTCGGCTCCGCTGCGGCGAAGTCGTCGGCCGGGCTGTCGTCGGCGACGGCATCCCCGCCGATGTCGCGGACCGCCTCTGGCACCGGCGGTGCGGTCGGGCGGCGCGGACGCTCAGCCATCGCGGTGCTCCGCCGCCGTGCCGAGCACGTACCAGCGCGACAATGTGCGCGCGAAGCCGCGGGACCGATCGAGCACGATCAGCTCCGAACTCGTGAGCGGCCCGCGGGGGAGCAGGGGATGCCCGTCGACGAGGCCGATCAATGCGGGGACCGGACGGATGCCGACCCGCCAGTGCGAAACGACCGGCGCGGCGGCCAGTGCCGCCGGGCTGGGCGCCGTGCCAGCGGCGAGGCGGCGCAGGTCACGCGCGAGGGCGGCGTGCACAGCCGCGAGCGCGCGGAGATCCGCTGCAGCGGACGGGCCGTCGCAATCGGATGGCGTCATGGTGGGGTGACCCGAAAGAGGCGGACTAAGGGGCTCAGGCGGCGTGGCGGGGCGCGCTGCTGTCGCGTGCGGCCGGCAGGCCGGCGCCGCGCGTGCGGTAGGGCGTGGGATCGCGCCAGGGGCTGTCGGGTGCGCCGGGTGGCGGCGGCGCGTCGGTCATGCCGGGCACCAGCCCGCGATCGAGGCCGAGTAGCGTCTGCAGCCGCCAACGAGAGAGCCATGCCGCGAGGGCGGCGTCGGCGCTGGCGGCGCAGGCAAGGCCGAGGGCGGCCGCCGACCTCTCGCCGTTGCGCAGTTGCGCCTGGACGGCGGCGGTCCGCGCCGCCAGCAGCCGGCCGCGACAAGGCGTCGGAGACAGCTGCTGCAGCAGGCACAGGGCCGCCTGGGCGGCGTGCAGCACGGCGGCAGACGTTGCCGCGGGCGGCGTCTGCTGCTCAGCGCCGAGATGCTCTCGGCCGATCGTCTCGAGCTCGTGCAGCGCGGCATCCAACGCGGCCGGGAGCCGCGCCGCGCCCTCGTCGGTCAGCCGCGCAGCGGCGCGGACGCGGGGGCTGAGCGGCGAGACGAGCAGCCGCAGCGCGGCGAGCGACTGCCCCACCTCATGCAGGCCCTCCACGATGTCGGCGAGCAGCGTGTCCTGCCATGCGGCTGGCGCCAGGTCGTCCCGCAGCCAAGCGGGGCCGGAGGGAGGAGCAATAGGGGCGGGGGCAGGTTCCGGGGGGACGGCAGCGTCGGGCATGCGGCTCTCTTTCCTCATTGGCGGTCCACCCCTCGTCCAGCGATGCCGGTAATCTACCGGTCGATTACCGGCACATTGCCGGTGGACGACCTGGGATCTGCCGGTGATCTGCGGGGGTGTCCGGCTTTGCATGAGGCCGTACAAAACGTACAATCTGACTGCAGTCAACAAATAGTACGGGCATGTACGAGAAAAAATTTCTGACGCCGGCGATCTGCCGCGCAGCGCGAGCACTCCTGGGCTGGTCGCAAGACGAGCTCGCGCGCCAGGCCGGCGTCGGGCGGGTGACGATCGCGGATTACGAACGCGGCAAGTCGGAACTGATGCGCGGCAACATTGCTCTGATCACCGCGGCGTTCGACGCCGCCGGCGTCGAGATCATCCGGCAGGGGCAGGGCGGCGTCGTGCTGCGCTGAGTTGAGCTGCCCTGCGCCGAGCAAGCAGGCGGCGCGGCGGTGCCGCCGCGCGCGCTACGGCACCACATGACCCGGGGACGCCGCTTGCAATGCGCCGGGCGGCGGCCGGATCTGGAGGGAGGACTGCCTGCCGCGCAGTGGGCGGGCGGCGAGCACGCCGAGCAGGACGATGCCTTCGCACCCTTGTCGGCGCGTGCCGTAGTGGCGGCGGCTGACCGCGGAGGCGTGTCCGAGCGCGAGCGAGACGTCATCCATCGGGGCAGCGGCGGCCGTGCCGGACGCCGCGGCGGACGAAACCTCTTTCCCCGCGGCGGCTTTCGCATCCGCGGACCAGGCATGCCGGAAGCTGTAAGGCGTGACGACGTAGCTGTGCCGCGGCAGCGCGCGACGGCTGGCGGCGCGGATCGCGTCGCAGAGCCGTCGGGCATCCGGGACCGCGACCGTCAGCTCCCCGCTGTCGCTGTGCGCCACCGCGCGCTGTAGTCGTGCCAGTGGGAGTTCTGCCCCGGGGCCAGCCTGCACCGCGATCTTGCGCCAGGGCTGGCCCCGCGGCGGCTCGCCGTCGACATCGCGGACCTTGGCGCCGCGGACCGCCGCCAGAACGACGCCGTCTGGCGTCACACGGATACGGATACCGTGCACGAGCTCGCGTGGGCGGACGCCCAGAAGCCACAGACAAGCGACCGCGAGGCCGTACGGCCCATCCTCAGGGATCCGCGCGAGCATCCGGCCTCGCCAGTCGGGGGGGAGCGAGCCGAGGCTGGCTCGCTTGCTGCGGCCAGGTTTGGCATGGGGTTGCGAGGTCCAGGCAACGCCGCCCTCCACCGCGGGCCGACATGCTTCCAGGGCGTGGACGGCGTCGTCGAGGCGGGCCAGCAAGGCCTCGACCGTACGCCGGGACACGGACGTCTGCGCAGCCGTGAGCAGGTGCTGGGCCGCGTCGAGGACTTCAGTGCCCTCCCGGGCGGCCCATCGACCGATTGCCGAGCGGACAACGTAGTGAGCAGAGCGCGACCGCGCGCCGGCAAGCACAACAGCCCAGCCGTGCCGCTGAATGCGCACACTCACTCGCGCATACTCAGCCGCCGTCGTCGCTGCCAGGGAACGAGCGAGCCAGGGCGTCGCGAGCACCCGGAACCGGGCCTTCAAATCCCGCCAGATGGCCGCCGCGGACGTGGGTTGACGTCCGACCGGCATTTGTTCGGATGGCAATGCGCTCATGCGGAGGCTCCCCCCTAAATCAAGCAGACGTCCGAACGCGGCCGGGCATCCAGGCCATATTTTTCGGACTCCGAAAAAGATAATGCGGTTCATTGCAAGAAAGATCCGCAACACGATTGGCGCTGTAATCAATGCGCTGGGCGTTACGTCCTTTGTCGCGGGCGAGAATGGGCGAACTTATTGATGTTTGGTTAAAGTTGATCGGCTGAAGTATTGACTTGAATGCCGCGTGGCGGCTTACAATAATGAATAATTGCTCCGTCGCCGGCCTTGATCGGCCGCGCGGCGGGAACGGGTCGGATGTTGGCATGATCTCGCGTCGCTACGCGCATCAGCCGCTCCTCCGCGGGCTTCGCGCTTGAGCGGGGGGCGGCAGAAGAAGCACACCTTCTCGCCGCCCCACCGCTCACCCAAGGATGTCAAGAAATTTGCCCCGCCGCCCGCGGACTGGCCCGATTGGTTTCCGCTGCACTACGACTATCAGGCCCGCAAGGCGCGGGCAGAACGCGAGCGGCGCCAGCTGCGCGACGCACTCAAGCGCCCCGCGCGCGTGGCGGAGGCGCTGGCTAATCTCGACGACGCGCGGAATCGTCTGCAGCAGCGACATGAGGCGTTGCTGCAGGAACGGCCGTCAGCAACGATATCGTTTTGGAAGTACGTCGCGTTCCACGCCCGGGCCGGTGATCCCGACGCCACGATTGTCTACCGAGCGGAGTGTGCGCCGGTATGGGCCGCGGATCGCAAGCTGCGTATCGACGAGATCCGGGCGAGCGTCCGACGTCGTCTCACCCATGGCGCCTATTGGCCGGGTGGCTTTGTGAGCGATTACCCCATCGAGCCGTTCGTCTACCGCGGCCTGGTCAGCGATGAGCACCCCATCTTGCAGCTGTTCGTAGCATCGACCCGCCGCTGCCGGGCGCTGCGCGTTGGCCAACGCAAGGATGAGTGCAGCCAGCCAGTCGCCAAGGTGCTTGGCCTCGACGAGCCATACGTCGAGACCAACAAGGTCATGCGGCGTGTCCTGCGTGTTGACATCGATCGCGATTTCGCCAGCTGGCAGGCACTCTGCGAGGCGATCGCGCTCCTGAACGTGCCGCCGCCGAACATGGCTGCGGGCCACGAACGGCCGGACGGGCGCGTTCTTCGGCCTCACTTGTTTTGGCTGATCGAAAAGGCGGTTCCATTCACGGAGAACGCCCGAAAAGAGCCGCAGCAACTGTTCATGGCGGTGCTCAACTCTCTCACCGCTGAACTCCTGCCAATTGGCGCCGATGCCGGCGGCCTTTCAAACTCCTGTCGGCACAAGAACCCAATCAGCCCGATCTGGGATCATCACATCATCGCCGAGCGGCCGTACTCGCTTGACGAGCTGCGCGCTGCGCTGCCGTTGGCCCTTGCCCGGGAGAAGCTGGCCGAACACCGAGATGCTCCGTCGTTTGCGGACAGACCTTTGCCGCAGGATCACCCGGATCCGGACGTCGCCGCGCGGTCGAACCGCCTCTTTGTCGAGCTCAGAGCCCTCGCGTATGCGCGCGTCATCTGGCATCGCGATCAGGGAAATGGCAGCGAGCCGGAACTGATCGCCGAGCTGACCGACGACGCGCTCCAACTCGCGCCGTGCGGAAAGAAGGCAGAGGCGTATGCGCGCCACATTGCCGAGCTTGTGGGCAAATGGACCTGGGCCAACTATCGCCGGAAGCGGCGGAAGCAGGCGTTATCCCCCGAAGAGACGCGCATTCGGCAGGCCGAAGCCGGCCGCGAGACTGCGCGGCGGCGCTCTGCCGAAACGCACGATGTTCTGTTGACGGCGGCAAAGAACCACCTTGCGCGCACGGGGTGCCGGCCCACGCAGCAAGAGTTGGCCCGCGCAACGGGGCGGTCAGTCGATACTGTGTCACGCCGTTGGAAGATGATCCTGGCCGAACTCGCGGCGACCCCGCAAACGGTTACCGAATATGATAAAAAGCCCCTCGTTGTTCGGTCGCCTGGCCCATCCGCTTCTTCTGCGGGCCAGGTTGACTGGCCATCATTGGCGCCGTCGGCGGTTACCGCTACCGCTGCTGTCGAGCTTCCAACGCCTCTTCAGGATCACCGCGCGACACGGACAAGCTGCGCCAACAAGCCGAACGGTGCCCTCAGGGTCTGCGAAACCACGGATGCGGCAAACTTTATGCTAGTAACGCTGACCGGCAGGTGGGCTTCCTGTTCAGAGGCGGATCAGAAGGTACTGCAGTTAAGCGGCACCGGAACCGTGTATGGGAAATGGTGTTCCTCTCGCTACCACGATTGCACCAACGTGGCTGACGCCGGACAGCAGCAGCCTCAAGTCAGACGATCAAAAATTCCCGCTACCCTCGGACGGCGACGGAAAGACGTCGATGATCATGCCGGGGAAAACGCGCACAGATCCCATCTCTGCGCGACCGCGCCGCGGCGAGGGCCGCGCCTCGATCTCGATGTTCTTGCCACTGATTCGGTACATCCTCAGGACGTCGTCGATCGTATGGTCATGAGGGACAGACACGGCGAACTCCTCGACGGACCCGCCGGGCGCCCGAACCCGCACCAAGACACGTGCCAACTCCGAGGTAAGCAGGTCAAGCACCGGGATTCGGCCCTGCATCAGGGCCGACCAGGCGTGGTCATCGATGATATGGATCGCGACGGATCGCAGGCCTGCACCCCGCTTTCGAGACTCCGCCGCGAAGGCGCGAATGCCGGAAAGTTGTGCCACGAGGCAGTATGGCGGTTCGTCAGTCCGGCTCGGTCCTGCTGCGAGGAGACCCATCAGGGCCTTGGTGAAGCCGAGTGCTTCCACCTTCTTGAGTGCTTGGTGCGTTGCTTCGGTGATTGCGGCCAGGCTGCGCGCCTGGCGATCGAGTTTCTCGTTGACGTCCCGGCCCGCGAGAAGGAAGGCTGACCGACGCTTCCCGTCGGACACCACGCGCCACATGCGACCCTGCGGCAGCCCTGGGTTGTCAACCAACTCGGCGGTGCTCCAGTTGTTGCTCCCTAGGTACGCTTCGAGGAAGCTCGTCGCCTGCTGACCACATGCGGGAACGAAGATTCCGCCCTCAGGGTCCCGCCCGACGCTCAGGATCACGCAGGTGCGCTCGGCCGGCGTTGGCAGGCGGCTGTTCCGGATCTCAACGTCCAGAGTCGACAGTTCCGTCGGGGTCGAGATCTCCGTCATGCTTGCGCGCGGGATGGCGTAGGAAACCGAGGTCAGGCCGGGAACGCGCGTTCCATGAAGTGTCGTCGAGGCATCGCTGGCGATCTGCCGCAGGGCCTCGGGAAGCTCCCCGTGTGCCTTGCCATAGCGGACCGGTGTGATGCCGAGGCGCACCGCGATGAATTCGGGATCGAGGCGCCCGTTGTTGTCCGCGTCGCAAAACAACGCGTAGTGCGGCTGGGTGCTCGGCCCGAGGGAGAACATGGTCTCCGAGATCAGATTGACGAAGTAGCTCTCCGCGAGGCCGCTGCCGATGAAGAGCAGCGACCGGCGGCGATAGATCTCCGAGAAGGCGCGTCGGAAGGTTGTGCCCGCGTTGATCGCTTCCTGGTACTGCTGATGTCCGATCACGACCTCATCGAGCAGCGAGCGACTGGGTGAGCTGTCACCGACATAGCCCTGCAGGTACCAGACAATCGGCGCCGCAAGCGTGTCGAGGGAGCGTACGACCTGCGCGCAGTCCTCGGGCGACCGACCAAGCAGCAATGGCGAAAGGTTCTTCTCCTTGGCGGGGTTCTGGCTGTAAGCCCGAGGCACCACCTCGTCGTAGTTGGTCGTCAGGATGAGCGGCCAGACGAATTCGGCGAGGGCCTTGGCCTGATCGGGCGGCTCGGGGGGCGTCCGAGCGTGGAGTGCCTGTTGCAGGATGTCTTGCCGGTCCTTCGACGAGCGTAGGCGAAGCCAAGCGGCGACGCGATCGGCCGCGCGGTACAGGCCCTCGGGATCGTCGCCACGCACGGCAGTGCCAGGAGACTCGTCGAACTCCCTGTAGAGCGCCTGGATGAAGTCCGGCCATCCGCGGCATTCGGGGCGACTGATCCCCGCGCCAAGGAACGGCACTAGCTTGCCCGCACGTCGCGCCGCGCGAAGGCTTGGAAGGACCTCGTCGAAATCCCGCATGTCGGAAGGCGTCGGCATGTCTTCTCCGGCGATCGATGGGAAATGATCTGCCGGCGCGCATCCAACATCAACGTCGAGCCATCCGATGGGATTGCGGAGGTTGCGACCGACGCCTAACTCGCCGCGCCTGGTTTCACGCCCGGCGCGCGTGCCGCTCGGGCGCCAGCACCTTCGTCAGGCCCCACACCCCGGCAGGCGCAGCAGGAAGTTCCATAGCCGTCCCGCGCTGCCACGCGGCGCGCTGGACTTCCGTGTCATGCGCGGCCTTCGTGCTCAGGAAACGCGCGATCGGCCTGCGCCCGAGCCGCGACAGTTCCAACCGATCCGCATCCCAGCAGCAGCCGATCGTCGGGTCCGCGCTGGTGCGGCCATGCTCGTGGCCCGCGCAGGCCTCGGCCAGCAGGTCGAGCCGCGCGCGATCGAGGCGCAACAACCCATCCGCCGCAAGTTGCCGGACGTGTTTGGCCGCGCGCTCTCCATGACCCGTGTCGTAGCCTTCGTCCCAGCGCCGGCAGTCGTGCAGTAGCGCGAACAGTTCCACCACCGCGGCATCGGCCCCCGCGGTCATGGCCGCCAGCGTCAGGCCGTTCTCGCGTACGCGCAGCCAATGCGCTGGCCCATGGATGCCATGCAGGTCGAGCGCGTAGTCCGACAGCACCTTCTCGACGAGCCAGGGCATCACCGGTCGGCGCCAGGCGGCGAGGTCCTCGCGGCAGGTCTCCGGCAGCCCTAGGCGCGCGGCAGCGGCCAGGATGCCTTCGAGATAACCGGGCCGCGGCTGCCCCGGACGCTGCTCGCCCGCGAGATAGACCAGCGCCGGTCCGCCGCCCGCTTCGATCATCTCCTTGCGATAGATGTCCTTGGCGACCCCCTCGTAGCGGTCGAGTGCCCGTTCGCAGGCCTCCGTCAGGTGCCAGATCAGCCCGTATGCGGTGGCAACTTCGTCGCGCAGCAGGGTCGCGACGCCGCGCCGATTGATGACAAAGCGCCAGCCGGAGAGGGAGACGACCTCCCCGGGCACGGCCTGCGGGCACCGCTGCGCCATCTGCACGGCGCAGAGGTTGGACCCGTAGGCGAGGTAGCGACGGCGTGCAGCGCTCAACGGCGCGGCTCCCGGCGCAGCATGTCGGCCAGCGGCGCGCGCGGTGCCGACCGCAGGTCCTTCTCGTGGCGGGCCCGCATCATGGATGCCGCGTAGAGTTCCTTCCGCAGCCGCGGGTCGAGGTCCTCTTCCGCGCGGCGTAGCAGCAGCACCAACTCGGCAAGCAGCGGCTCGGCGCCGGGCAGGCCGCGCGCGTAGCGTTCCAGCCAGCGCAGTTCGCGCTCGAGGAAGTGCTTCGCGCCGCGACGGTCGCCCTCGCGGTTCAGGCCGACGGCCCGGCGCATCGCCTCCGCCTGCCAGGCCGTGAAGGCGGCCAGGCTGCGCTCGATGTCGCGCTCCTGCGCGGTGTTGTCGTGGCCATGCGCCAGCCGCAGCTCGGCCTCGACCGGCTCCGCCTCGATCAGGCCCGAGCCGTCCGGCAGCGCCCCGCCGGCCGAGGCGCCGAGCAGCACTGTCGTACCGGGCGCGCCGGCCGGGCAGTGCAGGCGGATGACGACGCGGCGCGGGCTGTCGGGCAGCAGCGCGCCGACGAGCACATCGATCGCGCCTGGCAGCACGGTGTGCGACCAGGCGCCGACAACCTCGGCGCGCAGGTTGGCCGGCACGGCGATGCGCAGCGTCGTGCGCTCGAGCAGCGCGGCACGGCCCTCGAGCAGCTCGCCAAGTACCACCTCGCCGATCTCGCGCGGGATCTCGGCATCGTGCAGGCGGCCGCCGCCGGCCTCGGCCATGGCGCCGAGCAGCGCCTCGTCATAGCCGTCGCCGATGCCGACGGCGGAGGTGATGATCCCCCGCGCCTGCAGCTCGCCGGCGTGATGGGCGAGTTCGCTCCGCGCGGTGACGCCCTCATTGGCCTGGCCGTCCGAGAGCAGCAGCACCCGGTGCGAGGCCTTCGGGTCGGCATCCATTGCCACCGCGACCCGCTCGTTGCCGAGCAGCCAGCCCTCCCAGAGGTTGGTGCCGCCGCGCGGCTCCAGGCGGCGGATGGCCGCCAGCGCGGCCCGGCGGCCCGCCTCGTCCATCGGGCGGGCGTCGAGCAGCAATTCTGCCGTGCTGTCGAAGGCGACGAGGGTCAGGCGATCGCGCGCGGTCAGCGCCTGGGTCACGGCCGCGGCGGTATCGCGGGCCGCGGCGATCTTGTCGCCGGCCATGGAACCGGAGACGTCGACGACGAGGGCGAGGTTGAGCGCCGGGGCCTCGGCCCGCGCCGCGGGAGCGCCGGTGGCGGCAAGATCGGCGATGGCGTAGCGGACCGAACCGCCTTCGGCCCAGGCCAGCTTGCGGTCGAGGCCGAGCGTGAGGGAGAGGGTCGGGGCGGCGACGGTGGGGGCGGTGCTGGTCATCGGTCTCTCCCGAGCAGGATGTCGCGGACGAGGTCGGCGCAGCGTTCCAGGCGTGCGCGCTGTTCGGCATCGAGCGGTCCGCGGATGGCCAGTTCGACGTCCGGGGTGACGGGAATGCGGAGCCATTCCTCCGCACGCGCCTTGCGGGCAGGGGGCTTGCCGGTGCGGCCCTCGGCCAGGCGGCGCTCCAGCGCCTCGAAGCCGCTGGACGGAGGCGGCTCGTAGGCCGCGGATGCGAAGGCCAGCGGGGCCGCGTCGATGTGGGGTGGTGGCGCGGCCATGCGCATCACCGGCGCCGCGGGCGGCGGTTTCGGCGCGGCCGGACCGGCGCGCAGCGCCTGCAGGTAGGAAAGCGCCGAACCGGAGCTCGCTGCGGAGGGCGGTGCCGCGGGCTCAGCCGGTTCCGGCGCCAACCCGGTGGCCTTGGCGGCATGGGCGCGGATCTGCTCGGGCGTGGCGACGAGCAGTTCCTGCCGGATGGCGGCGAGCGGCATGCCCAGCAGGTCGCGCATGGCGCGGATGGCAAGCACGCGCTCGAGCGTATCGGCCGGGTAGCGGGCGAAGGGGCCGCGCGAGAGCGGGCCCGGCAGCAGCCCTTGCGTCACCCAGGACCGCAGCGTGCGCGGCAGCAGGCCCGATGCTGCGGCCAGTTCGGCCAGGGTGGGTTCGGTTGCGATCATGGCTCTTTATTAGCCGCATCATCACGACATGTCAAGTAATTCGACATGTCGAGAAAGGCGGCAGCGGCATCGCCCTGCGAACGATCCGTCCGAAACTGACGCGCCCCTATTCTACTAAGGCCCCATGCAGCACCCCGACCGATCCCCCTCATCCACTCGCGTCACCGGCCCCGCGCCCGATATCGTTCCGGGCCGGAGCAGCACGAACATGCCGAGAACCCATGCCGGAAGCCGCCTGCACATCCTCGACTGGGTCGAGGGGCGCGGCGGGCGCGACTTCGTGGCGTCCCTCAATGCGCTGATCGCCCCGACAGGAGCGCTTGCCGCCGCCGACCACACCTGGATGCCGGTCGGCCACGCCGACCCGACCGAGGCGCGGCTCAGCCGCCCGTGCGAGCCCCTGTTGCCGCCCAGCGTCAGCCGCCGCCTGCGCGCCTGGTGGCTGGCGGTGGACCGGCCGACCGCCAACGAGCCGAACTGGGATCTCGCGGCGGCGGCCACCTTTCCCGGCCAGCGGCGCGGCCTCGTGCTGTTCGAGGCCAAGGCGCACGTGGCGGAACTGGCCGGCGAGACCATCGGCAAGCGCCTGAACGGTGCCTCCAACCCGGAGAACCATGCGCGCATCGGGGCGGCGATCGAGGAGACGCGCCGCGCGCTGGGCGGTGATGCTGCCGGCATCGGGATCAGCCGCGACCGTTGCTACCAGTTCTCCAACCGGGTCGCCTTTGCCTGGCGGCTGGCGTCGTGGGGTATCCCGACGGTGCTGGTCTATCTGGCCTTCACGGGCGATGCCGGCATGGGCGGACCGCAGAATATGATCCGCGACGACGCCCACTGGCGGCAGCTGCTCGCCGAGCACACGCGGGACGTGATGCCCGCCGCGGCGTGGGAGCGGCCACTACCGACCGCGGGGGCCGAGTTCTGGATGCTGATGCGGACGCTGCCTTGCGGCCGCGTCTCTCCAGCCCGTAACCGCGTCGAGGTCGCGCGGTGACGGAGGCGGTCTTCCGGCGCGGCCTCAGCGATCGGTTCGTTGCCGCGCTCGCGCGCCTCGCGGAGGAGCCGGGCTGGTGGGCCGACGTCCTCGCCGACACCTCCCTCGTCATCGCTGTCCGTGACGAGCGCCTGAATGTCTATTGGCATGGCCAGTCGCTGTTCCGCGTGACGCAGGATCCGACGAGCGGAGTGATCCGTGCCGCGATTCACCCGAAGTACCTGATCGATCCTGCCCTCGGCGGCGAAGTCCTGCTGAGCGGCGCGAGCTTCGATCTCGGCAAGCTCGCGCAGGGTGGCGGCTTCCTGTCGAACTACGAAGGACCAGCGACGCTTGGCATCCTGAAGCGGAACGCCGACCGCTTCGCGCCGGGCGAGAAGCGCGGCGTCCACGACATCATGCTCGCGCATCAGGATGCGGTGGACATCGAGGTCGGCCTCGCAGCACCAAAGGTTCCTGGCCAGCGGACGCCTGTAGCACGTGCGGATATCGCGATGTTCGAGGACGCTGGGACGCGGATCCGCCTGTCGTTCTGGGAGGCGAAGCCGTTCACCAACCAGGAACTCTGGCCTGATCGGACGGGCACGACGGCCGTGCTGGGGCAGATCGCCACCTATGCGGACTTGTTGCGGCAGCATCGGGATGCGGTCCTGCAAAGCTATCGCCGCGTGGCGCAGAATCTCTCCACGATTGCGGCCATGAGCCACGGCCGTCGGACCGTGTCGGACCGCGTCGCGCGTGTGGCCTCCGGCGCCACGCTCGATCTGGATCCAGATTCAGCGGTTGGCCTGGTGGTCTTCGGGTACGGTCGCGAGGAGGCCTCGAGCCCACGATGGAGGGGACATCGCGCCATGCTTGAGACAGCATTGGGAGGGCGGCTTCGGGCCGCGGGCAGCACGAGCAATCTCCGTCTTACGAAGTGCTCGGCCTCGATCGATGAAGCGGTCGAGGACGCATGATGCGGTCATCACGCATGGCGCGACGGCGCGAGAACACGAGCGATTGTCAGGCGATGCAGATCCGCACGCAGTCTTCGGGACTCAGTGGAAACCGACGTCGCACGCTCTACTTGCGATCGGGCCTGGAGCAATTGCATGCTTAAGAAGATTTGCCGCAGAAACTCCTGGATCGAGCCGCAATGCATCAGTGGAGAGCCCAGTCGGCCCTATGGCCTGTATTTCGGGGACCTTTTCTGATCCTCCCGCTGCCGCCAAGCGGCATACGGTCACCGCAGGCACATGAAGCTGATTGCTTCGATTAAATGATCGGCTGGGCTCTATTGTCCCGACGCGCCGTCGCACGAGCCGCCGAGGCGCTCGAGGGCGACGACAAAGGGGTGCGGGACGAGATCGGATTCCTCGCACTGCATCAAGCAATCGCGGACCACCTCTTTCCGGGAACCTCCGTGCTGCACACGCGAGCGCGCTACGCGCTGATGGTCCCCTGGATGATGCAGCGCGTTGCAGCGGAGGGAGCGCGCGACGCCGAACGTCGGCTGCTCCAAGCCGAGGCCGTGCTGACCGCGCAACTGGTCCACGGCGATAGCATCGGTCTCGATGCGCGTGGCGCCATCGGCGGCAGGATCTGGCTGAGAGCGCGCCGTCCATCGGCACAGCCGGCGTCATTCTCCTATTGGACCGCGCTTTCGGCGTGGGGGATCTTGCTGAAGGATCCTGGCGGCGGTGCGCCGACCCGGGTTGAAGTCATCCAGCGGCTGGCCCGCCTTCGGCACACGCGGTCCCGGGGTGAGGATGATCCCGGTCCCGATGATGCAATGACCTCTCCGTTCATCGCGATGCCGAACGCCCCTGCCGAGTTCGGAAATCCGTCCGCCCCGCTGGATCTCGTCCTCACATCCGCAGAGAAGACCTTCCTGCGTCGGCAGCTGATCGGCGTGCTGCGCGAGGATGGTGCCCAGAGTTATCTGGCTCGGCTTGCGGCGACAGGGCGCCCCGTTGACGCGCCGGCACCGTGGGCGGAAGGCGTCGCTCGGCATGCCGACGCGGCCGATCGAGCGGTTCTGACCCTCGCCGAAGCCGCTGCTGCGCTCTCCGCGATCGGGCGGGCTCTCTATGCCGCACTGACAGAGGCGGCATGGAACGAAGATCGACAATCAAGCTCCAGGAAGCACGCCAAGGTCCTGGAGACAGCGCGCGAGCGATACATAAGTGTTGCGCTGCGCCTGGATGTCGATGCGCTCGCGCGGCATTTTCCGCAGCTGCCGGCTGATCTCCTGCAGGTCCTCGCCGCGACGCAGGAGTGGCTTCGATTCGGCGCTTCGGACCCTGGCGTGCTCCGCCCGCTCTATGGCGAGGCAGAGCGTGTGCGTAAGGGAGATCGCGCACGATTGCCGCCCACTCTGGGCGCGCGACGCCGGCGAAGCGAGTGGGTGCCCGATCTGCACCCGGAGGCCGTTCCCCTGAATTTTCGATGGCCGAACGTGACGCGGCTGCTGGCGGATATCGCGTCGTGACCAAGGCGCATTTGCCAGGTCAGTCGATCCTCGACGTGCTGAGACCGCCAGTCGGCTGGAAGACAGATCGGGCGCTGTTGTCGTCCTATTCTGCCGATCCGGCGGTCATTGCCGCGGCGCTGCTCGCGCTTGCCGCACGGGACGATGACGGTGGGTCGGGCACCCGTGCCGGTCTGGCGCGCGCGCTCCTGGAACTGCGCGGTCGCGTCGCCTTCATCCTGCAGCGCGGTCGTATTGCCGCACCCCGTCGGGGCGGCTTGGTCCTCGGCATGCTGGATCGCTTTGTTCGGGAGGTCCCTTGGAACGAGGGACGTGAGGATGACGAGCAAGGTAGATCCTGGCATCCGAAGTTGGCGATGCTTCGCTACGTGCCGGAGACTGGCGGAAATGCCCGCTGGCGGCTGTGGCTGGGGAGCCGTAACCTCACGCGGGACACCTCCTGGGATGTCGGTCTGACCGTCGAAGGCCAGGCCGAGGGGGCGGGTCAGCTCCTTCCCGGCTTTCCCGAACTCGTTGAGCGGCTGGCCAGTGCTGCCGGAGAAAGCCAGGAATGGGCTCGACATCTGCCAGAAGCGGCCGCGCTGCGCTGGGAGGTGCCGAGGGGGCTGCGCCTCGAGCGGGTCGCGCTGCATTTGCCGGGGGACGAGGGACGGTCATACCCCCAGGAGCCAGCCGGCCTGTCGGAGCTCTTCGCCGTATCGCCCTTCCTTGATGGCACGACAGTGAACCACTTCGGCGGCTGGGGCGACGGGCGCAGCCGAAAGATCCTCCTCTCGACACACGATGAGTTCGCTCGTCTCGCGGGGCAGCAGGCGCAGCCCTTGGCCCGCTTCGCTGACCTGCTGGCCCTTCCGGCCGCGACGTTTGAACCCGAACAGTCGAACGCTGAGGAAACCGTCGAGGAGAACATGGAGGGGCGCGGCCTTCACGCGAAGTTCGTCTGGGCGGAGCACGCGGTCGGCGCCACGTTGTGGCTAGGCAGTGCCAATCTCACACGGCGCGGCTGGACCCGGAATGCGGAGGTCGTCGCCGAGGTGGCTGTGGAGCGACGCGGCAGCGCGCGGGCCGCCGTGTCGCTGATCGAGGGCATCCGAGCCTTCCGCGACCAGTGCGTCACGATACGCCTTGCCGACCTGCCAGCGGCTGCCGAGCCGGATGAGGTGATGGAGCGTCTCGAAGCGGCGCGACGGACCATCGCTGCGCACCTCGACGCGCGTCAGCATGTTCAGGCTGACGGTGGCACGCTTGTTGTCAGTCCGAGGCCACCGCATCCGGGCGACTCCGACATCCGTCTTTCCGTCGCACGGCTCACCGGGGCGGCAGTCACCTGGGCCGTCGATGCGACGTCGGCACGCCTGCCGCCCGTCCGCGGAGGGAGTGGTTGGGAGGCTTCGACGGAACGCTCGCTGCTCCCGGCGGATCCCGCGCGCCCGAACGTGTTCGCCCTGTTCCATCCGTCGCCACTGCTGACAGGTCTTGATCCGCTGCAGGCAAGGCGGCCGGGCGAACTCGCCATACGCCAATCCATGATGGCGCAGCTCAGCGCCGTGCTGTCCCGCCATGGGATAAGCGTGGTTGCCCGAGGACCGCGTGCGCGTCCACTGCCGCCTTGGCAGACCCTCGCCGCGCTCGAGACCCGGACCGGCCATTGGCAGGCGAGCCGTGCCGCGTGGCAACAGGTGGTCGGCGAGCTTCGCGCGGAGCGCGGCGACGTGACGGCCGGACAGCGGCTCGAGCAGACGCTCGACCGATGGGGCGAAGCCGGTACCGAGACGGACGTCTCGGTACTCGACGAGGAGGAAGTGCGTGCGGTGGCGCAACTGGCCCTCGAAGCCCCCGGCGTGGTTCTGGCCCGTGCTGTGGCCCGCCACTGGTCCGAGGAGCGCACGACGTCGCTCCCGCTGGTGGCGAGCCTCAGCTGGCGCGGACTGCGCACTTATCTCGACAATCCTTGGTTTGCCTCAACCTTGGGCGGCAGTCGAGGCGAGCACTATCCGGATGCGATCCGCATTGCCGTACGGCAGGGTAATCTCGAGGCCGTGCTCGACGAGCATTTCTGGTACCTTGCGCAGACGGGCGTCGGGACGTGGCCGGAGCGCCTTGCTGCATTCGCCAGCGCCCTACGTCTTCGCACCGGCAACACGACTTTGCATGAGGCGCCGGGGCAGAGTTTCCGACTGCGGTGCCACGCCGCCGCCGCGCTCACCGAGACGCGCCAAGCTGCCCGGACCGCCGGCTCGGATGAAACCGAGCAGCAGATCCGCCCCGAAGAAGTGCGGCATGCCTTCAACACGCCATTCTGGCCTCACGTGCTCGCTACGACATCCATCGGGCAGGAAGGGCTCGACTTTCATCCCTGGTGCCGAGCCGTTGCGCACTGGGACCTCCCACCTGGGCCAGTCGCGCTGGAGCAACGGGAGGGACGGGTGTCACGGCATGCTGGCCTCGCGGTGCGGCGGGCGATTGGCGCGCAGCTTGGCAAGGGCCGCAGGTGGGGCAGCGATAGCCCATGGGTAACGCTCGCCCGCCTGGCCGAGACGGAATGGGCAGATCAGATGGGTTTGTCGCCATGGTGGATCGCGCCCGGGGCGAGCATCCAGCGGCTGCTCCTTAGCCTGCCCGGCAGCGAGCTTGAGGAGCGCATGCTGGGCCTATCGAAGGAGCGTGCACTCTATCGTGTCGCCCTCGGTATGCCGGATCAGGGCGATCTCGTGTCGCTGATCCTGGACCGGCAGGCTGCACCATCAGCTGGCCTTGGTGAACTCTGTATCGATCTCGCCGCATTCGCGGATCCTGCATCCGCAGCGTGACGATCGGTCGAAGTTTGCGCGGCCGCGGTCGCGGATCGAGCGTGCGGACGCCGGAACATCGAGCGTGACGTGGGACGTCACGGTACATCTCCAGGACTACATATCTGCGACGCTGCCGAACAGGATGACACCCGCCGTGGCGAGATGCACGGCTCGGTGGGTCACAACGCGACCAGTCGCCTTCGTGAGCAACTCCGCATAGCATTCCAGCTGAGGCGCATATGATTTCATCTCCTCCTCCCATCGCGCCTCTTCGCCCGGGAAGGTCTTGTGGTCGTAGAGGGCGAGGCCATCGGCGTGTTCCACAACGAGGTCCGCGCGCCCGCTGGTGATGCTGCCCTTCGCCACCTGCAGGACCGGCCATTCCCGCCGAAGGCCCGCGGCCGGATAGGCAGACGCGATGTGGGACCAGAACCGATCAGCGGCCCCGACCAGGTCCTGCGGCGCGAGGGCGGTCACCTGCCAGGCATCGAGCAGCCGCTGCGCGAGGCCCTCGCGCCACGGCTGCGGCGCGGATGGCCGGTCTGCCGCCATGAAGCCGTGCACGGCTTCCCCCACTAGCCGCATGTCCGCGTGACCCGTCAGGGGCAGCCGTGGGCCGATGCGATGCACGGTGAAGGCGACCGCCCCGTCCGTCGCCGCCGCGCTGGGCCGCAGCCGACGCGGCGCAAAGGGTGGCGGCGTCGCCGACGGCAGGACCGGCGCCATCTCGACGCCCGGCCCGGCGGCCTCCTCGGAGGCGTCCACATCCTCGATGATCGCCGGGACCGGCGTGCCACCCGCGACGATACTCCCGCCGCCGGTGGGCAACTCCAGCGCGCCCGGGAACAGGTCGAGCCAACCTGTCTTGAGTGTGCGCTCACCCTTCTTGCTGACGCTCATCCGCGGCGCCAGCACCAAGTAGTCCCGCGCGCGCGTGAGCGCCACGTAGAGAAGGCGCGCCTTCTCCTGCCGCAGGCTGTACTGCGCCGCCTTGCCCACGGCGCCGTCCGCCGCGCTGGTGTCCAGGTGCACGTCCTTCTTCTGTGCCCCGTAGGGCCACGGCCACAGTCGCACCCAGCGACCGGCAAGCGGCGTGGCCGGATCGATTCCGCCATCGGCGGCCATCGGCACCGGGCTGTTGAACAGCCGCGGCTCGTCGTCATCCTCGAGATCGGCCAGCACGACGACCGGCCACTCCAACCCCTTCGCACGATGCACCGTCATCACCTGCACGGCCTCGGGGTCCGGACTGGCGGGCTGCTGCACCTTGTCCTGTGACGTGATCCAGGCGGCGAGACCGGCCGCGCTCCCCGGCAGGCGCTCCCGGCGGCATTCTTCCTCATACTCGCGGGCAAGGGCGCGCAGCGCCGCCAGGTTGGCGTGCCGTGCCGCCGTGTCGCCCCAGCGCGGCAGCCATGCCGGCAGGTTGAGCAGGTCGATTGCGCGGTCCAGCACCTCGGCCGGCGTCAGGCCCGCGAGACCCTCGCGGGCGGCGAGCAGGGCGGGGATGGGCTCGCGCGCGCGGATGGCATCGCCCGGCTTCTCGGCGGCGAGCGCGGCCTCCAGCCACGCCGGACGTTCCGCGTCGCCTTCCAGGATGTGCAGGATCTCGGCGATCGCCACCGTGTCGGAGGCATCGGCCAACACGCGCAGCCCCGCCAGCGCGACGGCGCATTCCGCACGGCCGAGCAGCCCCTCGCGTTCGAGCGCCACCTTGAGCCCCGCCGTTGCCAGCGCACCGGCCAGCTGTTCAGCCTTGCGATTGGTCAGCGTCAGGACCGCGATGTCGCCACCTGCGAGCGGGCGCGTGCGGCCCTGCTCGCCGCGTGGGGCGACCTGCCAGCGCTCCCGTTCCTTGAGGAGGCCCGCGATCCGCCCGGCCAGCGCGGCGGCGGCGCTCTCGGCGTTGCTGCCGATGACGCGCCACAGATGCACGGGCTCGCCCTGGCCCGGTGCGTCGGACTGGTGCGCCGCGACCGTCACCTGCTCGGCGGGAATGCCGAGCGGCGGCAGCGCGGCGCCGAAGACGGAATTGGCGAGCGCCACAAGGCCCGGGCGCGAGCGACGGTTGACGCCGAGCGTCTCAGGCGGTGTGCCCGTCTCCCGTGCGATGGCGTCCGCCACCGCTGCGACGAGCTCGGGATCCGCCCCGCGGAAGCCGTAGATCGCCTGCTTGGGGTCCCCCACGAAGAGCGTGCGCGGCACTAGGCCCGCGAGCCGCATGAACAGCGCCAGCTGGATGGGGCTGGTGTCCTGGAATTCGTCCACCAGCAACAGGTCGGTCCCGGCCGCGACGCGCGCTGCGACAGGGCCGTCCGCCAAAAGCGCGAGCGCCTCGGCCTCCTGGTCCACGAAGTCCACCAGCCCGCGGCGGCGCTTGAAGGCCTGCGCTTCCTCAAGCGCCTCGCCCGCCGCAGCGAAGATGGTGCGGATGAAGGTCTCCAGATCCTCATGCAGGCGCGGGTGCCGGGGATGTGCAGCCGCGGCCTCCCGCACAGGTGCCACCACGCCGTCCAGTGCCTTGGCGGGCGCCACCTTCGACAGCCGCGCCCAGACAGACCAGGGCACCGATGCCGGGCGCGACAGGATCCGCCGCGCGTCCTCAAGCGTTGCGATAGCCGCGTTGGTCGTCTTTGTGCCGTCGCCCTCGCCAAGCGCCGACAAGGCATCCTCCACGGCCTCGGCGAGCGCGCCATCAAGCGCCTCTTCCGTGTGCTCCGGTGCCGGGAGCGCCGCCCGGAGCGTCTGCCACGAGCGCTCGGCCGAGGCGGCAAGGCCCTCGCTCCCGAGACCGTTCAGCCGCGCCACGCCGACCAAGTCCGCCAGGACTTTCCGCCAGTCGGTCTGCTTGTCGGCCTGGCCCTCGGTGAATCCGAAGCGATCGGCGAGCGCGGCGAGGACGGGCGCATGCCGGCCGATCACCCCATCCGCCGCGATGCGGAACAGGCGGGCCTGCGCTCCTTCCGGCACCACGGCCGCGACGGGGCTGCGACCCTGCTCCAGCGCGAATTCACCGACCATGCGGCCGAACACGCCATTCACCGTGCCGATGCGCGCGAGCATCAGCCGCAATGCCTCCTCGGCACGTCCTTCGCCGAGCAGGCGCTCGCGCCCGCGCTCGAGCAACTCGGCCGCCGCGCGGTTGGTGAAGGTGGTCGCGAGGATGCGCTCCGGCGGCGTGCCGCCGAGCACGGCGCCGCGCAGCTCCATGCTGAGCCGGTAGGTCTTCCCGGTGCCGGCCGAGGCGTTGACGATACGGATGTCCCTGGTGCTCACGACACCGCCTCCTTGCCGCAGAGCCGGCCATGGGCGCAGAAGCGGCAGGGCGCCTCCATGGCGAGGGGCGCCCCGTCCGGGTCCGGCGGCGGTTTCTTGTCTGCGTGGATGCCAAGCGCCTGCAGGCGACCGGCACCGAGGCTCTCGCCACGCTTCGCCCGGCTCTCGCGCACCGCCTGCCAAGTCGCGGCGAGCGAGGGTGCATCCGCCTCGGGCGCGAAGCCGCCGAGCCCATCCGGCCCGCCGACCACGGCCGGCACCGCGAGCAGCACATAGGCCGCGCGTTCCTCAGCCCCGACCAGCGCGGCATAGGCCGCGAGCTGCACGGCACGCCCCTCCCGCACGCGCTCGCGGTAGGCGCGCTGCGCGCGGCTCCACTTGAGGTCGAGCAGCGCCGGCCGGCCCTCGGCGTCGCGCAGCAGCAGGTCGATGTCGCCCTTCAGCGCCTCGTTGGGGCCGAGCAGATGCGGATGGCTGCGCGTCGCCTCCGCCTCCACCACCTCGAGCCCGCCCTCACGCAGCAGCGTGCCGATCCGCTCGATCGCGAGCGGCAGGGCCTGCTGCACGCGCGCGCGCTCGGCGGCCGCGCCGGTCTGCAGCAGCGGGGCGGCGGTTTCCTCGATCAGCGACGGCAGGCGCGCCGCGGCCTCGCGCGCAAGCGCATCGGGCGGCGGCGGCGCGCCC
>NZ_JACADR010000590.1 GCF_016106005.1 Roseomonas rosulenta
GGTCCCGCCCGGCGATCGCCGCGGCGCCCGGCACGCCGCGGCCCTCCGGCCCGTGGCAGCCGAGGCAGCCTTCGGCGGCGAGCGGCGCCTGCGCGGCAGCGGGCAGCGCCGTGATGGCAAGGGCAAGGAGCGATGCCGGCAGGGCTTTCAGCCTCATTCTGGTCTCCAGTGGCGGGCGTGGTCGCGCGGACGTTACGCATTTCGCGGGAGCATCAAAGCGAAAGGTTTGCCGGCTCCGCGTCGCGGCGGCGGCGCGGGCAGCGTGCTCCGCGACAGGCGGAAGGGGAGAAGATTTTGGCCCGCGGCGCCGCGCCTGCCCGCGCGATCCGCCACGCCGGCGGGAGGGTTCAGCCGTCCAGCCCGAAGGCCGGGCGCAGCCTGATGCCCACCCAGTTCCCCGCCAGTGCCGGGACGATCCAGCCCCAGCCATGCAGGCTGCCGGAGGCGATCCCCGCCACATAGGCGCTGATGTTGCACCCCGAGGCGACCACCGCACCGATGCCCAGCAGCAGCCCGCCGACCACCGAGGCGGCCGCGTGCCGCCAGGGCATCGCGAGGTGCGGCGCGAAGCGGCCCGCCAGCCCCGCGGCCAGCAGCGCGCCCGCCATGAGGCCGACATCCATCACCGTGGTGCGGTCAGCCAGCACGGGGCGCAGGATGGCCTCGGCGCGGGTCGGGTCTTCCCAGAAGGGCCAGAAGGCCGGGTCGTCCCAGCCCAGCGCCTCGACCGCGCGCGAGCCCCAGAGCGGGAAGGCGGCGGTGATCACCCAGGGCCGGCCCGCGAGCCACAGCGTCAGCAGGTTCAGCCCGGCCAGCGCGAGCGCGCCCCAGAGCAGCGGCCAGGGCCCTCGCAGCGGGGCGCCGCCGCGCCAGGGCAGCGGCTCCGCGGCGCCATGGCGGCGCCGTTCGGCCAGC
>NZ_JACADR010000591.1 GCF_016106005.1 Roseomonas rosulenta
GGCGGGGGCCGAGGCGCTGTGGTGCGACCCCGTGCTGGGGGACCCGCCGCCCGACCTCGCGGAGATCCCGCGCGTGGCCCATCCCGCCGCCGCGTTGGCGGAGGCCGTGGTGCTCGGCACGCCGCACCGCGCCTTCGACCTGGCCGCGCTCGCGCGCGCAGCGCCCCTGGTCTTCGACCCCTTCGGACTGCTGCCGGCCGAGGGCGGCGCCGGCGTCCGCGTCGTCTGATGCCGACCGCAGCCTGGCGCGAGCCCACGGCCCGTCGTCCCGCGCGTAGCCCGTCGAGGGCGGACGCTACGCCTCAGCGCCCGGCCGCGAGGCGCTGCGGCAGCACCACCTGGTCTCCGACGGCGTAGAGCGTGCAGCCGCCTGGCAGCCTTTCGCGCTGCGCCATGCTGCGGCACGCCGCCAGCGCGCGCTGCGCGGCCTCCTCCGGGTTGCGCGCGCCGGTCGCCACCGTCACGCGGCCCTGCGGGTGCAGCGCCATGGCCTTGGCACCCGGCTGCGCGGCATAGCCCATCACCTCGGCCATCTCGGCGCGGCGGCGCGCGGCGATGCCCGGCACCAGCGCCGGGTCATAGGCGCCGCCGTGCTGGATGCGCGGCATGTCGCGCCGCCGCTCCGCCAGCTCCGGCGGCACGATGGCGTCGTTCACCGCGACCAGGATGCAGGGCGTGCCGAAGGTGAGCTGGCAGCGTTCCAGCATGACGATCTCGGCATCCTCGGCCGAGGAGAAGCCCTGCACGCGGAAGCTGGTCTGGCGCTCCGGGTTGACCGCCAGCGCGCGGTTCGGCCCCGGCGCGGCGAGATACCCCTCGGCCGTGCTCCTGGCATGGGCGGGCGAGACGTTCGGCACGCGCCGCGCGAGCTCGGCCGCCGTCAGGCGCACCGCCGCCGCGGCGCGCTGCGCG
>NZ_JACADR010000592.1 GCF_016106005.1 Roseomonas rosulenta
CGCTGCGCCCCTTCCTCGATGCGCTCTACGCGCCCGTGCCCGCCATCCTGGCGCCGCCCGACGATGTGGTGGCCTGCCGCTGCGAGGAGGTGACCGCCGGCGCCATCCGCGCCGCCGCCAGGCTGGGTGCGACCGGCCCCAACCAGGTGAAGGCCTATCTGCGCTGCGGCATGGGCCCCTGCCAGGGGCGGATGTGCGCGCCCACGGTCGCGGCCCTGATCGCCGAGGCGCGCGGCGCGGCGCCGCAGGCGATCCCCCCGCTGCGCCCGCGCGCCCCCTACAAGCCCATCACGGTCGGGCAACTGGCCGCGAGTGCGGAATCCGCGCAACAGCCGGCACAATAACGCTGCAGAATCGCACCGGATGATTGGCCTGTCGGCGCGTCTGCGTTACGTGACTTCCATGCGCGTTCTTCTTGCCCTGCCCATCCTGGCCGCCGCCTCGCTCGCCCTGCCGGCCCCCGTGCTGGCGCGCTCGGCCGAGGCCCAGGTGCTCGCCGCCGCTGCCTCGGACGCCGCCATGCAGCGCCTGGGCGAGCGCCTGTCGCGCCTGGCCGAGGACGGGCTCGACCCGCGCTGGTACCAGGTGCCCGGGGCCGAGCTCGCCGCCGCCGACCCCGCCCGGTTCCGGGCCGAGACGCTGCGCGCCGCCCAGGCCGCGCTGACCGACCTTCTGCTCGGCCGCGCCGGGCCGATCCGCGGCCGTGTGGACCTGCGGCGCGATCCGGGCTCGGTGCAGCTCGGCGCCTGGATGGCGGACCTCGCTGCCGCGCCGGAGCCGGCCACGGTGATCGACCGCGCCGCCGACCTGCCGGCCGAGGCGCGCGCGCTCAAGGCGGAACTCGCCCGCCATCGCGCCATCGCGGCAGCCGGCGGCTGGCCGCGCATCACCGGCGACACGCGCCGCACGCT
>NZ_JACADR010000593.1 GCF_016106005.1 Roseomonas rosulenta
ACCACCCGCCAGCAGCGCGCCGAGCGGCAGCCGGTGCAGCGGCAGCGCCGGGCGGCGCCGATGCACGCCCGCCGCGACGCTGTCGGAGAAGACGATCGCGCTCTCCGCCGCGTCCAGTTCGCGCCCCAGGCGCCATTCCCAGAAGGCGCCGGCATCGCCCGGATGCGGTTCCGCGTCGTGCACCATCGGCACGAAGCGCAGCCCGGCGCGTGGCAGCGCAGGCGCCACGAGCGGCGTCCAGAGATGCGTCATCACCGAGACCACGGCATCGGCGCGGAACGCCTGCGCCTGGCGCACAAGCCGCCGCGCCAGGCCCGGGACGCGCGTGAAGCCCGCAACGAAGCCGGCTGCGCTGGAATAGGTCCGCACGCGCTCGATCGGCAGGCCGAGGGCGTCGAATTCCGCGCCGAGATCGGCCTGCGCCGAGAGAGAGAGCGCCACCGCCACGTCGTCGCGCCGCGCGAGCGCGGTAGCGAGCGCGAGCGCCAACTGCCCGCCCGCGCCACGCCGTCCCCAGTACCAGAGCAGCAGGCGCATCGCGGACGGCCCGGGCTCAGCCTCGATGCCGCAGCCGGGCCTTGCGCAGCGCGCGGATGACCAGGCCGCGCAGGCGCCAGAACGGGCTGTTCTTCATGGCCTCGATCTCGGCCAGGGCGCGCAGCAATTCGCCGGAGGGGCGCGCCGGGGCACCGAAGCCGCCGAGATTGCGTCGCGCCAGCGCATCCTTCGCGAGGTCGGGGCGTTCCTGCAGCCAGGCCTGGATGCCGGCCTGGTAGCGGCGGAATTCCTCCCAGCCGGCGCCGGGGCGCGGGCGGCGGCCGGCCTCGATATCGGCGATGGTGGCGCGGAAGGCCGCCATCGCGGCGTCGGCCTGCGCGGCGGTGGTGAAGCGCGCCGCCTGCG
>NZ_JACADR010000594.1 GCF_016106005.1 Roseomonas rosulenta
CAGCGGGGCCGCGAGGCCGCGCATCACCAGCCGTTCCTCGCGCGCCACCAGCGCCTCCGCCGGGCCGAGCCGCGACGTGGCGTAGCGGGCCAGCAGCCAGTGCAGGCGGCGTGCCTCGGGCCCGCTCGCCTTCACGCTCAGCAGCGACGCGGGGCCGAGCGGGCGGATCGCGAGCGACAGCGCCTGCTGCGCGGCGCGTGCCTGCACCGCGCCGAACCGCACCACGGGGCCGTCCTGCACCGTGACGTTGTCCCCCGCCGGACTGTCGATGCGCCTGGCCGATGCGCCCTCGCCCAGCACGAGCGCGGCGAAGTCCTGATTGCTCATGGCGTCGCAGGCAGTGGTGATGCGCACGCGGTCGAGCGTGATGCCAGGCAGTGTGGTGAGCGTGACGGTCAGCGCCACAGCCGGACTGTCGGCACGCAGTTCATACGCGTAGCGCAGCCGCGCGAGCTCCCGCGCCGGGCCGCGTGCGAAGCGGCCACGCCCGGCCACCACGCCTTCGTGGAACAGCAGCACGCCGCCGGGCATGGGCTCGATGCCGACCGTGGTGATGGCATCCTCGACATCGAGGCAGTGCTTGCGGCCGCGCCAGGTGAACTCGACCAGGTTGCCGGCGTGCAGGATGGCGGGCGGGCCGTCCTCGCCGTGCAGGCGCTGCTGGATCTCGCCGCGCCTCAGGTCGCCGGTGAAACGGTGATGCGGCGTGCGGATGTCGAAGGATCGCGGCGACTCGTCCTCGACGGCCACGCGCGCGGGGCCGAGCGCGCGCGGCGCGCGGCCGTCGCCCTGGAAGGACAGCAGCAGGTCGTGCGCGCCCTCCGCGCCGCCGAGCAGCGGATGCGCCAGCGCCTCGGCCGCCGCGGCATTGGCGGCGAGGTCGAAGACCTGCCCGCGCGGGC
>NZ_JACADR010000595.1 GCF_016106005.1 Roseomonas rosulenta
CACATCGCCCCGCGCCGCGGCAGGCAGGCTCGGCTCGCGGTCATGGCTAGCTTGTCCCTGCGGGTCACGGGCGCAGCATGTGCCCCAATCCGGCCGCCACTGCCAGCGCGGCCAGCACGCGCCCCGGCCGGGCGTGGCCCGCCGGGATCCGCGCCAGCACCGAGACACCCCAGCCGGCCGCCACCAGCACCGCCAGCCCGGCCGCGAAGCCCGCGACCACGTTGAGGCCCATCAGCACGCCCTCGCGCAGCGTGGGCTCGAAGGTCAGCGGCACCAGCACCTGGCCGTACTCGCCGATGCGCGTGGTCGCCACGCAGGCGGCCAGCAGCGCACCGGCCCAGCGCCACGCCGCGCCGCGCCAGGCGATCAGCGCGAGCGCGAAGCACCAGGCGGCCTCGAGGCCGATTTCCGGCCCGGTGGGGTCCTCGCCCGGCATCCAGCCATAGCGGCCGAGGCTGTCGGTGGCGGCGCGCATCGCGACCGTGCCCGCCGCGCCCAGGAGTGCCCAGCCGGCCGCCGGGCCGAGCGCGCGCAGTCCGTCGCGCAGCACCAGCAGCGCGACGAAGCCCAGCATGGCGGGCACCCCGCGCACCTCGCGCGCGCCGACCATGGCGCCGAACATGCTGCCATAGATGCCCGTCCCCATCAGCGCCGCCAGCAATGCCAGCGCGATGGGCACGACCAGGGGGCGCATCATTCGATTCGGATATTCGCCTCGCGCACCAGGGTCGCCATGGCGGCGCGGCCGTCCACCACGAAGCGGCCGAACTCCGCCGGCGTGCTGCCCACCGGCACCGCGCCCAGCCGGTCGAGCCGCGCGCGCACCTCGGCCTCGGCCAGCGCGGCGGCCAGCGCCTCGTGAAGGCGCGCGCCGACCTCGGCCG
>NZ_JACADR010000596.1 GCF_016106005.1 Roseomonas rosulenta
GCGCTGCGGGCGGGGCCGGGGCGGCGGGGGGCGGCGGGGCTTCCGGCGCCGGCACCACGGCATTGCGCGCCGGGCGACCCTTCTTCGGAATGGCCGGGGCCATCAGCGCGCGCTGCACCTTGGTCCCGCCGCAGACCGGGCAATCGACCAGCCCGGCCTTGGCCAGGGATTCAAAGGCGGCGCTGTCGCGGTACCAGCCGTCGAAGGCGTGCTCATCGGCCGTGCTGGTACAGCGTAACTGGTAGTGGATCATGTCTCCATCGTCCCCGGCGCGGGCGGGTTGCCGCTGGCCCGTCGGCGCAGATTTGGCACTCCCGGCCCGGGAGTGCCAGGGGGGCTTCAGGTTGCGAGCAGCGCGTCGAGCTTGCCAGCCCGCTCCAGCGCATGCAGGTCATCGGAGCCCCCGACGGCCTGCCCGTTGATGAAGACCTGCGGGACGGTGGTGCGCCCGCCCGAGCGCTCGGTCGCCTGGCGGCGCGCCTCGGACCCATTGGGGGCGTAAATTTCCTCATACGCCACGCCCTTGCCGTCGAGCAGCGCCTTGGCGCGCGCGCAGTAGGGGCAAAAATCGGTGGTGAAGATCTCGACCTTGGCCATGCGGCAGAAGGTGGCACGGTGCGGGCCGCGGTCAAGCGGGGCGGTCGGGGCACCGTTCCTATCCGGCCGGGTGCTCCGGCGCGGTATCCTCGCGCCCTGGCGGAGATTGCGATGCGGTCGCGACGTCCAGTGCGCCGAGACGGCGCCCCACAGGTCCGGCAGGCGCCTGGCCGGCCGCCCCGCCCGCTGCCAGGCAGCGCCCCGCTACGCGTCCCGCAGCCGCGGGTCCGGCACGCGGGCGGCGGCCAGCACCTCGACCGCCAGGGCCCCCGCCTCCAGCA
>NZ_JACADR010000597.1 GCF_016106005.1 Roseomonas rosulenta
GCGCGCGCCGCGCTCGCCGCGCGCGGCGGCACCCCGCGCGAGCGCGCCCTGGTGCAGGCCCTGGCGGATTGGACCGAGGGCGGCGAGATGGCCCGCGCCGCCGCGGGGCTCGAGGCGATCGCGCAGGAGGACCCGCACGACATCCTCGCGCTGCGCCTCGCGCACGGCATCCGCTTCATGCTCGGCGAGGCGGTCGAGATGCGCCACGCCATCGAGGCGGCGCTGCCGCGCTGGAATGCCGCGATGCCGGGCTACGCGCATCTGCTCGGCTGCCACGCCTTTACGCTGGAGGAGACCGGCGAGGCACGGCGTGCCGAGGCGGTGGGCCGCCGCGCCGTCGCCCTCGACCCCACCGACCTGTGGGGGGCGCATGCGGTGGCGCATGCGATCGGCGCGCAGGGACGCATGCGCGAGGGCATCGCCTGGTTGCGCTGGCTCGAACCACACCTGGCCGGAGGCAGCAATTTCGTCCGCCACGTCCATTGGCACCGTGCGCTGTTCCACCTCGCGCTCGGCCAGCACGAGGCGGCGCTCGCGCTGCACGATGAGAAGGTCTGGGCGGAGGCCAGCGAGGACGTGCGCGACCTGATGAACGCCGCGCATCTGCTCTGGCGCCTCGAAGCCGCGGGCGTGCCGGTCGGCGCCGCGCGATGGGATGCGCTGGCCGAGGTCGCCGAACGGCGCATCGGCGAGCATGCCTGGGCCTTCGCCGACCTGCATGTCGTGTTGGCGCTGGCCGGGGCGGGGCGGCGGGAGGCGGCGGCGCGCATGCTCGCCTCCATTGCAGGCCACGCCGCATCGCATGGCGGCGACCAGGCGCGGCTGCATGGCGAGATCGGCCTGGCTGCCGCGCGCGCCGTGGCGGATGCGGCGGCGGG
>NZ_JACADR010000598.1 GCF_016106005.1 Roseomonas rosulenta
CTCGGCCAACGGCACCGGGAAGCGCAGCGCGCGCTGGCGGCTCTGCGCCTGGCCCATCGGCCGCGCCCCGGTCCGCAGCGCGGCCAGGCCCTGTGCCGCCGCCTCAGGCCCGCCCGCCGTGCACAGCCCGGGCAGCACGCCCACCCCCTGCAGCGGCCAGCCCGCCGGCATCACTAGCCGCGACCAGGACATCAGCAATTCGCCGCCATCGGGCAGCGGCACCACCAGCTGCACCAGCCCCTTGCCGGTGGTGCCGGTGCCGACCACGGCGGCGCGGCCGCGGTCGCCCAGGCTGGCCGCCAGGATCTCGGCAGAGGAGGCGGTGCGCCCGTCGACCAGCACCACCAGCGGCAGCCCCTCCGACAGGTCGGGCCGGCCGGTCGCGTAGATCCGGCTGGCATCCGGGTGGCGGCCGAGCGTGCGGAAGGCCTCGCCATCGCCCAGGAACACGTCCGCCACCGCCGCGGCCTGAGAGAGCAGCCCGCCGCGATTCCCGCGCAGGTCCAGCAGGATGATGCGCGGCGGGCGCTCCGCGAGCGCCGTGAGCACCGCCGCCGAGACCTGGCGTTCGGTCTGCGCCGTGAAGGAGGGGATGCGCAGCAGCAGCGCGTCGTCGATGCGTTCGGCCGACACCGGGCTGCCGACCGGAAGGCTGCGGGTGAGCGCCACCTCGCGCCGGCGGCGCTCGGCCTCGACCAGCAGGGACACCGTGCTGCCGGCAGGACCTTCGAGCAGCCCTGCGGCCGCCCCCGCATCGCGCCGGCCGAGTGCGACGCCGTCGATCGCCAGCACCCGGTCGCCCACCCGCAGCCCGGCCGCCGCGGCCGGGCCGTCCGGGTTGAGCGCGACGATCGCCGCCCCGGTGCCGCTGCGCGC
>NZ_JACADR010000599.1 GCF_016106005.1 Roseomonas rosulenta
GCGCGGCACCGGGCGGGACGCGGCCGCCAGCGCGGCGAAGGCGGCCGCGCCCGCCGCAGCCGCGACCAGGAACGGGAATTGCCAGCCGAGCCGCACGGCCATCGCCGGCAGCACCGCCTGGGCCGCGGCGATGCCGATCGGCCAGCCGAGCACATAGACCGCCATGGCCGGGAACAGGTCGGCACCCTGGAAACGGTCCTGCATCATCTTGGTCAGCAGCAGGATCACCAGCACCGTGCCGATGCCCATCAGCAGCCGCCCCGCGAACAGCACCACCGAACCGCCCGCCGCCGCGCAGACCAGCGCGCCCGCCACCAGGAAGCCGAGGCCGAGCAGCACGCCCGCACGATCCCCCATGCGGCGTGCAGCCAGTCCGAGCGGATAGACCAGCACCAGCCCCGGCAGCCAGAACAGCCCGACCAGCGTGCCGAAGCCGGTCCAGTCCAAGCCGAAGGCCGGCACCAGCACCGGCCCGGCCGCGCCCGGTGCCTGGAACAGCGCGCCGAGTGCGGCGCGCACGGCGAAGACGGCGATGAGGAAAGGCAGCGCCGCCGTCATCGCAGCACGACCATCCGGGGCGGTCCGATCCGCCGCACCACCAGGATCGCATCCTGCCGGAACCGCCGGGCCAGCGCGGCGCACCGCGCCGCCGGCGCGCCCAGCAGAAGGTGCTCCTCCCCCCAGGGGCGCGGGCGGCAGGCGCGGCCCATGCCCTCGCGCCAGGGAATGCGGCGCGCAGCCTCGCGCAGGCATGCCAGGCGACGAAGGTTCCAGCCGCGCGGGCGGCGCCGGCTCAGCGGGTTCCAGGCGCCGGTGAAGGCGGCCTCGCGGGCGCCCAGCGCGGCCAGCAGCGCCCTGACCGTCGCACCGCGCCC
>NZ_JACADR010000006.1 GCF_016106005.1 Roseomonas rosulenta
GTGCGCCCCGGCATCCGCGGCAGCGCGCCGATCGCGCGGCCATGGGTCGGGACGACCGGCGCGGCCGGTCACGATCCCTGCCGGCGCGGCGGCCTGGACCGCGCCGCCGGGCGCGGGGGGGGAGCGCGCCACTGCTCAGGCCAGCGGCACCCCGATCCGTCCCAGCCCCGGCAGCTTCACCGCCGGGCGCCGCACGTCGATCCCCGCGACGCCGCCCAGGATGTTGATCTCGACCCCCTCGGCCCAGCCGATGGTGATGCCGGCATAGCCGCCGAGCGTCAGGCGCATCCCGGTGCCGGAGGCGGTGCGCCGCAGCCAGCGTCCGTCATAGGGATGGTCCTTGCCGATCGCCGTTGGCGGCAGCACGGCCTGCGCCTCGGGCACCGCATCGAGAAGCGCGGCGACGAAGGTGTTGGAATTGGGTCCCGGCCAGACGCGGTAGTCGCCGCGTGCGCGCCAGGGATAGGCCTCGACCGCGGCCTGCAGGCGCGGGATCAGCGCCGCAGCCGCCGCGCCGTCCGCGGCGAAGACCACCTCGGGCGCGCGCCCGAACCAGCGGCCATCGGGCACGAAGCCGTTGACGCGGATGGGATCGCCCCAGGCGGTGTAGTCGTAGCGCGTGTAGCCTGGCGCACCCTCGGGCTTGACCACCACCCAGCTGTGCACGGCGAAGACGCCGCGCCAGCGCACCGTCGGCGCGGCGAAGACGCGCACGATCGCGCCGGTGTGCTGGTCGGCCGGCGGCAGGTGGCCGATGCTGGACCGGTCGGCGGAGGCCCAGGCGGCGCCGATGCCGTCGCGCTGATACAGCACCGCCGCGAGGCCGATCGGCAGCAACCAGACCAGGACGAACAGGATCAGCACGCGCCGGGCGATCTTCATGGGCGCCAGGATGTGTGGCCGGCCGCCACACGGACAAGGCTGCGCGGCGGCGCCCCTGGCGCTGCCCGCCGCGCGGCCCCAGATCGGATGCACACCGAACAGGAACACCCGCATGACCGATTCCGCCGACTATACCCCGCCGAAGGTCTGGACCTGGAACAAGGCCAATGGCGGGCGCTTCGCCAACATCAACCGTCCCGTCGCCGGCCCGACCCACGACAAGGACCTCCCGGTCGGGCGCCACCCGCTGCAGCTCTATTCGCTCGGCACGCCGAACGGCGTGAAGGTCACCATCATGCTCGAGGAGCTGCTGGCGCTGGGCCATGCGGGGGCGGAGTACGACGCGTGGCTGATCCGCATCGGCGAGGGCGAGCAGTTCGGCTCCGGCTTCGTGGCGGCGAACCCCAATTCCAAGATCCCGGCCCTGGTCGACCGCAGCGGGCCGGAGCCGGTGAGGGTCTTCGAATCGGGTGCCATCCTGGTGCACCTGGCGGAGAAGTTCGGCGCCTTCCTGCCCGCATCGGGCCCGGGGCGCGCCGAGACGCTGTCGTGGCTGTTCTGGCAGATGGGCAGCGCGCCTTATCTCGGCGGCGGCTTCGGCCATTTCTACGCCTATGCGCCCTTCAAGATGGAATACCCGATCGACCGCTTCGCGATGGAAACCAAGCGCCAGCTTGACGTGCTCGACCGCCGCCTGGCCGAGAGCCCCTTCATCGCCGGCCCGGACTACACCATCGCCGACATGGCGATCTGGCCCTGGTACGGCGGGCTGGTGAAGGGCTGGCTCTATGGCGCGGCGGAGTTCCTCGACGTGGCCTCCTACGCCCATGTGAATCGCTGGGCGGATGCGATCGGGGCGCGCCCGGCGGTACAGCGCGGGCGGATGGTGAACCGCGTACAGGGTGAGCCCGCGAGCCAGTTGTGGGAGCGCCACGACGCGAGCGACTTCAACACGCGCACGCAGGACAAGCTGAAGGCAGCGGAGTGAAGGGGGATGGCGGAGGGGCCAGTCCATAGCGAACCAGTCTCCACCGCATCTTCTCTGTGAGCAGGGGAGATACCAGGGAGATGAGGCCCATCTGTGGAGTGGGCCCCTGGAGACGGACAAATGTCAGGCGGCGGCTTTGACAGGGTGCCGGGCCTGTTGCTCCTCGAACTGCACGGGGCTCAGGTAGCCTGAAGCCGAGTGCAGCCGCCCGCGGTTGTCGACATTCTCGATAAACCGCGGGCGATCCGCGGCGACGTCCTCGCAGGTGTCGTAGGCCATCGGATACGCGGCCTTGACTTTCAGCGTCTTCATGAAGGTCTCCGCCTTCGCGTTGCCGTGCGGATTGCCGCGCCGCCGCATGGAGCCACGCAGGCCATGGGCCTCCAGCAGCTCACGATACGCCTTTGCAGCGTATTGCGACCCGCGGTCCGAGTGATGAATGCGGCCGGCGGCGCCTGGGCTGGACGGCGTGCTCGCGCATGAGGCGGCAGACCTCCTTGTGGTTCACCACCAGGCCCAGGTGCAGGAGCGCGGCCTGGACCCGGCGCCAGCCATAGCCCCCGAACTCGTCGCAGATCGCCGCCACGGCCTCGACCACGGCGGTGTCGTCACATCGAACCGCGGCGCATCGCAGAAGGTGGAGCGGGCGATCCCCATCAGGTGGCATTCCCGCGCAAGCGAGACGCCGCCGCGCCGACGATCGCGGACATAGGCCCGCCTCTCGGCGACGCCGCGAAGCGCACCGCCCCCTTCAGAAGCTCCGGCTCCAGGGCCTGCCTGCCGTCGAGCCGCTCGAGCACGGCAATCCGCGCCTCGTAGGCCTGGATGAGGTCGGCTGCCCGGGCGTCCTCGTCGAAGGCGTCGGCTTCGCACTTCTCCACCCAGACACGGATCAGGTTGCGCCAGATATCGTGGCGCTTGGCGAGCCCGTGCAGGGTCGCCCCGGCCAGGTATTCCTGCGCGACCTGACGCTTGAACGCGAGACTGCGGGATCGGTATCTCGCCATGGGCTTCCATCCTTCGAAAGCCCGGTACCCCGGTCAGATCCAATCCGCCCGCCTGTCCGGGTCCAGGGGCCCACTCCACTGCCTGAACGATAGCGACGATCATCCAAGCGTCAGATGGACCGAATGACGTGCACCATCGTCAACAAACGGCAGACGCACAGGACGCTCCCTGATCGCCGTACCATCCAATGTGGCGGCGGCTACGCCGCGACTGACGCGGTCGGGGTTGTCGACGTGGATCAGATACCGCGCCGCGCCGCACGCGACGGTCACCTCGAACCGCGGCCACGCGCGGGGGATACAGGGGTCCAGCAGAAGGGTCTCGCCCCGTATGCGCAGCCCAAGGATGCTCTCGAGGCCGGCGCGCTGCATCCATCCGGCGGAGCCGGTGTACCAGGTCCAGCCGCCCCGTCCGACATGGGCCGGCGCGGAGTAGACGTCGGCGGCGATGACGTAGGGTTCCACCTTGTAGCGGTGGACACCAGCCCGGGTTCGGGCGTGGTTGATCGGATTCAGCATCACGAACAGTTCGGCCGCCTTGTCGCCCTCCCCAAGCGCAGCGAACGCCATGACGGACCAGAGGGCGGCGTGCGTGTACTGGCCACCATTCTCCCGGATTCCTGGCGGATAGCCCTTGATGTAGCCGGGATTGAGCAGTGTCTTGTCGAAGGGCGGCGTGAACAGCAGCGCCAGGCCATCCTGCGGACGGATCAGCTCGCGCCCGACCGCCGCCATGGCCTGCGCCGCGCGCGCCGGATCCGCCGCGCCCGACAGGACGGCCCAGGATTGCGCGATCGAGTCGATCCGGCATTCCTCGCTGGCGGCCGAGCCCAGCGGCGTGCCGTCGTCGAAGTAGCCGCGCCGGTACCAGTCCCCATCCCATCCCTCGCGTTCCATCGATGCCCGCAAGGACACGGCATGCCCACGCCAACGTTCCGCACGGTCAGCCTCGCCACGCGCCGCGGCGATGGGCGCGAATGCCGCGAGGGCAGCGTCGAGAAGCCAGCCAAGCCATACGCTTTCGCCACTCCCTCCTTCGCCGACGCAGTTCATCCCATCGTTCCAGTCGCCGGTGCCGATCAGCGGCAGCCCGTGACTGCCGAGCGCGAGGCTCGCATCGAGGCCGCGGGCACAGTGCTCGAACAACGTGGCCGTCTCATCGGCAACGGTCGGCTGGAAGAAGCTGTCGTGTTCGGCTGCCGTCAGCCTCTGGCCTTCCAGGAAGGGGACTTCGACATCGAGTACGCCCGTGTCGCCCGAGACCTCGAGGTAATGCGCGACGGCGAAGGCGAGCCACACCCGATCGTCCGAGATCCGCGTGCGCACGCCCTGGCCGGAATGCGGCAGCCACCAATGCTGCACATCGCCCTCGGGGAACTGTCGCGCGGCGGCACGCAGGAGGTGCTCGCGCGTCAGCGCCGGGCGTGACGCGGCGAGCGCCATGCCGTCCTGCAGTTGATCCCGGAAGCCGTAGGCGCCACTCGCCTGATAGAAACCGGAGCGCGCCCAGACCCTGCAGGCCAAGGTCTGATACAGCAGCCAGCCATTCAGCATGATGTCCGTCGCCCGGTCCGGCGTGCGTACCTGCACCGTGCCAAGGACATCGTCCCAGTAGCGATCCACCTCCGCCTTCGCGGCGTCGAGGTCGCAGGTTCGATAGCGCGCGATCAGGCTGCGCGCCTCCTCGGCGCTGGCGGTTTCGCCGAGGAAGAAGGCGATCTCGACGACACCACCAGGCGGCAATTCGACCGTGGTTCTCAGGGCGCTGCAGGGATCGAGCCCACCCCCGGTGTTCCCGGACAGCGGACCCACGCGCGCAAGCGCGGCGGGGCGAGCCAGCGTCCCGTTGCGGCCGATGAACTCACACCGATCTCCAGTCCAATCCGTCTGCCGGCCGCGAAGATCGGCAAAGGCCACGCGCGACGCGAAGGCCGGGTTCCAGGGATTGCGCGCGAACATCGCACCGGTCTCGCCGTCAATCTCCGTCGTGACGAAGGGAAGCGTCGCCGAGCGCGAAGGGCCAAGAACCCATTCCGCATATGCAGTCACCAAAATTCGGCGCGCGCGGCCCGAGGCGTTTCGCAGCACGAGGCGCGAAATCTTGATCGGGTCCTCCAGCGGTACGTACTGAAGCAGATCGCTCTCGATTCCGTACCCCGAGTGACCGAACCTGCTGTACCCGCGACCGTGGCGGCCAACGAAGGTCTCCCCGTTGCTGCGAATGGGAAAAGCGGTTGGGCTCCACAACGTGCCGGTGTCCTCGTCCCGCAGGTAGAATGCCTCGCCAGACCGGTTGGCCACGGGGTCGTTCGACCAGGGGGTAAGTTGATTCTCGCGGCTGTTGACCGACCAGGTGTAGCCGCCGCCCTCGGTCGCCACTTGGAAGCCGAAGGCGGGGTTGGCGACGACGTTGATCCAGGGCGCGGGTGTCGATCGGCCGGAGCCCAGGATGGTGACGTACTCTCGTCCGTCCTTAGCGAAGCCGCCGAGGCCGTTGAAGAATTCGAGTTCTGGCAGGGGCGGCGAAGCAACGGGCATGACAGTCGCGGCCATCGGTCTCGCAGGAGCTGGGACCGCGACACCGCGTTGTGGCGCACGGTTGAGCTGATGAGACAGTTGCCCACGACGGCCAACGAGCACCACACGTGCCGTTGCCGCGAGCAGTGCGACCGTCTCGGACGACATCAGGTCCGCGCGCACCACGAAGACACGTCCGGGCTGTCTGCCGTCCGGCGGTGGTGTCCGCGACTCGCTCGTCCGCACCAGGGTCTCGAGCGCGACCTGAAGATCCTGGACGTAGGAAGAAGCGCGATCGTTCAGGATCACGAGGTCAACGGCGAACTGCTTCATCCGCCAATACTCGTGCGCCTGCAGCAACTGGCGGGCGATCCCGATTTCCTCGACCTCGCCTATGCGCAGAAGAAGGATGGGCAGGTCCCCGGAAATTCCCAGGGGCCATAGCCCCGGCTGCCCACCGCCGCCGCGCATGATGACTTCGGAGGAAGGGCGGAGGATTGGCGAGGCATAGATCAGGTGAGCAGCAATGCGGTGGAATAAACCCGCCTCGCCCGAATCGATGCCGAGGTGATGAAGTTGCACCTGCGCCTGCGTCCAGGCGAGCGTGGCGGCCCGATCGAAGCCCGTGGCGTCCTGGTGCTTGTCCACGAGCTCGAGCAGCGTGTCGCGGGAGGATGCGGCCATCGTCCAGAACGTGACGCGCGCAACCGCACCCGGAGGAACCCTCACGCGCCGGCGCAGCGCAAAGACAGGATCGAGCACCGTGCCGACCGTGTTTGAGAGCGATCGGCGATCCGACATCGCGATTGGCCTGCGGATACTGCCCCCGCGGCCAAGGAATCGGGCCCGGTCGGTCTCGATCTCCGGCCGGCCCACAGCCTCGCCGTCGACGATGGCGAGGTGCGCAGCCCAGATCTCGGGTTCCGCCGGCGAGCGTCGCCGGCGAGTCGCCAGGATGCAGCCGATGTCGGCCAGATGCTCGGTCTCGACGAACAGCTTCGAGAGCGCGGGGTGCGCCACGTCGGCCGCCTGCGGGCCCAGAACCAGCTCTGCATAGGACGTGACCTCGATCTCCCGCATGCGGTCGCCGGTGTTCGCAATCGAGATGCGCCGGACCTCGGCATCATCCTCGGCCGAGACGAGCACCTCCAACGTCGTGGTCAGCGCGCCGTCGCGCCGCGTGAACACGGCACGGTCCTCGTGGAACACGACGTCGTAGTCATCGGGTTCGTCGCCGCACGGCTGGAAGCCAGCCGACCAGATCTCGTTGCTGGCGGTGTCGCGCAGGAAGATGTAGGACCCCAGATCGTCGCAGGTGGCGTCCTCGCGCCACCGGGTCACGGCATGGCCTCGCCAGAGGCTTTGGCCCGAACCGGCTGCGGTCAGCATGACCGTGTAACGGCCGTTCGAGAGAAGGTGCGTGGCGGGCGCGCCATCCTGCACCGAGGTGTAGCGTCGGCCACCCGGGGGGTCGATCTCCTGAAGCCTGACGGCCGAGTGTGTATCGGCGACCCATGACGGCATGATGGTGACATCGCGCGGCGTGCGCTCGTGCAGCAGCAGTTCGGTCGCCTGGACGATGGGCTCCGCATGGAACCGGGTGCGCATCGCGCCATCGAGCAGCGCGTCCGCGATGGCGACGACGGTCATGCCCTGATGATGCGCCATGAAGGCGCGCACGATCGCGACGTCCTGGCCCTCCGGCACCCGCATCGTCGTGTAGTCCAGGGCTTCGCGGAACCCGTGGCGGCCGAGCGCACCGACCTCGGCGAGGCGCCGGAAGTTCCGCGCCGCTGCAGTGGGGTCGACCATGGTGGCAAGCCCCGTTGCGTATGGCGCGACAACCGTGTTCTCGCCGAGGCCCCGCTTCAGGCCGAGGCTCGGGACGCCGAAGCTCGAATACTGGTAGGTGAATTCCAGGTCGCGGGCGTTGTAGGCCGATTCCGAGACGCCCCAGGGCACGCCGAGTGTCGTCGCGTACTCGACCTGTCGTCGCACGATCAGGCGGTTCGTTTGCTCGATCAGGCTCCCGGCCGGCGCGCGCATGACGAGCGACGGCATCAGGTATTCGAACATCGAACCCGACCACGAGATCAGCGCAGCGCCCGAGGCAACCGGCGTGACCGCGCGGCCGAGACGGAACCAGTGGCGCGTCGCGACGTCGCCCTTGGCGATCGCGAAGAAGCTCGCGAGCCGCGCCTCGGAGGCCAGTAGATCGTAGCAGCTTGGATCGAGCCTGCCCTCGGGCACCAGGTAGCCGATGGAGAGCAATTTGCGGTCGTGGTCGAACAGGAAGCCGAACTCCATCGCAAGCGCCATTGTCCGGGCAGCTTCCTCCAAAGCCGAGAGGCGAGCCCCCAGGGCTGCGTCAGGCCAGGCCGGCGCCGCAAGGTCGCGGCGGTGACTCTCGATCGATCTCTGCACCGCTGCCACCCAGGACAGCATGTCCGTTCCGGCATTGTCGCCCCGCTCGGCGGCGAGCGCGGCGGCGATGTCGGCAACGACCTCGGCCTGGACTGCAAGTCCCGCGAGACGTTCCGCGATGGGCTCTCCATCCACGGACGGCCGGCGCGTATCGGTCTTGAATGCGGCGAGCGCGTCGTCGAGCTGCTGCCACGTCACCGTTTGGGTCCGGCGCCCGTCACGCACGCGGACAGCCTCGTCGCGAGTGACGTCCAGCGCGTCCCCGATGCCGGCGATGCGCGCATTCGCGCTCAGCGGCAGTTCACGCCATTCCCGGCAGCCATTCGCGATTGCGATGAGGTGCCCTGCAAGGTTGCCGCTGTCGACGGTGGAGACATAGCCTGGATCGAGCGGCCGCAGGTCGCGCGTGTCGTACCAGTTGTAGAAATGGCCACGTAAGCGCGGCAGACGGCTCATGGTTGCAAAGGTCGCTTCGAGCCGTTCGACCGCGTCCGCGGTGCCGAGCCATCCGAAGTCGCGAGCGCTGAGCACGGAGAGAAGATATAAGCCGATATTGGTCGGGGACGTGCGATGCGCCACGATCGGCTTCGGATCCTCCTGAAAATTGTCGGGCGGCAGCATGTTGTCGCCGGCCGTCACGAACGTCTCGAAGAAGCTCCACGTTCGCCGCGCGATCAGTCGCAGAGCACGCGCGTCGTCTTCGGACACCACCAGCCGGCCGGCTGCAGGCGGCGAACGGCTTGCCCACCACGCAATGCCGGGAGAGGCGATCCATAGCAGCGCGAAGGGGGCCGCGAGTGGCCCGGTCCCCTGACCTGACAGAGATGCAACGAGGATAGCCAGGCCACCGATCGCCGGCGCGCCCGCCATCCGACGGTGGAAGTCGAGCAGGTCGGACCTGCACTCGATCGTTGCCTGCGCAGCGGTCACCCATTCGAGCAGGTGTCGGCGGGTGACGAGAAGGCGCGCGAGCGTACGCGCAATCGCATCGACCATCAGCCAGGCCTGGTGCGCGAGGAAGGTGACAACAAGCAGCGCGAGGGTGAGCGCAAGTCTCACATCGTGGCCGAGCGCGCACAGGTGGCTGCGCGGCGTGAGGCCGCGACGGCGCGGCAGGACTGCGCTGATGACGGGAATAAGCGTCGGCAGCACGATCGTTAGGAGCAGGAATGCTGTCCAGACGAGTGCAGCCTGGAAGGGCAGCGTCCATCCGGCCAGGAAGGCCAGCACCGTGGCCGGCGCCGATAGAGTCCGGCGCAGGTTGTCGAGCATCTTCCAGCGTCCGATCCCCGGGACGGCGCCGGCCTCCTGGCCACTCCCCGCTGGTTTTGGCGCGTATCCCAGGATCCATGGCAGCAATTGCCAGTCGCCACGCGCCCAGCGGTGCTGGCGCAGCGCGGAGATGTCGTAGCGGGCGGGAAATTCCTCGACGACCTCGACATCGGTGGCAAGGCCCGCGCGGGCGAAGATCCCCTCGAACAGGTCGTGGCTGAGCAGCGTGGCCTCCGGCACCCGGCCTGCAAGCGCGGCCTCGAAGGCATCGACGTCATAGATGCCCTTGCCGGCGTAGGAGCCTTCGCCGAACAGATCCTGGTACACGTCGGAGATAGCCGAGGCGTAGGGGTCGATTCCGCTGTGGCTCGAATAGATCCGCTGGAACAGCGAGCCTTCCCGCCCGACCGGCAGGGAGGGCGTGACCCGCGGCTGGAGCACCGCGTAGCCTTCGACGACCCGCCTGGTCCGCGGGTCGAGCCGCGGCCTGTTGAGAGGATGTGCCATCTTGCCGATCAGCCGCCGGACGGTGTCACGCGGCAGCCTCGTATCGGCGTCGAGTGTGATGACGTAGCGGACATCGGCCGGCACGACGACCGGTCGATCGGCCGCCTCGATGAAGCTCGTGTCGGTCGCGCCGCGCAGCAGCCGGTTCAGCTCATGGAGCTTGCCGCGCTTGCGCTCCCAGCCGAGCCAGCAGCCTTCGCCTTCATTCCACTGTCGCCGGCGATGCAGCAACAGGAACCTGTCGCCGCCGGGCGCCGGACCGTAGCGGCGGTTCAGCTCGGCGATGCCAGCCGCCGCGGCGGTGAGCTGAGCCGCGTCGCCCTCCATCCGTTCGCGCGGAGCATCGCACCAGTCCGAGAGCAGGGCGAAATGGAGGTCGCCGTCCGAACTCGCCAGATGATGGACCTCCAGTCGTTCGATCTGCTTCTCGATCGCCTCCTGCGACGTCAGGAGCATCGGCACCGCGATCAACGTACGCAGATGCGACGGCACGCCGTCGTTCAGATCCAGGGCAGGTAGGAGTTTCGGCCCGTAGCCCCATGCCGTGCCGCGGTTCACCAGCGCGACGGCGACGTCCAGGGCCGGGACGGCACCCAGCGCGCCGAGCAGCGCCAGCATGCTGCCGTCGAGCCCGCCCGCGCGCAGAAGCATGAGCGGCAGCAGCAGAAGGAAGGCCGCGACAATGGTGATCGCGCTGACATAGCCACCGATGCCGACTGCCTGGTTCAACAGCCAGGCCCGACGGCGCAGGGATGGCTTGAAGCCCATGGCGACCTCGAGCGCGGGCCGGCCAGCCGCAAGCAGGTAATAGCCCGGGTCCGCCCTGCGGCCGTCTGCGCCGTCCGGTGCCTCAAGCGCGGCCTGCCTCGCCGCGAGGACCGCGCTGCGGGCGATGTCGGTCTCCCGGCGCCCCGACCCGCGCGAGAGCTCCTCGATGGCGCTGCGGTAGAGGTTGCGGGTCGGGAAATCCATGTCCCGGTAGCCGTCGCTTTCGGCGAGCACGTCGTCGACGAGGCTCATGCTTTCAAAGAGCGCGCTCCAGTCGATGTCGGAGATCAGGCGCAGGCTGGTGATGATGTTACGGACGGTGACGCTCGCAGCGCCTTGGCGCTGGTGCTCCTCGCGCACGGCCGCTTCAGCCGTTGTTCCCCGTCGCGCAAGGCATTCATCGAGCCAGGTCAGAGCCGGGATGATCCTGGGGTCCTGATCGCGCAGCCGGTGCAGGAGTTGGACCGCACAGGCATTCGTCGGCTGCGCGCCGTCAGGATGCGCCAACACAGCCGCGAGCGGTTCGGCAGCGCGCCCGCCGGCGCCCAGCAGCCGATCCGCGAGTTCGTCGGCAACCTGGCATGATGCGCGGTCTTCAATGATCTGCGCTGCCAGCCGTCTCAGATTCTCGACCAGCACGATCCGGAGCGTGATCGCGATCGCCCAGAGCTCGCCGATCGTGAGCACCTCAACGTCCTGATACGCTCGCACGTAGCGGCACAGTGTCTCGGGCGCGAAGTGGCTGTCGGTGTGGGCAACGAATGCCCAGGTAAGGCCAAAGACCCGCGGGTAGCCCGCGAAGGGCCCGGTGGCGAGCTTAGGTAGCTGACGATAGAAGCGCGGCGGCAGGTCGCCGCGGATCTCGTGGATCTGCTTCTCAACGAGGAGATAATTGTCGATCAGCCATTCCGCCGCCGGCGTGATGGCGGCGCCTCCCTCCGCTGCCCGGGCGATGATGCGGTAGGCGTCGAGCAGTACGTTGCGGTTGTCCGTCAGTCGCAGTGCCAGCGGGTAGACCTTGCTGGGCTTCGCGGAGACCGTCTGTGCGACGGCGAGGCTGCGCGCGTGCTCCTCGAGACGCTCGACGCTGAAGAGCTCTTCGCGCACGGGTGCGCGGCTCGCCCACGGCGATGCCGAGGAGCCGCGTGTGAGCATTGGAGGAATGAGCCTTGTCACATGGAACCCTCCAGCGTGTTGTGCGATCGCGATAGCCTCGTGCGATTTCTGTGCGTCAACGGGTGGCGAGTCCTGGGACCGCGCCCATGCTGCTCCCGTCGATTTCTACTGGAGCCGATGCGGCGCCGCGGGGTTGTTCGGATCGAGACCCAGCGCCTGCAAGGTCGCTGGATTGACCTGGCCCGTCGACTGCAAGCCGCGCCCCTGCTGGAAGCGCTCGATGGCAGCCTGCGTACCGGGCCCCCAGAAGCCGTCGACCCCGCCGCGATAGAATCCAAGCGACCGAAGGCGCTGCTGCACGTTCCGCACCGCGGCTGGACCCAGGATGTCCGGCATCACCACGCCTGATGAAGCCGCCGCGGGCGGCTGCGAAGGCCGTGCCGCAAGCAACTCCCCGGGCGCCACGCCGAGCGTCGCTGCCGTGGCCTGGTTCAGCTGCCCTGTGACCTGGAGGTTGCGCGTCTGCTGGAAGCGTTCCAGTGCCGCCTGGCTATCCGGCCCCCAGATGCCGTCGGCCTGGCCCGCGTAGACGCCCGCCTGCTGCAGCTTCTGCTGGATGAGGACGGTCGCGGCGGGCGAGAGCGCCTGCGTGTACAGCAGTACGGGCGGGGCCTGTGCATGGCTGGGCAGTGGCACTATCGGCATGGCGAAGCTCAATCCGACCAGAAGTGCATGTGAACGCTTCATCCGTCCCGCTCCCCGACGATATCTCGTTCGCCAAGAACGCCGATGCCGCGGTCTGGTTGCATTGCTGCGCCCGTTCAATGTCTCCGGGGCTGATCGACTGGCAGCGGGGATCCCTGCAGCGTCCGTCCTCATTCGGAGTGCGCTGCGCGGCGGCAGGGGGTTTCGGTCCCGCTCCGGCACGGCCAACGCCACACATTGTCTGGCGAGAATGCCACGAGCGAAATGCGCCTCATGCCATCACTCGCGGCCCGCGACCCCGCCGGACGACATGCTGCCCAACTGGGATCGCCGACGCTCACCTCGGACGACCTGCGAGGCGACGTCACCATCCAGGGCAACCGGCCGCGGCGGGATCTCTTCAACGGAGTGCGCGCGGTCTGCGTCGACCCTGCGAAGAACAGGCAGCCGACCGACGCGCCGCCGCCGAAAGCACGGACATCGGTCTAGGGCTGCGCGTCAGGCTGGTCAGCGGCGACGTTCGGGGTGGCGATGGGCTGGTCCGGCGACCAAGGTCACCGGGTTCTGCCAGCCCGCCGTCGCGTGCCGTGTGCAAGGCCGATCCACGTGGCGCGACGGCGCCGAGGTCTGCTCCTCGGGCCTGGCAGCCGCCGCGGCCTGATCCGATCAAGCCGGCCGTCGACGACCGGACGCGTCAGTCTCCGCCGGGACGAGGGCGAGGGTCGAGGCCGATCCCATCCCTGCCCGCTGCCGCAATCTCGCCCGCGAAGGCCCTAGACATGGAGCGTCTTCCGGCGGACCGATCGCCCCGCCGACGCCACCCTTCGCGCGCGAAGCATCTGCCCTGACCGCTCGATCGGTACAGGCGGCCCTCGCCGCGGTGGGGCATCATCAGTCAGATGACAGCAGACTGCGCTGCTTCAGCGTCGGCGGAGCCAGATTGCGATCGCCTCCCCGGCCATTGCGCCGAGCACCGGCGCCGAACCCACGAGCGCCCCCGCCTCTCGCATCGGGCTGCGCGCCGCGGCCGAGAGCATCATCCTACGGAGCGCGAGCGCCTCCTCCGCCACCGGATCGCGCCGTTGCTGCGCCACTAGCGCGAGGATCCCCGCCACCACGAGGTCAGCCACTGCGACGATGCCACAGGCTGCGGCCAGACCGACGCGCGGCGCCAATCCGATCACCGCCGCGGCATGAGCAAGCCCGATCGCCGCCACGCCGAACAGGCTGGCCGCGGCCAGCCAGGCACCGCGCCGAGCCGTCATGCCCACCGTGCGGCGCAGGCGGAGGCCCTCCGCCTGCGCCGCGACGCCGAGAAGGCTCAACAGCCGCATGGCTCAGCGCCGCAGCAGCAGGCCGATAGCGATACCGGCCAGCGCCGCCGCACCGATCGCGGCAATCGGCTGTTCGCGCACGCTGGCGGACAGCGCGCCCGTCTGCCGCCGTACCGCATCCATGGCGCCATGCGCGGCATCCTCGGCACGGCCGGCGGCCTCGGCCAGCGCCGGCGTAACGCGGTCGCGCATGAGCGCCTCGACCTTCTCGCGCAGGGCCGCGAGTTCTTCGCCGGCGGCGTCCTTCGCCGTCTGGCTCAGATCGGACACGGTTTCGCCGATGCCGGACGTCTTGTTCGTCGGATAGGACGACATGGTGTGTACTCCTTGCAGCAAGTGATGGGTCAGGCCGAGTGGCTTCGCAGCATCCAGGTGGCCTTGTCATGGGCCGCGATGCGCGCCACCAGCAGGTCGTGGGTCGCGAGGTCGTCTTCCGCCTCCTCGGCAAGCGTGGCGGCCGCAGCCGAGAGCGTGTGGTGATCGTCGCCGAGCATGCGCACCATCCCGGATGCGTCGGGGATGCGCGCCCGCTCCTCGAGCGTCGCCTGCGCAAGCATTCCCTCGATCGTCATCGGTGCGGGACTTCCCAGCGCGCGGATGCGCTCGGCAATCACGTCGACCGCCTTGAACAGCTCGGTGTATTGCACCTCGAACAAGGTGTGCAGGCCGTGGAAATTCGGCCCCGTAACGTTCCAGTGGCAGGCCTGGGTCTTGCCCATGAGCAAGTAGCTGTCCGCCAGGAAAACGGTGAGGCCATGAACGATCCCGTCCATGGGTGGTGCGTTCGCGCCGGGCTTCGGTTCCATCGTGGCGTTTCTTTTTTCGGTCATGGTCATCTCAACGCTCCGTGGCGCCGATGGTTGCCCCTGGGCAGTTCCGGGCCCCCTAGTGCCCCGCAAGTGCCGACGGCGTCGCGTCGGTTGTCCTCGCGGCGGTGAAGCAGGCTTCGACGGCGTCGTGCAGGGACGTCGTGTAGATGTCGGCGCCGATCGCTGCCTGCATTCCCGTGTTCGACAGCACGGCCTCCTCCGCCGGCCACAGACCGACCAGGACTGGCACACCCGGCAGGTGCTGCCGAAGTCGGCGAATGAGGTAACGCAGATGTGCCGGGCTGCCGCTGATCTCGAGATACGAGATGCACAGCATCTGTACGCCTGTGCGCTCGAGGCTCCCCACCTGGTCACGCGCAACCGCGGCATGCGGCAGAAGGGCGGCGCCAATGTCGTTTTTGCTCAGAAGCTGTGCGAGCATCGCTGCCGCTGCCTCGTCCAGCGGCCCACGTCCGGCCACGCAGAGGACGGCTCGCTCCGACCGCCAGGCTTCTGGTAAAGGCTCCAACGTCAGCGCCATACCTTCGGGTGCTGATGTCTGCGATGCGTCCCGGTCCTTGACCTTCTTCGCCGCGCCATTCGTGTCGCCGTGGCTCGTGAGGTCGGCGATGACGCCCAGGGCCGCGCCCGCTACCAGGTCGAGCCGCTCCTGCGTAAGCACGCCTCGTTCGGCGTCTACCGCGGCCAGCCGCAATCCCTTGAGCGCCACATCGTCGTAAAAGGAGGTAAGAGAGCGCTCCTTGAGCAGCTGCTCCGCCTGGTCCAGCGCCTCGTCCCGGTCTCCCGCCAGCATGCGCTGGTAGAAGCGTTCGGGAGGTGTCAGCGCAGGTTGGTCGCCGAGTATGACATCGAGGAACTCGAGCCGTTCCACATGACGTCCGAGCACAACGAGGCAAAGGGTGAGCGGCATGGCGAGGATCAGCCCGATCGGCCCCCAGATCCAGCCCCAGAAGATCGCGGCCATGATGACCGAGGTGGGCGACAGGCCCGTGCTGTGCGCGAAGACGACCGGTTCGGCCACCTGACCGACGAGGGCTTCGCCCACAAGAAACAGCACGGCCGTCCAGAGGACGGCTGTCCAGCCGGGATCAACCGCCGCAGCGAGTAGAATTGGAGGCACCGCAGCGAGGATGCCTCCGACAAAGGGGACATAGCGCATGAGTCCTGCGAGCGCGCCCCACAGCAGCCCGCCCGGTACGCCGAGCACGAACAAGCCAAGCCCGATCACCAGGCCGTAGCCGGTGTTCAGCCCCAGCTGAAGCAGGAAGAACCGGCTGAGTCGTCGCGCTGCATCGTCGAGCGCGGTCGTGGTGCGGTGCAGGTCGGTCGCACCAGCGAGGCGGATCAGGCGGTCGCGCAGATCATCGCGCTGAAGCAGCACAAAGACGGCGACGACGAAAACGATGATGGCAGTGGCCAGGGGGGACAGGATCGGGGTGAGGTATCGTCCGGCCAGTTCCAGGGGAGACAGGTCGGGGGAGCGGAGCTCGACAAGCACGGGTTGGGGTCCGTCACCCGTCGTCGGGCGGGAACCCGTGACGCCGGGCCCGTCGGCCGACGTGGAACGAGTTCCGTGGTTCAGCACGCGCCCGACATTATCGAGCACACCAGAAAGCTGCCGCTGGGCAACCGTACGTGCCGCCTCTACCTTCTGCTCGACAGCAATCGCATAGCGCGGCAAGTCGTCGGCGAGACTCGCCAGCTCCAAACCGATCACGGCGCTCAGGACGAGCACGGCGGCGAGCGCCATGAACGACGTGAGCAGGACCGCCGGCGCACGCCAGATGCCCAGGCGCCGCAGACCGTCGACAATGGGCGCCAGAACGAAGGAAAGCAGCATCGCCAGCGTGACCGGGATCAGTACCTCCCGGCCGAGATGGAGCGCTACGACAACGACCACGCCAAGCAGCACCGCCAGCAGCGTCTGCAGACCGGGCGGCTGGACTGTCGGGACGTGGGGCCGTTGCGGCGTAGGCGGGGTCGCCGGCATGCGTCATCAATCTCCTGCTCCGGGACGACGCCACCCGGACGATCATACGGTGAGTAGAACCAACGCACGGACCCCCGAAAGGTTCAGATCCGACGCGGGCCCGATGGCCACCAATCAGGTCCAGGCTTCGGGCGGCAACCAGATGCTGCAAGCGAATGGTCACGCGCAGGCCAGTCTCGGGCGAAGCCCTGACATCGAGTTGTGCCCGGGCATTCTGCCGATGCGGCCCCGCGATCAGGGCTCCGACCCCCCGGAGATCGGTCAACTCGTGCCTGGGAGTAGACTGCTTGAACCGATCGCGCTGTCGAGCAATCCGGCAAGACTCAGGCTCCCGAGCAGGTCGGTCAGCGGCTGAGTCCTGACGTTGTTGGTCGACATGGGAGAGCCCCTCGGGAGGCGAACGGAATCGTGATAACCAACGGCTTCGGACCGATGCCGCCTTGCGGGCCACCGGCACACGGTCGGAGCCAACGGTGCAAGCACAGGCGACGAACCGCAGCGCTGCGCGCCGCCAGCATCGCCTCGCCTTTCGCCAAGGCCACAGATGTCGTCAGCGCGGGAGCGACACGCCGACGCCAATTCCGGTGACTACCGCGAGCGCCAGGCACGCAAGCGGGTGTTGCTGAATCGCCCGGGCCATCGGATGCATCCGATCTTCGGCGGGTTGCGCCGCGTCTTCCTTCGGGCCCAGCTTGGCCTTGGAGGCCAGGATCTCATCGAGGTTACTGCGTTCGCCACCCACCATCCCCTCGGTAGTTGCGTCGGACAGCTGGCGCGCATCCTGTTCGAGTGTGCCGAGCGCTGCGCGCTTCTGCGCATCGGACAGCTGGCGATCCGACACGATGTCATCCGGCACGTAGAAGTGAGTCGCCGGTTCCTGCACCCGCTCGCTCGCGCCGGACCACCTGGCCACGGAAGGGCCTTCTCCTTCGCGCGAAGCCTTCGCGGTCACGTTGAGCTTCACCGTATCCCCCTCGACCGTCTCGACGGAACTGACGGGAATGGGCCCGTGCGCTTCGTGATCGGAACCTTCGGTACGCGTGAATTGGATGCATGCATCCTCGACGCGATCGACGATGCCCACATGCACGCCGTCGACGTCGACAACGGCCATCTGGGCGCGTACTCGCTCTGACATGGAGTTCATCACGGCATCCTCACGTTTGCAGCTCCGCTTCACGTAAAGCGCCTGTCCCACATGCTGGAATGCGAACCGGTTGCCGGACGCCGCCGTTGCGGCGGCGTCCGGACTGGCAATCGCCGACTTACGTGAAGGCAGCGACCGGTTTCCGGGTCCGGCTGGGCTGCAGAATTTCCACCTCGTCACGCCGGACCGTGTCCTTCACGGTTTCGACGCGCTGCGTGCGCTCGGTCCGGACCACGATCTCCTCACGAAGGCGAAGGCGCTTCTCGACCGTGGGAACCTCCTCGGTTTCGACGATCTCGACGGTCACTTCGGTCAGGATCTCACCGGTGACCTTGTCGCTCACCGGCCGGCGGCGCTCCACCACCACCCGCTCGCTCAGCAGCATGACCTCCCGCTCAACCGGGGTCTCGACCACGAAGCGGCGAATCCGCGCCGTGCCGCGGTTCTCCGTACGCTTGCCGACCTCGAGGACCTCCTCGCCGAGCGCGATGACCTCCTCCATGCCGGACACGCCGCGCGGCCTGGTGGAGTCCTTCGGCCGCGCGCTCTGCATTGCGCCCAGCCAGGGCCACATGAACATGTTGGTCAGGGCCAGCGCCGGCGACTGAGTGAGTGCCGCTGCGGCGATCTGGCTGGCAGCCTTGGTGCCGATCTTCGCCGCCACGGCAGCCGGCTTCAGCACCACCTCGGCAAGCTCGCGCGTCTGAGCACGCAGGCGGTGCTCGGCGGCGGCCTGCTCACGTTCAGCCTTTGCGTCTGCCTGCTTCTGCAGTGCGGTCTCGCGCGCGAGAAGTTCAGCTTGGTCGCGGTCTTGCCTGGTGTTCGCCCTGCGCTCCTCAGCTTCGTCCTGCTTGGCTTGCTCGGCCTCGGCAATGCCAGCTTCCATCTTGTCCATCACGCCCTGGACCTGCTCGTCGCTCAGCGTACGCTGAACGGCGGGAAGGAGCCCCTTCCGATCGTCACGAGCATGCTGACGGAAGACCTTCTGCAAGTCGGCGAGACGCTCCGAGAAGGTCGCGTCGTTCTTCGCCATGCCGTCAAGCTCCGCAACTTTCGCGCGCACCTCCCTGTTGTCGCGGATCGCGTCGGCAACCAGATCCTTGGTCTCAGAATTCCGCCTCAGGACAGGAAAGAGGTGCTGCTCCTCGAGGCTGGTGTGTAATTCCAGCTCGGCCTTGAGTTCGGTAAAGAGCTTTTCCCGGGTCTTCAGTGCGCCGTCCGATGTCTCGGACAATCTGGCAAACAGTTCGTTGGCCTTGGTCGGACCGGCCTGCATCAGAGTTCGAAGATTCATGACATACGTCCTTGGAACGGCCGCTGGCGCGGATTGGGAAGGCACCCCGGATAGACTGGGACTTGTCCACAAGCGGCGGTGTAGGGAATAAGGCGCTGGCCTTCAGTAGGACAACGCGGGTACGGCTTCCGGGTTGCATGGCAGCACCAAGGGTATTGTTGCGCCTGCGCCCCCGGCGGAAACCAGCAGCGCCGTGAGTACGTCGCGGGGCGCAGTCGAAGGCGATACCACCGATGACTCCGCGCCGGTTTGGCGGCGTCCTTCACCCCGCATGCGCTCCAGCGGTTCAATTGGTTGTAGATCGTGGTCGGCGGGCGGTAGGCCGTCGGGCGTTCGGATCGCAGAACGCGGGGAACCCGAGGGAACTCTTAGAGGCGTGCTCATCTGTAACCCCCCACGGCCCGCGATTGGATGGCTGTGGTTGGGGGTGGGAGCGGCCGGAGTGCCTAGCCCGCGGCAGGTGCGCCGCGGAGCGGTCGCGGATCCACGGCCTGACCATGTAGATGCCGGCGAGCAGGTGCCCTCCGGGTCCGGCACCCTCGATCCAGCCAGAGCCTACCACCGCCGTCGGCGTCGATGGTCCAACTCGTTGCCCAGCAGCGCGATGCGATATGTGGCGGTCGGGGCACGGTTGCGCGGCGCTCGCTGTCCCGCGGGACGGCCAGCCCTTGTCGTGCACGGCCTGGGCGACTCCGGCCCCTGCGGGCCCTTCGCGCACCGAGAGCGCCCGGCTGCCTTCTCTCTGCGTTCGCTCACGCCGTGCGGTGGGCCCACGCGACGCGGGCGCGCGGCCGGCTTCGTCGCTCACAGGCGCTGACCGATGGAAACGAGCATAAGCGAGCGTCATCCGCCGAAGGCGACCGCATGGCCGGGGAGTGGACGGAAATCCGGGGCATGGTGCTGCCGGGGGACGGTGAGGCCCTCATCGTGATGCTCGGTCCTGCGGCGGTGATGCCGATGCCGGCGGCGGGGCGCGCACTGGAAGGCCCAGGCCCTGGCGCTCTATCTGGCCGGCTCACTTGGCGTCCGCCGTGGGGCTACCAAGCCTAGGGCCGCTCCGGCTGCTCGAGGCCGGCCCCGGCCCCTGGGACGCGGCCGGCGCCGCACACCTCGGGCGGTGGCGCGCGGCGGAGCGAGGCCGGTGGATCCGGCGCCCAATCAGCGGGACGGATCAGGTGTCCGGGTAGTGGCGGGTCAGTTGTGGACCCGATCGTGGACCCGACAGAACTGCCTCTCCATTCATTATTGAAATTACAGGATATCTGGCGGAGGGGATGGGATTCGAACCCACGATAGGACTTGACATCCTATAACGGTTTAGCAAACCACCTAATTATATAGAAATTCTAGTGACTTGACGGCTTTGATGGCCTAAGAGTTGCACTCTCGTTGCACTTGGAGGCGAGATTGGCCACCATCAATGCCCGTCCGACGCGTGACGGCATGCGCTTCACGGCGCAGATCCGGATGAGGGGAATCCGGCTGAATCGTACCTTTGCGACACGGCGCGATGCCGAGCGCTGGGGGATCTTGGTCGAAGATGCGATCGCGAAGGCGACCGATAACGCCCCATTCGACCCAACCGCCTATCTGCCGCCACCGAAGACTGCCGTCCCTGTCGTTGCGCCACCTGCCCGACCGGCTACGCCCGGCGAAGCAACGCAGCCAATGACCATCACCGAACGACTTGCCGCACGAGCCGCCCAGCGCGCCGCCAGCCCTGAGTACCAGACGGATGACGCTCTGCCCTCGCCTTCACCCGCTTGGAGCCTGCGGCGTGCTATCCAGCACTACCTCGACTCAAGCGATGGTCTTCATCGACGCACCGAAAAGACACAAAAGACCAACAGCGACAGGCTTCGTCGCTGGACTGATGCCGAGGAAGACAGAAGAACGCTGGTTGCCGCGCTCGACGCCGAGCGCGCGCGCCCAGAGCCTAACAGTGACCGCCTTTCGAAACTTGCCGGACGGCTCCTCGCGGCGACCCACCGGATCAAGATAGCGTCGCAGCGGCTGGATTCTGTGAGTGCTCACGACCTTCAATCGTTCATCGACCATCGCACGCAGAGACAGAGGCTAAATGCGAGCACGGTGCGGAACGAAATCTACTGCTTGTCCGCAGTGTTCGAGTTTTTCGCGGCGCAACCAAAGGCGCGGGGTAAAGGCGGGCGGGGACTGGACATAAAGAACCCCGTACCGCTGTTGGAACTGCCCAATCTCCCGCCGTCGCGTGACCGCCGATTAACCGGCAAGGAGGCCAACGAGCCTTCCGAATGGGACCGGGTTATCGCTGCGCTCCGCCACGTGCCAGATGGGCCGGAAATGGAGGCCCTCATCACGGTGCAGATCGAGACGGGCATGCGGCCCGGTGAAGTCCGAAGCATAAAGCGGGAATGGATCAAGAGCCGAGGTGCGGTTCGCTGGATTTCCATTCGAGAAGGCGGGGGCCTTACAAAGCAGGTGCGCCGTAAGGTCATCCTGAGCAATGAGGCATGGTCAGCGCTACGCCCACTCATTGAGGCGCACGACGAAATTCACGGCATGACGGCGGGTGCCAATCTGCGCCTTTTCACGCTCTCCGAGTCCGAGCAAGCCTATCGCTGGAAGCGGGCGCGCGAAATTGCCAAGTGCCCCGATCTCCGCCTCCACGACCTGCGACATGAGGGCCTTTCTAGGCAGGCTGAGGTCCTCACTATCGGAGAATTGCAGCAGCAGAGCGGACACAAGACGGCTTCCAGCCTTCTTCGGTATCTCCACGCTCGGCCCGATCATGTCGCAGAGAAACTTAAGAACGTTCGAAGAGATTAGATTTTTCCTGGTGAATTCTGTGTTCCTCAAGCTGACGCTGCACGTACAGTTCTTTCCAACGCTTTCGCTATGATGACCGCGCCATAGGAACCACCCGCCAGGCCGGTGGATACCGAGGTCTGCAATCATCGCGAGGATCGCAGGATTCAGGTGCCGGCTCTTTGCCTGAGCCGGCCCTCCTCGGCTTCGCCGCCGCGGCAAGCGCGGCGGTCATCGTCACCAACTGTTCTCTCAGGCACTCCCCTTCGCGCTCTGCGGCTGCGGCCATCGCCTCTGCCGCCACAGCCTTCCGGTCGGCCTCCCCGGCGGCCCTTACGAAACCAACGATCTGACCTTCGAGTTCAGCGATCGCGGCTGCAGCCTTCCACCCATTCGCGTTGGCCTTTGCACGAAGGGCTTCACTGCGCTCGGATACCGGCAGCGCGCCGATGAGGTTCATGCCGCCGACCGCGAAGATCGCTCCGCCCTGAGGCATCTCGAAGAGAGTGATATCTAAGCAGATCAGGTCTTTCGGCGAACCCGGCGTGGTTTGGTCGCGGCCTCCTTCATTGACCGGCTGGTAGCTCGCTTCCTGCACCACCGCGCGCGCGACGACGGGCGTATGGCGCGGCGCGCCGAGGGATACATCCGTGCGGTCGAGTGCATGCCCCGCCGCGACGCCGCTCATCAGTCCGCGATCTCCGAAGCTGCCGCCCGGCTGCGCCCGCCCGTTGCCCTAACTCATGCGGAGCGAGGCAACCCGCCGCGTCGTCGCCAGCAGCAACCGCGCGGCCCGGGACAGCAGCCTGCCACGCTGGATGATGGCGGCGGCGCCGACCGGGATCCTGGGACGGAGGTCCACCAGCGCTAGGTCCGCAGGCGTGCCGCTCATCGCGACGTAGGGATCCACGATGGCGATCCCCGCACCGGCACGTACAAGAGACAGGGCCACCGAGGTCTGCGTCACCGCGATCGCGATTCGGCGCTTGAGGCCCGCCGCACGGAAGGCATCCTCGGCGAGGTCACCAAGCGGCAGGCCACGCCCGACGCTGATTAGTGGCCATGGCACCAGATCGCTGACATTGACGCTGCCGCGGCCGGCCAATGGATGAGTCGCGGGCACGGCGCAGACGAGCTCGGTCTCGTCGAGCGCGACGATCTGCGCCTCCTCCGCCACGAGCGGCGAGAGGACGAAGCCGACATCGACGCGTTCCCGCGTGACGGATTCGATCACGCCGATGTTGTCCATCGTCTGAACCTCGACATGGATGCCGGGGCGGGAGCGGCGGAACGCGGCGATAGCGCGCGGCAGCAGATGGTCGGCCAGTGTCGGCGTGGCGGCGACCACGACGGAACCGACCGTCATGTCCCGGATGCCGTCGATCAGCCGGTCAATGCGGGCGACGCCCTGAAGGACGCGCTCCATCTCGGTGAGGATGACGCTTAGCTCGGCAGTCGGCTGCAGGCGCCCCTTGCGGCGGCTAAACAGCGGAAAGCCCACGGCTGCCTGGCTTTCGCGCAACAGCATGCTGACCGCCGGCTGCGAGACGCCCAGCACCTCGGCGGCCGCAGTGACGGCGCCATGCCGGGCGACGGCATGAAGGACTTCTAGTTGGCGGTACGTCAGTCGCATCATCTCATCTTATATTCTTATAAGTCTCCGGATGTTGAGCTTATCGGGAAGCACGCGCAGGATGCCTCCCGCGGCGCCCGACAGATCCCCACCAAGAGGGGGCGGGGCGCCGCAGGAACGTCCATGCGCATCACTTCCGTCGAGACCTCCGTCGTTGCGCTGCCCTTTACGATGGGCGGGCCGCATCCCCCCTTTGCCGGCCGGTCGTGGGACAGGCTCGAGATCCTGCTGGTGCGGGTGGAGACCGAGGACGGCTTGGTCGGCTGGGGCGAGGCCTTCGGCCATGCAGCCATCCCGGCGACCAAGGCGGCGCTCGACACCATAGTCGCGCCGCTGGTGGTCGGCCGCGACGCGCGCGCGATCGAAACTCTGACGCGCGAACTAATGCACGCGACGCACCTGCTCGGGCGCAACGGGGCGCATCTCTATGCCGTCTCCGGCGTCGAGATCGCGCTGTGGGACCTGATGGGCAAGCGCGCCGGGCAGCCGGTCTGGGCGCTGCTCGGCGGACGGGAACGCGCGAGCCTGCCGGCCTATGCGAGCCTGCTTTCCTACGCCAATGACCTTGGCCTAGTGGCGAGGAACACCGCCGATGCCCGCCGCGCCGGCTACCGCCACATCAAGCTGCACGAGGTGACGCGGGAGGCGGTGCTCGCGGCGAAGGACGCGGCGCCGGATGCCGCGATCATGCTCGACGTGAACTGCGTCTGGACGCCGCCGGTGGCGCGCGACATGGCCGCCGCGCTGGCCGGTGACGGGCTCTACTGGCTCGAGGAACCGGTCTGGCCGCCGGAGGATGCGCACGGCCTCGCCAGCCTGCGCCGTCACGGCATCCCGTTGTCTGCAGGCGAGAACACCGCCGGGCTGTTCGGCTTCAAGGCGCTGATCGAAGCCGGCGCGATCGACATCGCGCAGCCCAGCGTGACCAAGGTCGGCGGCATCGGGGAACTGGTCCGCGTCATCCGCCTTTGCCAGGCGCATGGCGTCGAGGTGGTGCCGCACTGTCCTTACTTCGGCCCAGGCTTCGTCGCGACGCTGCATGTCGCGGCCGCGCTGTGCGAACGGCCGCTGGTCGAGGTGCTGTGGCTCGACATGGAAGCGAACCCCTTCGACCCCTGGGTGCGGGCGCGCGACGGCCATGTGGCGGTGCCGAAGGGGCCGGGCCTTGGCTGCGATCCGGATCCGGCGATCCTGGCGCGCTACCTCACCACCCCGCCGGTGCGCACCGAAGCGAGGGCGTCGGCATGAAGGTCACCGCCGTCGAGACGACGCCAGTCGTCCTGCCGCTCGACAAGCCGCTTGGTAGTGCGCTCGGCGCCATCTCCCGCTTCGGTGTCATCCTGGTGACGGTCCGCACCGATGTGGGCATCACAGGCGAGAACCTGATCTTCACCCTGCACGACCGTCGCACCGCGGTGCTGCGGCAGATGGTCGACAGCCTCGCGGACCTGATCGTCGGGCGCGATGCCGGGCACATCGGCGGCTTCTGGGCGCGCGCCTGGAAGGACATCAACTTCATCGGCCACCAGGGTGTGGCGGTGATGGGCATATCGGCGATCGACGGCGCGCTGTGGGATGCGGCCGGCAAGGCCGCGAACCTGCCGCTCTACCGGATGCTCGGCGGAGCGAAGGACCGCGTGCCGGCCTACCATTCCGGCGGGCTATGGCTGTCCTACACGGTGGATGAGTTGGTGGCCGAGGCGCAGGCTTTCGTCGCCCAGGGCTTCGGCGCGGTGAAGATGCGGCTCGGCAAGGCCGATCCCGCCGAGGACGCCGCGCGCGTGCGTGCCGTGCGCGAGGCGATCGGCCCACGCATCGCGCTCATGGCCGACGCCAACCAGGGGCTGAACGAGGCGCAGGCGATCCGCCTCGGGCGCATGCTGGAACCCTTCAACCTCACCTGGTTCGAGGAACCGCTGCCCTGCTGGGACCTCGAAGGTCTCGCGCGCGTCGCGGCCGCGCTCGACACGCCGATCGCCAGCGGGGAGACGGAATACACGCGCTACGGCTTCCGACGCATGCTCGACCTGCGCTCGGCCGATATCCTGATGCCGGATCTCCAGCGCGCCGGCGGTGTCAGCGAATTCATGCGTATCGGGCACATGGCGCAGAGCCACGACATCGCGATCTCGAGCCACCTGTTCCCGGAGACGAGCATCCAGGTGCTCGGCGCTCTCTCGAACGCGATCTATCTCGAGTACATGCCGTGGTTCTCTCGGCTCTACAATGAAGCGCTGGAATTCGACGCGGGCGACGCCCTGGTGCCGGAACGCCCGGGCTGGGGCTTCACCCTGAACAGCGATTACATCCGCCACCTGCAATCATAAGGACCGGCGCCGCACCGCGACGACCGGCCACAACGGAGGGACCGAAACCATGAAGATCACGCGTCGCGCACTGGCCCTGGGGGGCACCGGCCTCGTCGCAGGAGCCTCCCTCGCCCGCCCGGCCATCGCGCAGAACGAGCCGATCCGCATCGGCTGGCTCGCCGCGCTGACGGGGCCGAGCTCCGCCCCCGGTGTCGGCTTCAATCGCGGCGTGCAGTTCGCCGCCGAGGCCATCAACTCCGCCGGCGGCGTCAAGGGCCGCCGCATCGAGATCCTGACACGCGACACCCAGGGCGATCCCACCAAGGCGGTGAACGCGACGCAGGAAATGATCAGCCAGCTGCGCGTCCACGCCATCTGGGGTCCGACCAACTCTGGCGAATCCCTCGCCGTGACAGCCATCATGGCGCGGGCCAAGATGCCGAACATCCACCCCTGCGTGGTGGACACGCTGATCGACGAGCGCCGCTACCCCAACGCCTTCCGCATCACGCCGTCCAACACCCAGTGGGACGATGCAGTGCGCGGCTACTGCCTACGCCGCGTCAACGCGCGGAAGGTCGCGGTGATCGGCGACACGACGGGCTACGGCGTAAGCGCAGTCAACGCCTCGGTCGCCGGCTTCCAGCGCGACGGGGCGGAGGTTGTCTACAAGGCGAATATCGACGCCACCCAGCCGGACATGACGCCGGACATGCTGCGCGCCCGCAATGCCGGCGCGCAGGCCATCGTCATCTGGTCGGTCTCGACGGGCATGATCGCGCGCATGCTGAACACGCGCGCCACGATGAACTGGGACGTGCCCTTCGTCGGGCATCCCTCGCTCTCCTCGGGTGAGATCGGCAGCCTGATCGAACGGCCCGCCAACTGGGAGAAGGTCTATGCCATCGGCTACCGTTCCTGCTCCTTCGACGCGGCGGGCAACCTGCCGCCGCGCACGGCGGAGCTGGTGCAGCGCTTGCAGGGCAAGGTGAACCTGCAGGACACGCTGCTGTGGTGGGTGGCCTCGGCGATTGACGCCATCGACCTCATCGCCAAGGCGGTGGACGCGACCGGTTCGACCACCAACGACGCGATCATCGGCCACTGGAACAGCCTGCGGAACTATCCCGGCTACTACGGCACCTACAGCTACTCGCCGACGCAGCATAACGGCTTCCCGGTGGAGGAAGTGGTGATGTCCGCGGCGAACTCCGCGCGCAACGGCGCCTTCGCCCTGGCCCCGGGCTACTGAGCGGGGCGACGCGGGAGGACGCCGATGCTCGCATCCATCATCGCCTCGGGGCTCGCGGTCGGCGCCGTCTATGCGCTGATCGGCATCACCTACAACACGATGTTCGCCACCTCCCGCGTGATGAGCTTCACCGCCGGCCAGCTCGGCATGCTCGGCGGCGTCTTCGGGTCCATGTTCATGCTGCGCCTGGGCGTGCCGATGCTGCCGGCCCTGGCGCTGACCCTCGCCTGCTGCGCCCTGATCGGCGTGGTGACGGAGATCGTCGCCGTCCGGCCCGTGCTCAAGAGCCTCGAACAGCACCTCTATGTGCTGACCACGCTCGCGGTCGCGCTGCTGATCCAGCACACCACGGCGATGGAATGGAGCACCGAGCCACAGCCCTTCCCGCGCCTGTTCAACATCGGCACCGGCGTCTGGGACGAGAAGTACTGGCTGCCGGTCGCGGCCTGCATCGCGACCATCGTCGGGCTGGAATACCTCTATCGCCGCACGCTGGTGGGGCGCGCCTTCGTCGCCATCGCCGAGGACAATTTCGCAGCGCGCGCCCTCGGCCTGCCGGAGCGAAACCTGCGCATGGCGAGCTACGCGCTCGCCGGGGCCATCGGCGCGCTGGCGGGCTTCGCAGGCGGGCAACTGCTGCTCGCCTTCTTCGCCAATGGCCCGCTGCTGAACTTCTATGGCTTCATCCCCGTGGCGTTGGGCGGCCTCGGCAACAACCGCGGCGCGGTGATCGGCGGCTTCGTCCTCGGTCTCTTCCAGCAGGCGGCGAACTTCATGGTCGGCGGCATCTTCTCCTCGGTCGCCGTGTTCACGCTGTTCATCATCGTCCTCCTCGCCGCGCCGCAGGGCATGTTCGGCGCGCAGGCGGCGCGGAGGGTCTGATGGACGCGATGACCGGAACCGCGCCCGCCCGGACTGGCAGCGCGCCGAAGGTGGCGGGGCCGCTCTCGCCGCTCTGGCCCTTCCTGCTGCTGCTCGCCATCGGGCTCGCCATGCCGCTGACGGGCAACGCCTATTGGGGGCTGATCGCCACCCGCATGGCGATCTACTGGGTGCTGGTGGCGGGGTTGAACCTCATCGTCGGCTATGCCGGCCAGCTCGCCATCGGCTACGTCGCGCTGCTCACGATCGGTGCCTACACCACCAGCGTGCTCGCCGCCGGCAATGTCTTCACGCCGCTGCCGGCCTTCGCCGCGCTGAGCGTCGCGGGCCTTGCCGGTGCGGTGGCTGGCGTGGTGGTCGGCCTGCCGGCGCTGCGCCTGCGCACCTTCTACTTCGCCATGACGACGCTGGGCTTCGCGACCATCGTCACGCAGATAACGCTCGCCTGGCAGGACGTGACGGGGGGCGGCATCGGCATCACCGGGCCCGAAATGCCCGCGCCCTTCGATACCACCTGGGGCCTCCTCTATTTCTGCCTCGGCTTCGCGGCGGTGTGCACTTGGCTGACGGCCAACATCGCGCGCAGCCGTTACGGTCGTGCCCTGGTCGCGGTGCGCGACGCGGAAGTGGCGGCCGAGGCCTCGGGCATCCGCAAGCCGCGGCTCCTAGTGCTGGTCTTCATCCTCGCTGGCGCGCTGGCGGCGATGGCGGGCGGCCTGTTCGCCACCCTGCAGACCTACATCACGCCGGATGCCTTCACCTTCGACCTGTCGCTGCTATTCTTCATCGCCATCCTGATTGGTGGCCGCGGCTCGATACTCGGTCCGCTGCTCGGCACGGTGATCCTGACCCTGCTGCCCGAGATCGCCGCCCCGCTCGCCGCCTGGTCCACCTTCCTCTATGCAGTGCTGCTGCTGGTCATCGTGCTCGCCATGCCGGGCGGCATCGCGGCGCTGATCGACCCGCGCAGCCGGCGCAAGCTGCCGGAGAACCGGGTGATCGCCCCGCGGACTGAAGCGCTCGATGCGCTGCTCGGCCATCGGAAGGTGCCCGAACCGATGCGCCTGCGCGGCATCGTGCTTGCCTTCGGCGGGGTGCGTGCGATCGACGGCGTGGACCTCGACGTGCAGCCGGGCCAGGTGCATGGGCTGATCGGCCCGAACGGGAGCGGCAAGACCACCACCCTGAACGTCATCTCCGGCTACTACCGGCCCGAGGCCGGCACGATGGCGATCGGCGCGCAGCCGCTGCCCGCCGGCGATCCGGAGGGCCGGGCGGGGCTGCGCATCGCCCGCACCTTCCAGACGCCCAGGCTGATCGGCGAGGCCTCGGTGCTCGAGAACGTCATGATCGGCGGCACCATCGACGGCAGCGCGAGCTTCGGCGAGGCACTGCTCGCCCTGCCGCGCCAGCGGCGCGACGAGCGCGACCTCGAATCCCGCGCCCGCCTCGCGCTGGAGGCGGTGGGTCTTGCCGACCTCGCCGCCGCGCGCGCCGACCGGCTGCAGCACAGCGAGCTGCGCTTCATGGAAATCGCCCGCGCGCTAATGCTCCGTCCGTCCTTCCTGATGCTGGACGAGCCCGCGGCGGGCCTCTCGACCGAGGAAATCCGCCGCCTCGGCGCGCTGATCCGCGGCATCAGCCGGCATGGGACGGGGGTGCTGCTCGTCGAGCACCACGCCGACCTGATCTTCGACATCTGCGACCAGGTGACCGTGCTGAACCTCGGCAAGGTCCTCGCAGCGGGAACGCCGGCCGAGATCCGCGTGCACAAGGAGGTCGTCAGTGCCTATCTCGGCGCCTGAGCGGAGCCTTCTCGAGGTCGGGGGCCTCGAGGCCGGCTACGGCAAGATCGCCGTACTGCACGGCGTGGACCTGCGCATCGGCGCGGGCGAGGTGGTCGCGCTGCTCGGCCCCAACGGCGCCGGCAAGACGACCCTGCTGCGCGCCATCTCGGGGCTGCTGCCGGTCACCGCCGGCAGCGTCTCCTTCGACGGGCAGGACCTGTCGCGCGCAAGCCCGCGGGAGGCCGCGCGCGCCGGGCTGGTGCACGTCATCGAGGGGCATCGCGTCTTCACGCAGATCTCGGTCGCGGACAACCTGCTGCTCGCCGGCTACGACCTGCCACGCGGGGAGCGCGCCGCGCGCATCGAGGAAGCGTTGTCCTTCTTCCCCGAGATCGCGGCCAAGCGCCACGACCGTGGCGGTGCACTGAGCGGCGGGCAGCAGCAGATGCTCGCAGTGGCGCAGGGCCTGGTCCGCCGTCCCCGGCTGCTGATGCTGGACGAACCTTCCGCCGGCCTTTCGCCGGTGCTGGTGGACCGCGTGCTCGGCGTCGTCAGCGAATTGCGCGCGAAGGGCACCTCGGTTCTGCTGGTGGAGCAACTCATCGAGAAAACCCTGGCCGTCTCCGACCGCGTCTATGCCCTGGCGCAAGGTCGCATCGTGCTCGAGGCCGGCGCCAGGGAGGACGACCTGCCGCACCGGCTCGAACGCGCCTATTTCGGCGAGGACGTGCCGACGGCGTTGCATGCCTGAACGTCAGCCGATCGGAGATATGCCCTGATGCCGTCGTTCAGCCGGCGCTCTACCATGCCCGCGGAGCCATGCCTGGCGTGGCTCCTGCAAGACATCGTCCGCATCGGACCGCAACCAGGGTCCGACCTGATACGGCGACCCCACGCTTTCCGTGATGCAACCCTGGATCACCGAGGACAGCAGCATGCTCAAGCGACGTGAACTCCTTCCTCTTTCCGCGGCGCTGCTCGCCGCGCCGCGCCTCGCGGCCGCACAGGGCCAGCGTTCGCTGCGCTTCGTGCCACAGGCGGACCTCGCCATCCTTGACCCCATCGCGACGCCGGCCTTCGTCACGCGCGCCCATGCCCTGATGGTGTTCGACACGCTCTATGGCTGGGATGCCGATTTCGTCTCCCGCCCGCAGATGGCGGAAGGCCATGTCGTCGAGAATGACGGCAAGCTGTGGCGCATCACGCTGCGCGAAGGGCTGCGCTTCCACGACGGCGAGCCGGTGCGCGCACGCGACGTGGTCGCGAGCCTCAACCGCTGGGGCAAGCGCGACACCTACGCCTACGACCTGATGGACGTGCTCGAGGACATGCGCGCGGAGTCCGACCGCGTGGTGACGCTGCGCCTGCGCAGGCCGTTCCCCACGCTGCCGGACCTGCTTGGCAAGCCGGGCACCAACATCCCGTGCATCATGCCCGAGCGGCTCGCCAGCACCGACCCGATGCGCCCGCTGACCGAGATGGTCGGAAGCGGCCCCTTTCGCTTCGTCGCGAATGAGCGGGTGCCCGGCGCGCGCAATGTCTACACGCGCTTCGAGGGCTATGTGCCGCGGCCGAGCGGTACGCCGAGCTTCCTTGCGGGCCCGAAGGTGGCGCATCTCGACCGCGTCGAATGGCGCACCATGCCGGACGCCGCCACCGCCGCCGCGGCACTGCAGTCGGGTGAGGTGGACTGGTGGGAACAGCCCCTGCCCGATCTGCTGCCGGTGCTGCGCCGGCACCGCGACGTGCGCGTGTCGATCCAGGACGAGTCCGGCTTCATCGCCTTCCTGCGCCTCAACCACGTGCAACCGCCCTTCAACAACCCGGCGATCCGCCGCGCGATCTTCGCGGCTCTCGACCAAGCGGAGGTGATGCGCGCGGTTGCCGGCGAAGACCGCGCCATGTGGCGCGACAATATCGGCTTCATCACGCCGGGGCCGATGGCGAGCGATGCCGGCATGCAGGCGCTGACGAGCCCGCGCAGCCTCGACGAGGCGAAGCGGCAGCTCCAGGCCGCGGGTTATCGCGGGGAACGGGTCGTCTTCATGGCGCCGACCGATTTCGCCGCCATCAACGCCATGAGCCTCGTGACCGGCGACCTGCTGCGCCGCATCGGCTTCAACGTCGACTACCAGGCCCTCGACTGGGGCACGCTGGCGCAGCGCTGGAACAGCCGCCAGCCTGTCGAGCAGGGCGGCTGGAGCGCCTTCTGCACCTTCACTACCGCCGCCGCCACCACGACGCCCGCGGACAACAAGTTCATCCGCGGCATCGGCGAGCGCGGCCTGATGGGTTGGCCGGACAGCACCGAGATCGAGCGCCATCGCACCGCCTTCCTCGACGCCACGGATCTCGCGGCGCAGCGCGCCGCCTGCGCGGCGCTCCAGGAAGCCGCCTTCCGCGAAGTGCCCTATGTGCCGCTTGGCATCTTCCTGCAGCCGACGGCCTACCGGCGGGACGTGCTCGACATCCCGAAGGGCTTCCCGCTGTTCTTCAACGTCCGGAGAGGGTGATGGCGGCGGGGGACCTCGCCTTCCTCTCCGCCACCGAGATGGCTGCCGCGCTGCGGGCGCGGCAGGTCTCGGCCGTCGAGTTGCTTGATCTGCACCTCGCGCGCATCGACCGCTTCAACCCCTCGGTCAATGCGATCGTGGTCGAGGACCGGGAGGGCGCGCGGCGCCGCGCCGCGGCGGCCGATGCGGCACTGGCGTGCGGCGAGGCGCTGGGTCCGCTGCACGGCGTGCCGATCACGGTGAAGGAGGCCTTCGACGTCGAGGGCCTTCCCACCACTTGGGGCGACCCGGCGCTGCGCGGCAACATCGCCGCGCGCACGGCACCATCGGTCCAGTCGCTGCTCGATGCCGGGGCGGTGCTGATCGGCAAGAGTAACGTGCCCTACCTGCTGTCCGACTGGCAGACCTTCAACGCCATCCACGGCACCACACGGAATCCGTGGGACCCTGGCGCGACACCGGGTGGATCCTCGGGCGGGGCGGCGGCGGCGCTGGCGGTCGGGATGTCGGCGCTGGAACTCGGCAGCGACATCGGGGCGTCCATCCGCAACCCGGCGCATTACTGCGGGGTGTTCGGCCACAAGCCCAGCTTCGGCGTGGTGCCGCAGGCGGGGCACGGCATTCCCATCGCGCGCACGCCGCTCGACGTTCTGGTGTGCGGCCCGCTGGCGCGCAGCGCGGAGGATCTCGTGCTCGCCATGGACCTCCTCGCTGCGCCGGAGCCGCAGGATGCACCCGGATGGCAGGCCCGCCTGCCGCGACCGGCGCAGACACGCCTGAGCGATTTCCGCGTGGGCGTGTTGCTCGGTTCGCCGGTCTGCGCGGTGGACGACACGGTCGTCGCCTGCCTGGAGAACGCGATCGCCGCCATCGCGACCGCAGGAGCGCGGGTGGATCGCTCGGCACGGCTGGAATGGGACCTGGCTGCCTTCCACGACACCTATCTGCGCGTCCTGCGCGGGGCGACGGGTGCCCTTCTGCCGGAGGCGGACCATGCGGCGCTCGAGCAGGATGTCATTGCCCTCGGCCCGCAGGATGGCAGCTACCGCGCGCGCGTGGCGCGCGCGGCGACGCAGTCCCATCGCGCTTGGTTCCAGGCCAGCGAGGAACGCCAACGCGTCCGCGACGCCTTCGCGCGGCTGTTCGAGACCGTCGATGTCCTGCTGTGCCCGGTGGCAGCCTCGGCTGCCTTTCCGCATGACCAGGACAGGCCGCGCTGGGCGAGGACCATCACCGTCAATGGACGGCAGGAGGATTACAACGACCAGCTCTTCTGGGCTGGCATCGCCAGCCTGCCGAACCTGCCGGCGACGGTGGTGCCTGCCGGGCGCACGCCGGCCGGCCTCCCGGTGGGGCTGCAGATCGTCGGGCCCTATCTGCAGGACCATCGCACCATCGCGTTCGGCAGGCTCGTCAGCGAGGTGATCGGCGGCTTCGTGCCGCCGCCGGGCTACGCATGACCCGCCGGAGCCTGATCGCCAACGGGATCGTGCAGAGCTACCTGCGCTTCGGTTCGCCGGACCTGCCGGCGCTGGTGCTGCTGCCGGGCATCACCAGCCCGGCCCAGACCTGGGCCTTCGTGGGCGAGCGGCTCGGTGCCCGCTATGACACCGTCATTCCGGATCTGCGCGGGCGCGGCTTCAGCGAAGCGGGGCCGCATCTTGCCTACGACCTCGACAGCTACGCGGCGGATATCGAGGCGCTGGTCGGCGCCATCGGCCTCTCCGCGCCGGTCCTGATGGGCCATTCCATGGGGGCGCGCGTTGCCATTCGCCTGGCCCGGCGCGGCCACGTCGCCTTCAACCGCGCGGTGCTGATCGACCCGCCAATGAGCGGGCCGGGCCGCCGGCCGTATCCCACGGGCCTGGCGTGGTTCCTCGACTCCCTCGACCTCGCGCGGACCAGCACCGACCCGGCCGTGCTGCGGGACTTCGTGCCCGGCTGGTCGGACGAGCACCTGCGCACGCGCCTGGAATGGCTGCGCCGCTGCGACCGCGACGCGGTGATCGCGAGCCACGAGGGCTTCCACGCGGAGGACATCCACGCCGACCTGCCGCATCTCGCACTGCCGACGTTGCTGATGGTGGCGGGCCGCGGGGGCGTCGTCTCGGACGCGGACCTAGCGGAGATCGCGGTCCTGAACCCGCAGATCGAGATGAGTAGGGTGGCGAACGCCGGCCACATGATCCCGTGGGAGGACGAGGTGGGGTTTTTCCGGGCCCTGGAGGCGTTCGTCTGAGCACGGCGCCGGAATTACCGGCACGGGCAGGCCTGCCCTGCGACCTTGGGCGGCACAGACAGAGACGGATTTAGTTTCGCCCGTCGGTAATCCTGCATCCGGCGCTTGCGCGACTAGTGACGACGCACGAGGTCCACCCCAAGGAGGGCACCTGGATTGTCCCCGCAGTATCCGGGGGCACGCGGCGCCACAAAGCGGATGCTGAGCGGATTGGCGTCGCGTTCCTTTCAAGCGACACCGGCGCGACACTGGAGGAGATTCGTGCGGCAATCATTGCTCGAGGCTAGCGGGCCACCGTCGCCTCTACTCACGGCCACCTGACCAGTACAACCATCTGCAGGGCGATCAGTGCAGCATACAGCAGTGTACTCGGGGGAACGCGCTTATCCCTACTGCCACGGGCGACCAACGACAGCCCGTCTTGACCCCGACCTTCCGAAGACCTCCGTAGGCCAGTGACGGCTGGAAGCGGTGCCAAATGTGCGCGGGCTTTCCGAATTCGTTCCGGGCGGGCCCGCCCGAAGCCTAGACCAGCATGCACTCCGAGTACGCCTCTTCACCAATTACAGATTTCACGATGTCCGCGAGGTGGGCATGATGGGTGAAGAAGAGGACCTGCGTCTTCCGGGCGAGGTCTGCGAGCACCTGGAAACCGGCCCGGGCCCGGTCATCATCGAAGTTTACGAATAGGTCGTCGGCGATGAACGGCAACCGAATACCTGCATCGATTGTCTGTTCGATCGAGGCCAATCGCAGCGCGAGAAAGAGCTGGTCGGTGGTGCCCTCGCTCATGGCGTCGACTTCGACCGCGCCCGTGCCGTCCTGGGTCAGTCCCAGCAGGCGGGGCGATGACCCGTCGAGTTCCACGTCCAGGCCCCCGTAACGCCCCAGCGTCAGCGTCGAGAAGATCTTACTGGCGCGGGCCACCAGGGGGTTCTGATGGCGCTCGCGGTACCGTTCGATAGCCCACCGCAGGACCAGAGCCTGGGTCCGCTTGAGGACGTACGCCTCGGCCAGCGTCGCCATCTCCGCACGTGCCTGCTCGGCGTCGAATGCCGCGTCTGGAGCCCTGGTCGACCCCTTCTCCAACTCCTCAAACGTTCGCTTTGCCGTGGCATAAGCCTCGGCAGCCTCAGTGACACGTGCATTCAGGTCGGTGACCTGGCGCCCAATCATTTCCGCCTGGGCGGTCAAGGCGTCAGGATCGGCCTGCATGACCAACTCGACGAGTTCATCGAGCGCTTTGCCATCACCATTACGGATAATCGCGTCCTCGGCGCGCGCCAGATCGTCCCGCTTCTCGCGCAGTTGCCGGGATCTCTCGATGGCCACGGACAGCTCTGATGGATCGCGACAGCCGGTCTGCTCCAAGACTGGTGCCAGCCGGTCCATGGCCACCTCATATGCCGCCCTCGACTCGTCGATCTCCTTTTGACGCTTCGAGCGGTCCTGGTGGTGGGCGGCAACCACCTCCGCGGTCGCCCGGGCTCTCGCCAAGCGTTCCCTCAGCCGCTTCACAACCTCCGCATCGGGGACGTTGACGTCGTCCCCCAGGCGCTTGCCCACCTCCTGAACAGCCCTATTGAACCGATCAGCTTCCTCGGTGATCCCGCGAATGCGCTCATCCAGACCGGCGATGGCTTGTTCAGCCTGTCGGACAGCGTCCAACGCCGAAAGGCGGGCATTCGCCGCATCGATGTCGAGCGCCATGCCCGTTCCTGCCAAGAGGGCGTTCCAGGCCTTCATGCGTGGTTCGAGCTTCGCAGTAATCGAAGTCTTGTGCCGGCTCAGCGAGACAAGCTCCTCCCTGACCTCGATCAGGCTCCGACGGTCCCTACTTTGCCGCTCTCGGCGCTCCGTTACCTCGGCAAGGGAGCGTTGGGCACGCCGGAGTACGCCGGCAACCTCCGCCTCGCCTTCGCCGGCTGTCTCGCCGATCGCGTGGCGCAACGCTGCTGCGGCTGTGGCGCGCCTCTCCTCGAGGTGACTGGCCTCTTCCTCGGCCCTATCAAGGGCATCCTGGGCAGAGATGGCTGCATCCCGGAGGGCCAGCCAACCCGTGATCTGGACCGGATCCAGATCTGGGAGGCCGAGCGACTGCAGCCTGGGCCTCCACGTCTCCTGTTCGGCCGTCAGTCGATCCGCGGCGGCTTTACCATTCCGCCTTGCCTGCTCGATCTCCTCCTCGAGCCTAGCGCGATCCGCCTCGAGGCTCACCAAGCGGGCCGACCCCTCAGCGAAGGTAAAACGGCGGTCCGCCACTTCGTCGGCGTCCTTGACGGCTGCCTCATAGGCCTCCGCCTGCCCCGCTCCATCCGCCAGGACGCGCTGTCCAAGGAGATGCGCGCGTATCGGCGCCCAGTGTGCCGCCCTGGCCTCCCGGCTAGCGGTCAGTTCCTGCGGCGAGATAGCCACGCCGCGGCCGACGGCACCAATCTCAAGGGTCAGGCGCTTGACCTCACCCTCCAGCCGTCGAACGTTTTCCTCCTCGCGAGAAACCATCTCCTTCTCGCGATCCCAGGCCCGTTTAGCCCGCTCGATCTCCTCGGCGCTTGGCACCGCGAGGCACGCAAGGTCCTCGATGCCGCCAAGCCACGGCTTCAGCTTGGCCAGGGCCTTTTGCAGATCAGCGGCCGCCCGTGTTGCGGCGCGCCTGGCTGCGTCGCACCTGTCGTCCACGTCAGCTCCCAACCGCCGGGCAGCATCGACGGCGTCTGCCAACGAGCGTGGATCTTCGTCCTGCTGCTCCTCGGCCAACCGTGCCTCGAGCGCATTGCGGCGCGTTTCGAGCTGGTCCTGCTGCGAAGTGAACGCCTGCAGGGCTGCGGCATCCTGCGCATGTTCGGCGGCGAGCTTTCGCAGGCTCTCCACCGTCTCCGCGGAGAGGATTATGCCCGCCTCTGCGCCAGCCTTCGCCCTAAGGCCTTCCAGCGTCCTGCGGTCCACTTGGCGCTGAGCCCGCAGACCGACTAAGTCGTGCAGCGCCTTGGTTACCGCGCCCGAGACGTTCACCAGATCCTCGATGGCCTGGGCCTCGTCCAGCACCGCTGGATCGGGCTGCTGTGCCCGGACCTTCTCCTCAATCTCATTGAGAAGGCGCTCGGCAATCTGCCGGTTCCGGGTCGCCTTGTCGGCCTCCTCTATGGCAGCCGTCGCCGCTGCTTCGGTTGCAGGCGTCAACTCGACGAAATCGCCGGCATTCTGGATCTCCAGCAGCAGCGCCTGCCTAATCCGCACATCCCCGGCTACGCGCCGAATTCTCCCAATCTTCTGACTTTCGGCGAGAAGCTTATCCCGCTCCCTCTCGAGATCCTTAAGGCGCTTCCAGGCCTCTTCCTGGGCGTCCCGGGCATCCTTCCATTCCTTGGGCTTCAGGCTCGCTTCCTTGACAGCCTGCTGCGCAGCCTCGAGAGCGCGGCTCGCCTGGGTGTACGCACGAGAAGCGCGGGCGCGCGGTCCCCAAATCTCATCGGCTTCAGCCTCCAGAGCCTTCAGCCGATCGGATATGCCGACCAACCCGGAACCAGCGGCGAACAAGGCTTGGCCGACATCATCCTTCGCTGCGACCATTGCCGCGCCGCCCTTCCGCAGCGCGTCCTGATCCAGGCTGAATGAAAGCTGGAACGTATCGCGCGTCTGCCCCTTGAGCATGGCCAACAAGAGGCTTTCCGAGATTGGATTCTCGTTCGCGTCGATAAGGCTGTTGCTGTTGGTCTTCCGGCGACGGAATTCGAACTTGGTCCCATCCGCTTCGACCACCGCGCCGATCCTGAGCAAGCGGTAGTCGAAGCGGAAGTTGTAAGGCGAGCGAGCAGGGAAGCCGAATAGAAGATCGGCTACAGCCGATCGCGAAGTCGACTTTCCGGCTTCGTTCCCGCCTTTGATGACATGGAGGTCCGGTGACCTGGCTGGAAATTGGAGTTCGCAGCCATCAAAGCGGCCGTACTTCTCCAGACTCAGCCTGACGAAGCGCATCTCACCCCTCCGCCGCCAAGCGTGTCCGAAGTGCAGACGCTGCGGCGCTAATGACCTGGGGCCAAGCGCCCTTCTCTACGGAATGACGGAATTCGTCGTCATCGCTGGCCTCACCCAGGGACGACTTCACCGCGGAGAGAAACACCGCCAGATCCGTCCGTAGTTCGTTCGCCAACTCCTCGCTGGTCACCGCCTCATCGATCAGGGAAACCAGATCCCCGGGAAGGTGCTCACTCGCACGGGTTTCCGGCTCCCTGAGCCTGACCTGTACCTTCTCAATCCAGAGCTCGGGCGAGATGGCTACCGCAGCAGCCATGGCCTCATCCCTAAGGGACATGGCGCTCTCTCGCAGCCCTGCCGCATGCTCAGTGGTGCCCGTGAGCACCAGACGAGCGATCATCGGGCGCCCATTCGAACCCGTATCACGGGCATGCGCGAGGCGTTCGCGCATGCGGGAAAGCACCACCTCTCGATCGGCGCCCGTGCAATCGACCTCGACCGACGCCCAGCGAATGGCGTCGACCTCTATCCGATTGATGGAGACGACCTCGCGATCGACGACGTCGACGATGACCGCACCCTTGGCTCCGGTCTCCCGGACGTTCCTGCCCTGGATGTTCCCGGGGAAGACCACGTGGGGATCGGAGGCCACGATCTCGAAGCTATGGACATGTCCAAGCGCCCAATAGTCGTAGCGCTTGGCCCGTAGATCCCTAACATCGCAGGGGGCGTAGGAGGCGTGCCCTTCCCGGCCGGACAGGGAGGTGTGCAGCACGCCGATGTTGAAGTGACCAACGCGAGTCTCGGGAAATGCAACGACCATGTTCTCGGTCACGGCCTGCTTCTCGAAGCTCTGGCCATGCAAGGCGACCCCGAGATGCTCGATGATATGGGTTTGCGGCTTCCTGTGCCCGAACTGGTGCACGTTGCCCGGCAATCGGACACTCTTGGTAATCACCGAAGCGGCGTCGTGATTGCCGAACAGGAGGTAAACGAGGATGCCTGCCCGTTCGAGCGTCCCCATGGCACGGGCGAAATACAGTCCGGTGCCCATGTCCTTCCAGTCGCCGTCGAACATGTCCCCTGCGATCACCACGAAGTCGACCTTCTCATCGATCGCGTGGTTGATCAGGTTGTCGAAACTTGCCCTCGTGGCACCCCGGATCTCCTCCGTCGGCAATCCTTCATAGCGAGCGAGCCCATGCAATGGGCTATCGAGATGGATGTCGGCGGCGTGCAGAAATCGAAAACTTGCCAAGAGCCTTCCCCCGAATGACAGGCGTCCCTTTTGATTCCGAAAATAATTTGTTCTATTACTGGATTACGCTGTCAAGCCACGCTCATGTCCCCTTGGGCGAACCGGAACTTGGTGGCAATCGACTTATCGCGTTCGATAAAGCTCACCGGTACGGAGGTTATTGAGAAGCCCCTTATTGGCGGCAGGCACATTTTTGTTATGGCGTCGCGGGCCTTCGTCGTGGCTCCGATCCGCCACTGCGCGGTGACCCGACCGTATGCCTGTTCTGCAACCTCGACCGACTACCGCTCGGCGGCCCACCTGCCAGCGATGTTGTAGTCGCAGGCTGCACCTCGCCTTGTATCCTCAGGTGGTAATCTTGCGCGTACTCGAGCAATCGCCGCGTGCGCGCCCGCCGTATCCACTCCATGGACCTGGGGAACGCGCTTTCCGAGATCGAGGCCGACGGTGCTGACTCCCGTGGCGAACGGCTCATCTCTTCTGGCGTCACCAGCGACGACCAGTTCCCAGCACTCGATGCCGCGCAGCAGGGGCTGTCCAGCCCATCAACTTCACCCACCGCCGTCGCGTAACGGTCGACAGCTCCCGCAACGATATAGAACGTCTCAGGCAGCCTCCGCCGATTGTCAGCCTCCTGCAGCCACGCCCCAGTTCCGCAAAGTCAACGCTGGGATCCCACCCTTCTTCAGCTAGTTTAACATTTGGTCTCTCCCATAGGCCTTGCCCATCTCACCGGCGTCGTGGGCGCTGACGCTGCCGAACAGCACGGCCATCATCTGCGGGAAAGCATCGTGGAACAGGTCGCCGCCAAGCTGGACGAGTCGCTCGATGTCGTCCGGCAGCAGCGCATCCGGCCGCGCCGGCATGGACGCGCGGTAGCGGATCGAGCGCCGCTCGCCGACCACCTCCAGCGAGCCGACGCGGAGATGCCCGTTCTTCCGATTGAACAGACGAATCAGCTCGTCCACCCGGCTCTCCAGCGCGCGGATCGGCGCGTAGACGTAGACCGAGAGAAACCCGATCTCCTCTTCCACATCGACGAAGACCTCGAAGGTCTGATCGCCGATGTTGTAGTCGAAGGCGATGGAATACTCGCCGTCTGGCCTGTCGATCTCGCGGACGCCGCGGATCTCCTCCCGCGCCACCCAGGCATCAACAACATCCTTCAGGGCCTTTCCGGCCATGGCCTGTCCTCCATTGTCAGTGGTTGGGCGCGTCGCGCGGGCGTGCGTCGTCGCCTGGCGGCGCGTTCTCGCGGCCTGCGCGTGCGTCGCCAACGGCGACGTGGTCAGCCTTACCGCCTAATGACAGCTCGCTCGTCGAGCGCGCTCATGACGCGTTGCAGCGCCTCGGCACGCCCGATCCGCTCGACGGCGGCAAACTCCGCCACGAACCGATCGAGAGCGCGCTCGAAGACCTGCCGTTCGCTCCAGCTCTGCTCACCGTCCTGCGGGCCCCGATGAACGTCGCGGAGGATTTCCGCGATCCGCATCGGATCACCGCTCTTGATGCGCGCCGCATAATCCTGCGCGCGCCGGGCCCAGGGCGCGCGGCTGCGGCGCGGTGGCCGCCGCAGCACGTCGAAGGCCTCCTGCATCGCCGCCGGCGTCGTCAGCGGGCGGAGCGTCACCGCGGCACGGGCCAGCGGCACCGCCAGGGAGCCGCCCTCCCCTTCCGCGGCCAGGATCAGCGCGGGCACGTCCTGCTCGTCCACGCGCAGGGTCTGTGTGGCCGCCACCGCGAAGACGCCGCGCGCGGGATGGACGACCACGCTGCCGACCGCGAAGGGATTGGCCGGCTTGCGGCGAGCCCGTGAACGGACAGTCGAATTGCTTGCTGCGCGGGCGCGAGAGACATCGGTCATGCCATCCTCCTAAGGTGTGGGTTTGTGTTGCCGGCCGTGGTCACAGGCTGTCGAGCAGTTGCCCGCGCGCCGTCACGGCGCGCACCCGGTGATTCGGAAACCGGCGCTTCACGTCCTGCAGATGGAAGGCAACCTGACCGTCATCCCCGCCCGGCAGGGTCATGACGTCTTCCCAGGTGTCGTGCATCAGGACCTGGAGCCTGATCAGTCCTTGATCCATTCCTTGCTTCCTTCTCTTCGCTTATTCTGCCGTCGCCCTGCGTCAGGATCGGACGCAGGGCGTTACACGGCGCGTGCCCGCGCGGCGCGCGCGAGCAGTTGTTCCGCGATATCCGGCAGATCGACGGGCCAGTAGGTGCGCGGCCGCGGATGCCGTGCCCCGAGTTCCTCGAGCGGCCGGCAGGCGAGGATCGGCATCCGCCACCGGACCGGCACGGCCTCGACGCCATGGGCCACGCCGAGCAGCGCGCCGCAGATCGCGGCATTCGTGTCGGCGTCGCCACCCAGGCCCACAGTCTCGATCAGCGCGGTCGCCAGGTCTGGCGCATGCCACAGCCGGTGGAACGCGTTGCGAAGCGCATGCAGCACCCAGCCGGAACTGGAGAGGGCATCCACCAGCCCGACGCCCTGCCGAGCCTCCCGCAGCACGACCAGGACCGGCGCGTCCGCAGCCGCCGCTGTCTCGGCGGCCTCCTGCATCGCCGCGCGGTCATCGCCAGCGATCGCCACATGGATCGCCGCCGCGAAGGCCGCGCAGGCCGCGACACAGGACGGATGCGGGTGGCTGAGCCGGGAATCCGCCGCCGCCGCCATCGCCGCTTCCTCCGCATCCTTCGCCCAGAGGCCGATCGGCGCGACGCGCATCAGCGACCCGTTCGCTTGGCTGTCCCGGCTCGCCGCACGACGCGCGGCCGCGGCCTTGCCGGATTCCGCAACCGCCGCGGCAAGAAGCGCTTGGCGCGTGGTGTGCCCCATGTCGAAGGGTGCAGAGTTCGCCCAGGCGCCGTAGGCGGCGGCGACGGCCTCCTCGTCCCATGCCTCGCTGGCCACCAGGGTCCGGGCGAGGGAAAGGGCGAGTTCCCCGTCATCCGTCGGCTGGCCGGCGAGGATGTTCCACACGCCGCCATCCGCCAGGTCGCGCACGCCCTCCGGGTGCCTGCGGGCAATCGCCTGCGGCGTGGCGAACTCCACTTGGCCGCCGAGCGAGTCCCCTGCGATCAGCCCGAACAGGCAGCCCGTCGCACGGTCGAGCCGATGGTCGGCCGCCATGCGCGGCGTCGGCGGCAGGCCGAAGCCCGGCAGCGACCTGCCACGGAACACCTCGTTCCAGTTGCGCCGGACCAAGGCCGCGGCCGCCTCCGGCGCCCCGCCGAAGCAGAAGGCGACGCGGCTGGCGCCGTGCTCCGTGTAGCGCACCTCCTCCCCCGTCTGGTCGAGCAGCACCCCGCCGGCGCCGCGCAGCAGCGCGTGGCCGCCGGCGTAATCCCAGCCGCAGGGCCCGTTCAGCGAGACGGCAGCGACCCCATCGCCGCAAGCCGCCCGCGCGAGGCGGTAGGCGATGGACGGCAGGGCAACGAACCGCCCCGGCGCGACGAGTTCCGCGTTCTGCACCGGCTTGCCGGCCGCCGCGTGGCTGACGAAGACGATGGCGCCGGGATCGAGGCGCCGCTCCGCCGCCGCCGCCGGCAGCAGGCGGCCGTTGCGCAGGACGCCCTCCATCCCGTGCGCCCAGGCGATGGTGTCCGGCCCGCGATCGGGCGGCAGCGGCGCGTGGACGACACCGAGCACCGGCTCGCCGCGATGCAGCAGCGCGACCGAGATGGCGGTGCCGCGGTGGCCGTCGAGATAGGCGGTGGTGCCGTCATGCGGATCGACGAGCCAGCAGTAACCGCCGATGCTGCCGGGCAAGGTCTCGGTCTCCTCGCAGACCCAGCGCGCGGCGAAGAGCGCCGTGAGGTCGCGCTGCAGGTCGCGGGCGATGGTGTCGTCGATGTCGGCGTGATCGCCGCGGCCGCGCGGGCCGCCGGGGCGGGTAAACTCTGCCGCCAGCGCGCGGCCGGCCTTCTCCACGGTGGCGATGATGGCGGTGAGATCGGGGAGCGTGGTCATGGCAATGCCCTTCCTGCGTCTGCTTGCCGCGCCGGCCGTTGCTGGCCCTCGGCGTCGTCTGCGGGCATCATGGTCTGCGACTATGCCGATACTCGTGGCCGTCGGTTTTTTTCGCCGACGCCCCTCGGCAAAAGGGCACAGCGCAGCGCATGACAGATCACCGCTCGGAACCGGCCTTTGTGGGTTTCTACTGGACACTGCCCGTCCCCCGCTTCGGCTTCACGAAATTGCCGGAATCGGCAGAGGAAGCCGCCGCGGAAAGCCGCACCATCCGGTATCAGCGCGAACTCGTCCGCCACTACGCCGTCGAGCGGTGCGGCGGGCGTATCGTCGGTGAGGTGCCCTGGATGGAGGAGAGGCCCGACCGCGGCGGGCACTTCGCGGAAGCCTATCTGGAAAAAGCCTACGCGATCTGCAGGGCCGAAGGCGCGACGCTTGTCTACGTCAATTTCGGCGAGCGCTACGGATGGCGCAAGCACATGGAACTGCACGCCCTGCTGAAGAATGCCCCGGTGGAATGCATCGCGCTCGCGCCCCGCGACATCGAGATTGACGGCGAGTGCTTCAATCCCGTGAAGCATTTCCAGGACTGGCGTGACCTGTTGGACCAACGCCGGCTGGCGCCGCACGAGAAAGAGGACTACGCCAAGCGCATCCTCGCGCTGATCGCGCCCTACCTGCCACCGGAGCGGTCCATCCCGGACTATACGGCAGCGGCCCGGTTCCTCGGCGAACACGATGCACGCACCACGACGGGAAAGCCGTGGTCGGCGGACTCCCTGCGCATGTTCCTCAAGAAGTATGCGCCGCCCGAAGTCGGATAGGTGTCCTCCCGCACCCGCCGAGATCATCGGTACAGGGCAAGCACATACGAGGACCGAGTGGCAGGCATCGCAACGCGCCGTCCCCTGGCCTTGAGCCGCGCCGGCGTTCCATCGCAGGCTTCCGCCGACCGCGTGGCCCTCAAGCGCCGCGCGTGGACCGGGGAAAGGAACGGCATGCCGGCACGCCAGGAGAAACTCGCGGACGGTCTCCGCATGGTCATGTCGCTTGCAGGCAGCCGCTACGGCAAGAGCATCCAGGACCTGATGGAGGAGTTCCAGGTTGGCCGGCGGACGGTGGAGCGTCGCCTCGAGGCCATCCGGGAGGTCTGCCACAACCTCGAGGAAGTGCCGACGGAGGCGCCGCCGAAGCGGTGGCGCATCCGGACCCATCGCCTGACCCATGCGCTCGGCCTGAAGGCCGAGGAGATCGCTGAAGTCGAAGCCGCCGCGCTGCGCTTGGAGGAGGAAGGCCTCAAGGGCCGCGCGGCCATCCTGCGCGATGTCGCCAACCGCCTGCGCGCGATGCTCGACGAGACATCGCTGCGCCGCGCGGAAAGCGACGTCGAAGCGCAACTCGCGAGCGAGGGCCTGGCCGCCCGGCCCGGTCCGCAGGTGGTCGTGGACGATGCCGTCCTGGCCGCGCTGCGCGGCGCGCTGCTGCATGGGCACCGCATCCGCATGCGCTACCGGCCGGCGAACGGGACGATGCGCGAGTATCTGCTCGAACCCTGTGGCCTGCTCTACGGCACCCGGCCCTATCTGCTCGCGGTGGTGCCGGGCAAGACGGATGCGGCGGTCTGGCGGCTCGACCGCATCGAGCGTGTGGAGGACACCGGCGAGGGCTTCGTGCCGCGCGAAGGCTTCGATGTCGCGACCCTGAGCGCGCAATCCTTCGGCGTCTGGCGGGAAGCACCGCACGATGTGGTGCTGCGCTTCTCCGCCGCTGCCGCGAAGGAGGCGGCCGGCTGGCGCTTCCATGCCAGCCAGGTCTGCGAGCCGCAGGTGGACGGCACGCTGGTAGTGCGCTTCCGCGCGGGCGGCCTGGATGAGATGGCGAACCACCTTGCGAGTTGGGGCGGCACGGTCGAGGTCCTGCAACCTGCCGTGCTGCGGCAGCGCCTGGCGGAGATGGGCCGCGCCCTGCTCGAGCGCCACGGGACGGACTGACCACGCCCCGCTCGGGCGGCACGTCCGATTCTGACGCACCCCTCCCCGATAACGATCCCACACCGGATCGAGGGGAAAAGTACATGAGCGCCATCGAGGAGATCATCCCGCTGCCCTGCACCGCGCTCTCGCTCGCGGCGCCGCATAGGAGCAGCCTCCCCCCGCCCCTCTGGGCGCTCTCGGCGGCGGAGCGGGCCATCGCCCTTCCGCGCCGCGCCGCCGAGCGCCGCAACCGTGCGCTGCAGCCGGTGCTCCGTCGCCCGCCGGCGCGTAACCCGGTCGCGGCGGATCGCCTCTTCCGGGCGGTCACGACGGCCCTCGGCTCCGACCCTGTGCCGGAGCGACTGCCGGGCGACCGCCACACCGCCCTGGAATGCCGCGCCTTCGGTCCTGCTGCGACACCCGGGCTCGATCCTGCTGGCCCGGAGGGGCTCTCGCTCCGCCGGCTGGTGGTGCTTGCCGGGAAGCATCTCGACTGGCGGTTCACCTCCACGGTGCTGCACGTCACCCATCACGCCGCGGTCCGCTTCGCCGAACGCAGCCGGCGCACGGCGCCCGAGGACTTGGCCGCCGCCGCGACGGAAGCCGCCGGCGTCGCCGATGCCGTGCTGCTCGGGCATCTCGACGGGCCGCTCGCTGAGCGCCTCGCCGGCGGCAGCGCCGCCATCCTGCTTCCGGCGGGACCGTCGAGCGCCGTCGCGTGCCAGCCGGCTTCCACGAGACTGTCCCGCCAGCCCAGCAGCAGGCGCGCCGTCGCGAAGGGATCAGTCGCGAAGGAGCGGTGCCAGAACCGCGCCGGTCCATCCGCCGCGGTCAGTTTCGCGCGCCACAGCGCGAGGCGCCGCACCGCCGGTACCGCCGAGGCGACGAGGCCGAGCGCCGTCTCCACCACGCGCATCAGCCCCGCGGGCCCGGTCACCATGCCGCCGGCCTGCGCCGCCGCCCCGTTGGTGGTCAGCGGCCAAGCGTAGGTATCGGCATCGAGGCCGAGCACGATCTCCATGGCAGTCCTTCCCGGCTTCGGCGGCGACGTGAGCGCACCGCAGTCTTGCGGAGAAGCTGGCACGCACTCTCCGCGTCGGTCCATCCGCGGTCCGGCGTTCAACCGTGACCCCGGTCACGCCGCAGGCGACGGCGTTCGCCGGCAATGGTGTCGGGGCAGGCGACGCCGAGGCGCAGCCGCGCCCCTGCCGCGGCGGGGGCCGCAAGGCTCGCCAGCCAGTCCTCGGCCCCGTCGCTGCGCCGCAGCGGCACCACCCGCAATCCGGCGGCGACTCGCCGGTCGCCCGTCACGCTGGCCCGGACGCCGGCGAAGCCCTCCGGCATGTGGCGCAGCATCTCGGCCACGGGGAGCTTGGCGCGGCAGAAGGCGAGTGCCTCGAGCTGTCCCACGCCGAGGTCCGCCTCATGGACCCAGGTGCTGGCCTCCATCACCGCCTCGGTCTCGCCGGCCACCGTTTCGAGCAGCCGTAGGAAGCCGAGGAAGGCACCGGGTCCGCCGCCCCGGCTGGCCGATCTCGCCGCCGCCGAGGCGGTTCCCCCGGCGCTGCCCCCAGGTCCGGCGGATCGCCTGCGCCGCGCCCTCGCCCTGCTGCGGGATGATCCGCCGCCCGAGCCTGCGGTGGGGCTAATCCGCCTACTCGACGAGCGGCGCCTCCTGCCGCCGGGACTGCGCGCCCTGCTCGACGCCCTGGAAGCGACGGGCACGCGCATCGTCGAGGAACCTGCGCCAGATGTCCCCGCAGCGGGCGACCTCGGCGCCGCGCAGGGCATGCTGCGCGGGCTGGGCGAGGCTCACGTCACGGGCGACGGGCGCTTCACACTGCTGGAGGCGGAAACCGAGACGGCAGCCGCGGACCTGGTGGCCGACCGTCTGCGGGCGGAGGCGCATCCGGATGACGTGGTGCTGCTCGCCACCCGCCCGACGACGGTGCTGGATGCGGCCCTGCGCCGGCGCCACCTGCCGCGGCTGGGCATGAGCGCGGCCTCGCCCCTGCGCGGCATCCTGCAGGCGCTGCCGCTCGGCCTCGCGACGCGCTGGTCGCCCTTCGACGCGCGCCGTATGCTGGAATTCCTGCAGCTGCCGCGCTGCCCTGTGCCGCGCGAGGTCCGGCGCGCCCTGACCGACTGCCTGCCTGAGACGCCGGGGCGCGGCGGCGCGACTTGGCGCGAGGCGATCGCCACCGGCCTGCGCAAGGCGGAAGAGCGCCTCGCCACCGAGGAACCCGACGCCGCGCGCCGCAAGGCACGGCGCGCCGCGGACGAGGACGCCGTCGCCACTTGGCTCGAGGGCGACCTCGCCGACCCGGACGAGGGCATGCCGACGGCAGACCTGCTGCGGCTTTGCACCACCCTGGCGCGCTGGGCCAGCGGCCTCGCGGCGATGGGCGATCCGCTTGCCGCCGAGCTCGCCGGGCATGCCGGCGCGCTGGCCGAGGCGGCGCGCGAGACCGGCCTCGCACGCCTGCCGCGCATCGACCTCGAGCGCATGCTCGACGCCGTGCTGGCCGAGGGCGCCCACGATCCCGCCCCGGCCGAGGACGCCGCCCCCTGGGGCAGCGCCGCGGCGCCCGGCGCCGTGTGGGGGCGCCC